>SLLR01000106.1 GCA_007134025.1 Desulfuromonadaceae bacterium | reverse complement strand
GTTTTGGCGACAGGGAAAAATGGTCAGTTGATCAGGGACTGAAGGGGAGCCGGAATCCGCCCCCCCCGGGCGATGAAATCATCTGAGCCGAAATTATGCACCGCCATGACCGGTGCCGTACCGAGCAGGCCGCCAAATTCCACCATGTCTCCTACCCGGCTTCCCGGAACGGGGATAATCCGCACAGCGGTGGTTTTTTTATTGATCATGCCAATGGCCATTTCGTCGGCGATGATCGCCGCGATAGTGGCTGCCGAAGTCTCCCCAGGTACGGCGATCATGTCCAGACCCACGGAGCAGACACAGGTCATGGCTTCCAGTTTATCCAGGCTCAGAGAACCCCGCTGAACCGCACGAATCATTCCCTGATCCTCACTCACCGGAATAAACGCCCCGCTCAGGCCGCCGACAGAGGATGAGGCCATGGCGCCCCCCTTCTTCACCGCGTCGTTCAGCAGTGCCAGAGCGGCAGTGGTACCGTGGGTGCCGCAACTCTCCAGCCCCATGGCTTCAAGAATGGCCGCCACGCTGTCGCCGACGGCCGGTGTCGGTGCCAGGGACAGATCGAGTACTCCGAATTGCGCAGCAAGGCGCCGCGCCACCTCCTTGCCCACCATTTCCCCCATACGGGTAATTTTAAAAGCCGTCTTCTTAATGCATTCGGCAATATCGCCAAGATCGGGATTCACCAGGGAACGCACCGCGGCATTAACCACCCCGGGACCACTGACGCCGACATTGATCACCAGATCCGGCTCGCCAACACCGTGAAACGCACCGGCCATAAAGGGGTTGTCTTCGGGAGCGTTGGCAAACACCACCAGTTTGGCGCAGCCGATACCCTGAAAATCCCCGGTCAATTCCGCCGTCTGCTTGATGATCTTCCCCATCAGTGCCACCGCGTCCATGTTGATGCCCGCACTGGTCGTTGCCACGTTCACCGACGCACAAACTTTATGGGTTGCGGCGAGGGCCTCGGGTATGGACCGAATCAGGTTGCCATCGCCCTTGGTCATGCCCTTTTGCACCAGGGCGCTGAACCCGCCGATAAAATCTACGCCGACCTCCTGCGCCGCACGGTCGAGAGTTTCTGCCACGGAACGATAATCATCCGCGTGACAACTCTCTGCGACCAGGGCGATGGGTGTGACGGAAATCCGCTTGTTGATCACCGGAATCCCGTAGAGACGTTCAACTTCTTCCGTGGTACTCACCAGCCTTTCCGCGCAGCGCAGAATCTGCTCATAGATATTTCGGTTGAAGGTTTCGATGTTCGGATGGCTGCAGCCCCGCAGGCTGATGCCCATTGTCACGGTGCGAATATCCAGATGCTGGCGGTTCACCATCTGAATGGTTTCAAGGATCTCTTCGGGCTGAATGAACATGGGCGGTCTCCTCAGATCCTGTGCATGAAGCGAAAGGCGTCTTCATGCTGCACGTTGATTTCAACCCCCAGATTCCCGCCGACGGACGACATGGCCGCCTGGAACGCCGCAAGATCAAAGGCTTGCGCTTTGACTTCGGCCAACATGATCATGGTAAACAGATCGCTCATAATGGTCTGGCTGATGTCGACGATATTCACCTGATGCTCGGCCATCACTCGGGAGACCTCGGCAACGATGCCTACCTTGTCCAGACCGATGACCGTGACAACAAAACGACTCGATAGCATGGTACTTTCCTTTTCTGTCGCAACCCGCCAAAACCCGGCGGCAATAAAAAATAGTCCGAAAACCCGACAAAACCGCTCACAACGGGCCGCTTTCCGAAAAGATGGCGGTCAACATTAAACGCACTGTAGCAAACTGTCAACAGAGGCTGCCAGGTGCCGAACAGGTTCCTTTGCGGGGCGAAAAAACCCTGCCGTAATCGTCGCTTCGATCAGCTGCAGGGTAAAAGCAAAGGCCACCGTTGGCTTCACTGATAAATCATCTTTCGGGTCATGCCGCCATCAAGGGTCAGATTCTGGCCTGTCAGAAAATTGTTGGACGGATCAGCCAGAAAAAGAGCCAGACGGGCCACATCCGCCGGCACCCCGACCCGACCCGCCGGATGCTGGCGATGGTCAGCCTCGGAAAGCTTCTCCTGGAAGCCGCCCGGACGCCAGACACTGACGTCGATCCAGCCTGGGCTGATACTGTTGACCCGAACATCGGGACCAAGACTCACCGCCAGAGCATGGGTCAGCGCGACCAGCCCGCCCTTGCTGGCCGCGTAACTCTCCGTATCGGCTTCCGACATGACGGCCCGAGTAGAAGCGATATTGATGATAACCCCTTTGCGACGCATCAACTCACCGGCACAGGCCCGGGCGCACAGAAAAGCCCCGGTAAGATTCACGTCCAACACCCGTTGCCATTCGGCCAGGCTTAATTCCCGCAGCGGCTTGCGCAGGCAAAGGCCGGCATTATTGATCAGCACATCCAGTCGGCCGAAGCGATCAAGGACCTGTTCCACCGCAAGGGCCACCGCCACCTCGTCGCTGACGTCGGCCTCAATGAAACGCACATTACCCCGCGTCGCCAATTCCCATTCCGCAGCTCTGCCTGCTTGGCCGTCACGATCAATAAAAGCCACCCGGGCACCGGTGTCCAGAAAGGCCGCCGCCAGAGCTTGGCCGATCCCCCAGGCGGCTCCGGTAATAAAAACAACCCTGTCTTGCACATTCATATCAAAAAAGCCCATGTCGATTACAAATTATTTGCGCTACTATCGACAGATCTCTTCTGCCAGGGCCAGCGACCCGTCAGTTCTACTTCCAAAGCAAAACTTAAAAACGTTCGAATCAGCACCACCATCGCCAGGATCCCCACAGACTGAAATGTTAGATCGACTGTGACCGTACGGATGATATCGGCAGCAATCAGAAATTCCAGCCCCAGCAAAATGCCGCCGCCAAGGCGATAGCGAAGAACTCTGAAAATCAATTTTTTCTCTTTTCGAGCGAACAGATCTCTCACTGCGCTGATCAAACCTTCCAGAGCGAAGCAGACAATAATGGAAATGCCGATGAATTCAATGACAAAAACAGCTCCTCTGGCCGCCAACTCAATCCACTCGGACATCATAAGGATCTCCATCCTCCAACCCAGATTAATTGGTATCCATCCGAAAACTCCGAATGGATAGAGCAATTTTCCTATGGGAAACGAGCAATTTTTCCTTGTGACAAGAAAATCAAGGCCTTGTGCGGAGGCGTACATCGGTACGCCACACAGTTCAACATGGATAGAGGAAATAGACAGCCCCTGGCCGCGCGAAGGGTGAAGGCCAGGGATGGCCTGAATCAAAAGGACCGTTTCCGGAAGAAAACCAATTAACGCAACACTACCGGCCCGACTCCCGGACGTCATCGCTACAAAAAAATACCAGACTGTCGCAGAAAACTGGTGATCAAAGCACCTTGAATCTTCATCAGAATCTCACCGGGCTGGGATACTCTCATAAACCAGGTATTCCGTAAAGGGCGCCGGTCTGATTCAAGCACCATTATAATCCATTCAAAATCGGTCAGAAATCAAGACCAATTCGCTACACCCTTCCACAACATACAAACCATCTCAAAAGCACTCCGCGCAGAAGGGTCTTGCTTTAAAGAAATTCCCGATACACCTTTCAGGATCGCTGAAAAATGGCCATGCCCAGCCTTCTTCCAACCGATGGCTGGAATTTCTTCCCTGTGAAAATAAATTCAGAAAAACAGAACAAGGTTAAAATGATATCCATACCATCCAGCTGAAAAACCAGACAAAAAACCCTTCGAAGCCCTTTCCCTGAAGCCGGGGACGCCGCCCCGCCTCCTTCCGTACCCACAACCCTGTTGCATAAGTTTCAAGCGATCCCTGCTGAAAAATCTTGATCCGAACCGCATCCGAAGAAAAGTGAAAATTGAGGTCTTGACTTCTTTGCCTCCTTTATGTAGAAACGGAGTGGTTTGGATACTGATTTCTATCCGGCTGATCAAACAGAACAGGTAGAAAAGCTTCTGTCTGAAGCTGATGCATGTCCTGTCGCTCGCGTAAACTGACAATTCCTTAGAGCAGTCTGCAGCTGTTGCCGGCCGGTCAGATCGACACACGCCCAGTGACAAAGCCGCCACCGGCAACGTAGACAGCCCGCTGAAATGCCGGCGGCGACATCGTGGAACCGCTGTTAACAGCAAGGATTATCACGGAGACAGAACGGCTTTTGGATTTTTTGAGCATTGCAAACACCTACTGTCGCAATCTGCAGATCCGCACCGACGGTTTTCTCCAAGCATGGATAACATCTTCTGCATGAAGCTTTCGGTCTTCAAAGCGACAGCATGACAAAATGAAAGATGTGGACTGCTCGTGCACGGACACCTGGCAACCCCCACCAGTACAGATAATCATAATCGCCTTATGATCGAACTGCACGGAGTCGGTTGGCTGATCGCGGCTGTACATTGAATACCGCGCGGATCCGGACAATGAAAGGTTTGGCCTCTCCAAATTGGAGTTTCCATAAGCCGGGATTTGAACCTTGGATGGATGACGACAGTTATCTGAAGGAACCGTCAGCAGTGGTCTTCAACCCGGATGGGATGCTCCCGTGAAATAACAAGCGACATTTTTGAGGATCGGCGACGCGTAGAATCCGCGGGGCAACAGCAACGGCCCCGGCAAGATGTTCCGAAAACCCAAGAATCCTTGCGATCGGGGTTTAGGGTTTCGGAAGCAGATGTCGATCTGGATGCGCCAGTTTTTCTGTGGTGGTTGGAAACTCTACTCCGAACGACCAATTCGCAGAGGACACCCGCCAGCACACGCAACACGACGGTCATTTCTTGACGGATGACTGTTGGGGTTTTCTGCAGTATCGGCACAGCGGCGAAAGCCCCGGCAGGGTTTCGAATGGCAAGGCGTGCTGCTGACGATATGTTTGTTGGCTTTTTTGTCAACCCAGCCCAGATACGTTATCTGGCCATAAAAAAGGAGAGGATAATCAACATGCAAACGTCCACATGTCAGAAGTCCGGCGGTTGTAAAATCCCCGACCGCGCAACGCTGCCAAAGGAGCTCTACCAGAAGCTTGCTGCTTTCGTCGACACGCTTCCGCAAAAAGAAGGTCACCTGGTCACCGTGCTGCACAAAGCCCAGAGCCTGTTCGGCTACCTGCCCCGCGAAGTGCTGGAGTTCGTCGCACAGCAGATGGGCGATCCTCTTGCCAAGGTCTACGGCGTGGTCAGCTTCTACACTTTCTTTACCCAGATTCCCAAGGGTAAGTACCCTATCTCCATCTGCATGGGTACCGCTTGCTTCGTTGTCGGCGCCGAAAAGGTGGTTGATTCATTCCAGAAGCAGCTTGGTGGTATTGAAGTCAGCGAGGTTACTCCCGATGGCAAGTTTTCCATCGACTGTCTGCGCTGCGTCGGGGCCTGCGCCCTGGCTCCCGTGGTCATGATCGGCGAGAAAGTCTACGCCAAGGTGACTCCTGACATGGTCAAAGGCATCATTGCAGATTTTTCATAAGACAGGAGATTCTTAACATGGCAAAGCTCAATTCAATCACAGATCTGAAAAAATTACGGGAAGAGTTGCAGTCTGCGGCCGAGACCCAAACCGGCAAGCCTCTCGTCAACGTCTCCCTCGCCACCTGCAGCGTCGCCTCCGGCGGACGGGACATCATGGAAGCCATGAAGGCCGAAGTGGCCTCCCTGGGTCTGGATGTTAATTTCATGCAGTCCGGCTGTATGACCTTCTGCTACGCCGAGCCGACCGTGGAAATCACCCTGCCGGGCAAAGAGCCGGTGGTATTCGGGTACCTCGACACGGATAAAGCCAAGCTCCTGGTGCAGAAATACATCAAGGACGGCGAACTGCTCGACGGTGTCATTCCGGTAGGCTACGAACGGGTCGTTCTTTAATAAAGGGGGAGATACTTACCATGTCCGAGAAAAAGCAGATCAGAATTGCAACCCGGAATTCGGGGTTCATCGATCCGGAGAACATCGATTCCTATATCGCTGCCGGCGGCTACCTGGCCCTGGCCAAATGTATCGAGGAAATGACCCCGACACAGGTCATTGACGAAATGAAGGCTTCCGGCCTGCGCGGCCGTGGCGGCGCCGGTTTCCCCACGGGCGTCAAATGGGGCTTTGCTGCCGGTTACAAGTCTGACACCAAATATGTCGTTTGTAATGCCGACGAAGGCGACCCCGGTGCTTTTATGGACCGCGCCATTCTTGAAGGTGACCCGCACAGCGTGCTGGAAGCCATGGCCATCGGTGCCTACGCCATCGGCGGCAACAAGGGCACTATCTATATTCGTGCCGAATATCCGCTGGCCATCAAACGTCTTAAAATCGCCATTGAGCAGGCCGAGGAAAAAGGTGTGCTGGGCAAGGGCATCTTCGGTTCCGACTTCAATTTCGACCTGGACATCAAGTATGGCGCCGGCGCCTTTGTCTGCGGCGAGGAAACCGCTCTGATCAACTCCATGGAAGGCATGCGGGGCGAGCCCTACACCAAACCGCCCTTCCCTGCCGAATCGGGCTACTGGAGCAAGCCGACCATCGTCAACAACGTCGAAACCCTGGCGGCAATTCCGGCCATCATCGTCAAGGGAGCCAACTGGTTCAACAAGATCGGTTCCGAGACCACCAAAGGCACCAAGGTATTCGCCCTGGCCGGCAAGATCAACAACGTCGGTCTGATCGAAGTTCCCATGGGCATCACCCTGCGTGAAGTCATTATGGATGTCGGCGGCGGCGTGGCCAAGGGCAAAGAGTTCAAGGCGGTTCAGACCGGCGGACCTTCCGGCGGCGCCCTGACCTACAAGGATCTTGACGTCAAGATCGACTACGAGAGCTTGGCCGCCTGCCAATCGATCATGGGTTCCGGCGGCATGATCGTCATGGACGAGGACGACTGCATGGTTGCGGTGTCCAAGTTCTTCCTCGACTTCACCATGGATGAGACCTGCGGCAAGTGCACCCCCTGCCGGATCGGCTCCAAGCGCATCTACGAAACCCTGGACAAGATCACCATGGGACAGGGCACCATGGACGACATCGAGAACCTGAAGCTGCTGGCTGTGGCCATCAAAGACACCGCTCTGTGCGGCCTCGGTCAGACCATGCCCAACCCGGTTCTGTCGACCATGCGCGTCTTTGAAGACGAGTACAAGGCCCACGTTATCGACAAGAAGTGCCCGGCCGGCGTCTGTTCCAGCCTGCTGGAGTTCGTAGTGGTGGACGAGAAGTGCGTTGGCTGTACGCTCTGCGCCAAGATCTGCCCGGTGGACTGCATCAGCGGCAAGGTGAAGGAAGTGCATGTCATCGACCAGGCGGCCTGTATCAAGTGCGGCGCCTGTCTCGACAAGTGTAAATTCGACGCCATCATCAAACGTTAAAAAAGGAGACATCTCAAATGTCTATGATGAATATCACCATCGACGGCAAGACCACTCAAGTGCCTGCCGGTAGCATGATTCTTGATGCCGCCAAGCAATTGGATATCACGATTCCGACTCTGTGTTTTCTGAACCTCGACGTCATGAAGTACAACAACATGGCCGCTTCCTGCCGAGTGTGTGTTGTGGAAGTGGAGGGCCGCCGCAATCTGGCTCCCGCCTGCGCTACTCCGGTCATGGACGGTATGGTCGTCAAGACCAACACCATGCGCGTTCTGCTGGCCCGTCGCACGGTTCTGGAACTGCTGCTTTCCAACCATCCCAAGGACTGTCTGGTGTGCGCCAAATCCGGCGAATGTGATCTGCAGGAACTGGCCGAAAACTTCGGCATTCGCGATATCAGCTATCCAGGAGTCATGTCCACCTTCCGCAAAGACATCTCTCCGTCCATTATTCGCGAAATGGACAAATGCGTCATGTGCCGCCGTTGTGAAACCATGTGCAACGAGGTTCAAACCTGCGGTGTCCTTTCCGGGGTCAATCGCGGTTTTGACGCAGTCGTCGCTCCGGCCTTTGAAATGAACCTGGAAGACAGCGCCTGCACCAACTGCGGCCAGTGCACCCAGGTCTGTCCCGTCGGCGCCCTGGTGGAACACGACCACACCTGGAAGGTCATTCAGGCCCTTGTCGATCCCGAACTGGTTACCGTGGTTCAAACCGCCCCCGCGGTGCGGTCCGCCATCGGCGAGGCCTTCGGCATGGAGCCCGGTCAGTCCTTTACCGGCAAGATGGCTGCTTCTCTGCGCATGCTCGGCTTCGACCATGTGTTCGACACCGACTTCGCCGCCGACCTGACCATCATGGAAGAAGGCTCCGAGTTTCTTGATCGCCTGCAGAAGTTTCTCGACGGCGACAAGAACGTCAAACTGCCCATCATGACCTCCTGCTGTCCGGGTTGGGTCAAATTCTTTGAGCACCAGTTCCCGGAACTGCTTGAAATCCCTTCGACGGCCAAGTCACCGCAGCAGATGTTCGGTGCCATCGCCAAGAGCTACTACGCCGAGTTGCTGGGCATTCCCCGTGAGAAGATGGTCGTGGTTTCGGTCATGCCCTGTCTGGCCAAGAAATACGAAGCCTCTCGTCCCGAATTTGCCGTCAACGGCAATCCGGACGTCGACATCGTCATTTCCTCCCGTGAACTGGGTCACCTGCTGAAACAGATGAACATCGATCTGTCCAAGCTGCCGGACGAGGATTTCGACAATCCGCTCGGCTTCTCCACCGGCGCGGCTCCAATCTTCGGCAACTCCGGCGGGGTTATGGAAGCAGCTCTGCGTACCGCTTACGAAGTTGCAACGGGCGAAACCCTTCCTTCCGTTGAGTTTGAAGCCGTGCGTACCCTGACCGGGGTCAAAACCGCTGAAATTCAAGTGGGCCCCCACACCCTCAACGTGGGTGTAGCTTCCGGTCTCGGCAATGCCCGCGAGCTGCTGGAAATGGTCAAGAGCGGCGAAAAACAGTTCCATGTCATCGAGATCATGGCCTGCCCCGGCGGCTGCATCGGCGGCGGCGGTCAGCCCTACCACCACGGCGACATGGAAATTCTTAAAAAGCGCAACCAGGTTCTCTACAACGAAGACGCCGGCAAACCGCAGCGCAAGTCCCATGAGAACCCCTACATTGTTGAGTTGTATGAGAAGTATCTCGGCAAGCCGCTCAGCGAAAAGGCCCATAAGCTGCTGCACACGCACTATTTCGAGCGTGAGAAGATGTAAGGTCTTGTTGAGACAAGCCTGTAAGTGAAAGGAAAACGGGCCGGATGAGGGATCATCCGGCCCGTTTTCAGATCTTTTCAACTTTGCTCGAGCATCCCTTTCTGCGGGACGCCATGTAGCAGGCGCAACCTACTACGTTTTGCCCAGTGGAAAGTTGATTTCGGAAAAGCAATTTTCCACTGGGTTATTTGGCTGGGCCTGAACCCTCCCCGTTCGGGTCCGGCCACTTTTCCTTTTTGGCAGTAACGGCATTCGGCCGACGGGTTTTCCTGGTGCCAACTCCTAACAATTTTTTTCAAAAGTGCATCACTGTTATTACGGAGAGATGTTTCCATGTCGACGTCCTGCACGTCTCCCGATCGAAACCAGATCCGCCACTGGCTGACCACCACCAACCCCCATGATCTTGACGAACTCTGGCGTCAGGCCGACGCCGTCCGTCGTCAGCATGTAGGGGACGCCGTTCATCTGCGTGGCCTGGTGGAAGTTTCCAATCGGTGCACCCGTAATTGTCTTTATTGCGGCATCCGGCTTGCCAATTCCAAGGTGCCTCGTTATCTTATGACAACGGAGGAAATCCTGGACTGTACCCGGATCGCCGTCGAGGCCGGCTTCGGCACTCTGGTGCTGCAGGCGGGTGAAGATGAATCTGTTGCCGCTTCCTGGATTGCCGAGGTCATTAGTGCCATCAAGCGCGACACCGATCTGGCCATTACCCTGAGCCTGGGCGAACGGGATGAAGCGGATTACCGACTCTGGCGTGAAGCCGGAGCCGATCGCTATCTGCTGCGCTTTGAAACGGGGGATGACAAACTTTTCGACACCATCCACCCGAGCCTGCCGGGACGTCGCAGCGATCGGCTGGCGCTACTCGGGCTGTTGCGGGAAACGGGTTACGAAGTCGGCAGCGGTATCCTGGTGGGCATCCCCGGGCAGAGCTTCGATTCCCTGGTGGCGGATATCGAACGATTTGGCTCCCTGGATCTCGACATGATCGGAGTTGGACCTTACATTCCTCACCCCGACACGCCCCTTGCACAGCACAGTGAGCGTTTTCTTCTGGCTGATGGCGAACAGGTTCCCAATACTGTTGAAATGGGCTACCGGGTGCTGGCCCTGGCTCGTCTGATCTGCCCCCGGGCCAACATTCCCAGTACCACTGCGCTGGCGACTCTTGACGGTCCCGCCGGAAGAGAGCTGGGGTTGCAACGTGGCGCAAACATCGTGATGCCCAATCTGACACCGCAGAAATATCGGCGCATGTACGAGATTTATCCGGCCAAAGCGGCCAGCACCGAAGCGGCGGAGCAGAGTATTGCCGGTGCCTTGAGTCAGATTCGCGCTCTGGGCCGCACTATCGGTAGCGGCCGGGGCGATTCGCCCAACCTGCTGAAAGACTGCTGACCCCTGTAGAAAGAGAGTCTCGCCATGTCCTTACCTTCCATGAATCTGAGTACCAACGCTGTCGATTTTATCGACGAGGATTATCTTCACGGCCTGCTTGGCACAAAGAAACCCTCGGCGACACGGATTCGTGAGATTATCGCCAAAAGTCTCAGTAAAGAAGCCCTCAGCGTCGAGGAGACCGCAGCCCTGGTCTGTGCCGACGACCCGGCATTGCACGAGGAAATTTTTGCCGCCGCCCGGCAACTCAAGGAAACAGTCTACGGTAACCGGATCGTTCTTTTTGCTCCCCTCTACATTGGCAACGACTGTATCAACGACTGTACCTACTGTGCCTTCAAACGCTCCAATTTTCAGGCCATACGGAGAACTCTGACCCCCGAAGAAATCCGTCAGCAAGTCACCGCCCTGGAAGATTTCGGGCATAAGCGGCTGATTCTGGTCTTTGGCGAGCATTCCCGCTACGACGCTGATTTTATCGCCGAGACGGTTCGCAACGTCTACTCGGTGCGATCCGGTCACGGCGAGATCCGTCGCGTCAACATCAATGCAGCGCCGTTGGATATTGAGGGTTACCGCAAGGTCAAGGATGCCGGGATCGGTACCTATCAGATCTTTATGGAGACCTATCACCACGCCACCTATGCGGCCATGCATCCCGACAATACCCGCAAAGGCAACTATCTATATCGCCTGGACGGCTTAAGCCGCGCCTTTGAAGCCGGCTGTGACGACGTGGGACTGGGAGTTCTGTTCGGCCTCTACGACTGGCGCTTTGAAGTACTGGCCATGGTGAGGCATGCCCTCTACCTGCAGGAACGTTTCAACGTCGGTCCGCACACCCTGAGTTTTCCCCGTTTGCGGCCGGCCTCGGGAGTGGAATTTGACGAAAAGTTCTTTACCACGGATGCTGAATTCAAGCGGATCATTGCCATTCTGCGGCTTGCGGTTCCTTACACCGGGCTGATTCTGACCGCCCGGGAAAAACCGGAGCTGCGCCGCGAACTCATGTCCTTCGGTGTTTCCCAGATTGATGCAGGCAGCCGCATCGAACTGGGCGGTTATACCGAAGCCGGGGACGCCCAGGTTATGGAACGGGAGCAATTTTCTCTTGCCGACATCCGCTCCCTGGACGACGTGATGTGCCAACTGATGAGTGACGGCTACGTGCCCAGTTTCTGCACCTCCTGTTATCGTAGCGGGCGCACTGGTGAGCACTTTATGGAATTCAGCATTCCCGGTTTTATCAAACGCTTCTGCACCCCCAACGCCTTGCTGACCCTGCAGGAATACCTCATGGACTACGCCAGCCCGGAAACCCGCCGAGTCGGAGAAAAATTGATCAGCGAGGAACTGCAGCGCATGGAGGATGGGGACATGAAGCAGCGAACCATCAAGCAGCTTGAAGAGATCAAACAGCGCCATGTGCGGGATATCTACTTCTGAGATGGGCGACTGTCGTATCGAAAAAGATCTGCTCGGGCAACGGGAAATCCCTTGTCAGGCCCTGTACGGCATCCACACCGTTCGCGCTCTGGAAAATTTCCCCTTGTCCGGCCGGCCCGTACACAGGTCTCTGATACGCGCCTACGGCACCGTCAAGCTGGCCTGCTGTCTGACCAACAGTGAACTGGGCTGCTGGCCGGAAGCCAAGGCCCGGGCCATCGAAGGGGCCTGCCGTGAACTGATGGAAGGGCAACTCGACGAACATATTCGCGTCGACGCCCTGCAGGGGGGGGCCGGCACCTCCACCAACATGAATGTCAACGAAGTGCTGGCCAATCGAACCCTGCAGTTACTCGACCAGGAGCCGGGCAACTATGCGGTGGTCAGCCCCATGGATGACCTCAACCGGCACCAGTCAACCAACGATACCTACCCGACCGCCCTCAAAGTCGCGGCCATCGGACTGCTTCGGATTCTGGAGCATGAGGTGGTCGCTCTGCTGGAGACCTTCCAGTCCCAGGAAAAGGCCCTGGCTCATGTGGTCAAAATCGGCCGCACTCAGATGCAGGACGCCTCCCTCATCACCCTGGGCCGGGAGATGTCCGCCTATGCCGACGCTTTGGCCCGGGATCGCTGGCGCATTTACAAGTGCGAAGAGCGGCTGCGGGTCGTCAACCTGGGCGGCACCGCCGTCGGTACCGGTCTCGCGGCCCCCCGCCAATATATCTTCCGCGTGGTCGAGCAGTTGCGCTCCCTGACCGGCTATGGCCTGGCTCGGGCGGAAAACCTGATTGACGCGACCCAGAACACCGATGTCTTCGTTGAAGTGAGCGGCATTCTCAAAGCCCTGGCCTCCAACCTGCTCAAAATCGCCTCCGACCTGCGGTTTCTCTCTTCTGGCCCCCTTGCCGGGATCGGTGAATTACGCCTGCCGCCTCGGCAGGCGGGTTCTTCCATCATGCCCGGCAAAGTCAACCCGGTCATTCCCGAAGCGGTCTCCCAGGCGGCCATCCAGGTCATGGCCAACGACCAGGCCATCACTCACGCCTGCTCCATGGGCCATCTGGAACTCAACCCCTTCATGCCTCTGATAGCCGATGCCCTGCTGGGCAGCCTGGAACTTCTGACCGGCGCCTGCAACATCTTTCGCCGTCACTGTGTGGAGCATCTGCAGGCCGACGAAGCACGCTGCCGGCGAAATGTGGAAAATTCTACGGCCATGGCCACCGCCTTGGTTCCCCTGATCGGCTACGATCAGGCCACCGAACTGGTTCGAATCCTGCGTCACCAGGGAGGCAGCCTTCGGCAGTTGGTACTGGAACGGAACCTGGTCACCGAAGAAGAGTTCGATCAGCTGATATCCCCTGAAAGTGTCACCCGGCTCGGCAGCCCTGCCAAAAAGGAACCCTGATGAAATCCGCTCCCAAAGGAATGCGTCTGCATATCGGACTCTTCGGCCGCCGCAATGTGGGCAAATCTTCCCTGCTCAATGCCCTGACCCGGCAGTCCGTGTCGATTGTCTCCAACGTCGCCGGTACCACCACCGACGCCGTGGAAAAACCCATGGAACTGCTGCCCATCGGCCCGGTGCTCTTTATTGATACGGCAGGCATCGACGATGTCGGATCCCTCGGCGAACTGCGGGTACAAAAAACCCGCCAGATCTTTGACCGGGCGGATGTCGGCTTGCTGGTCGCCGAAACAGGCCTGTGGGGCGAGTTTGAGGAAGGTATCCTGGAAGCCTTGCGGGAACGGCAGACGCCGGTGGTGGTGGTTTTCAACAAAACCGATCTTCAGCCATTGGACCCGTCCCATACAGCGGCACTTGATGAACGCGACATACCCTGGGTGGCCACCGCCGCAGAACAGGGCGACGGGATTCTCGACCTTCGACAGGCCCTGATCCGCACCGTACCCGATGAATTCATCAACCCGCCGACCATCGTCGGCGACCTCGTCCCCCCCGGCGAAATGGCCATGCTGGTCGTCCCCATCGACATGGAGGCTCCCAAAGGTCGGCTGATTCTGCCCCAGGTGCAGTGCATTCGGGATCTTCTCGACAACGATGCCTACTGTACCGTGGTCAAGGAGCGGGAACTGCGCGACGCCCTCGATCGTCTCAAACGGCCGCCGGCCTTGGTAATTACCGATTCCCAGGCCTTTCTCAAAGTGGCTGCCGATACCCCTGATGCCATCTCCATGACCTCTTTTTCCATTCTTTTTGCCCGCTTCAAAGGGGATCTGACCGCCTATGTGCGAGGTACCATGGCGATCGAATCCCTGCAGCCCGGCGATCGTGTCCTGATTGCCGAATCCTGCTCTCATCACCCCATCGGCGAGGATATCGGCCGGGTCAAGCTGCCCCGCTGGCTGCAGCAATATGTTGGCGGCCAGCTTGATTTCCATCACGTGCAGGGCCACGACTTTCCCGACAACCTGAGCTCCTACAAGCTGGTTATCAACTGCGGCTCCTGCATGTGGAACCGCCGGGAAGTTCTGTCCCGGATCATCCGCTGCCAGCAGGCCGGTGTGCCCAGCAGCAACTATGGTCTGACCATCGCCTATGCCCTGGGAATTTTTGAGCGGGCCCTGCAACCCTTTCCGGCAGCCATGGAAGCCTACCGGCAGGCTCGGTCTGCAAACGCTTCCTGAGCCCCGGAGCAGAATCACACCCCTTCATCCGACCTGCACCCAATCCTTCCGGCCCGGGATAGCGACGGGCCTTTCCATCAGGCGACGGAAACACCTTTTTGGCGCAGATACTCCTTCAGTTCACTGACCTGAATCTTGCCGTAATGGAACATCGAGGCGGCCAGCAGAATGGTCGCTCCCGCCTGCACCGCTTCGTAGAAGTGCTCCAGGCTTCCGGCCCCACCGGAAGCTACCACATCCGCCGAAACCGCTTTTCGAAGGGCCCGAATCACCGGCAGGTCGTAACCGGTCTGAGCACCGTCGCCGGCCTTGCTGGTAGGCAGAATAACCGGTACGCCATAGCCGTCCACCCGGCGTGCCCATTCGATAGCGTCAGCTCCCGTTGCCGTGCGACCACCGTCAATATAGACCTCATACCCCGATGGCAAGGACGGATTGCGATCCACGTCGATGGCCACCGTCAACCTCTCCGCGCCGATAGCTTTAGTCAGGCGGGAAATCAGCTGCGGGTCGCGAAACGCCGCGCTACTGACGGAAACCTTGTCGGCGCCGGCCTTGAGAACGGCTTCGGCAGTGACGACATCGCTGATTCCGCCGCCCACGGTGAGAGGCACGGTCGTTGCGGCCGCTACCCTTCCGACCACATCCAGCATGGTCCCCCGGCCTTCAATCGTTGCGGTAATGTCGAGCAGCGCCAGTTCGTCAGCGCCGTTTTCACAGTAGGCGCGGGCACATTCCACCGGATCTCCGGCATCTCGAATGTCGACGAAATGAACTCCTTTGACTACTCGACCGTCCTGCATGTCCAGACAGGGCATGATACGGACTTTTACGCTCATCACACGATCTCCTTCCCGATGAATAAGGCCCTTGTTTTGCGGCCTGTTGTCTTTGCGAGCACCCGGAGCAGGTCGGCTATCAGCCGGCGTGCAGGCCGAGATACCAGGTCGCAATGCTGAAATACACAAGGACCCCGGCTATGTCGGCTATGGAGGTGATCAGCGGCGCACTGGATGTGGCGGGATCGAGCCCGGCCCGGGTCAGAAGAAAAGGCAAAGACACACCGACCAGACTGCCGACCATCACCACGGCAATCATGGTCAGGGACACCACCACGGCAATCTCCGGGCCGCCGCGGACAAGTCCGATGAAGTGGACCGCAAACCCCATACACAGGCCGATGCCAAGGGCCACAACAACCTCTTTGCCCAGCAGCCTGAGCCAGTCCTTGCCATGAACGTCGCCCACCGCCAGGGCGCGCACCATCAAGGTCGCCGACTGGGATCCCGCGTTTCCGCCACTGTCAATAATGAGAGGCAGAAAGAACACCAGGGCCACCGCAGTAGCTATGGTCTCTTCAAAGTAGGCAATGCCGGCGCCGGAAAAAATATTCATAAACACCAAAATCAGCAGCCAGGGAAGGCGCTTTCCGAGTAGTAGCAGAACGCCGGCATCACGGGGATTGGCGCTCATCAGGGAGACCGACCCCATCCGGTGAAAGTCCGTGGTGTTTTCGGCTTCAGCCACGTCCTGGGCATCGTCAAAGGTGACAATCCCCACCAGCGCTTCATTACCGTTGGTGACCGGAATCGCCAGCAAATCGTATTTGGCCATTTTCCGAACCACCTCCTCCTGATCCTCTTCCACAGTGGCAGTCACAAGTTCCCGATGCATGATCTGTTCAATAAGGGCTTCAGGACGGGCCAGAATCAGGGATTTAAGAGACACGATTCCCAGCAGACGCCGTTGCCCGTCGATCACATAGGCGTAATAGATGGTCTCTTTGTCAGGAGCCTCGAGACGCAGCTTGTCCAGCGCCTGACGCACGGTCAGGTGCGGCGAAAGGGTGGCGTACTCGGAAGTCATGACGGCGCCCGCCGTTCCTTCTCGATAGGAACCCAGTTTGAGGATATCCTCCCGTTCCGATTGGGCCAGACGATGCAGTAGCGCTTCACTGCGTTCTTCCGAAAGCTGCTGGATAAAGTCGACGCGATCGTCCGCATCCATTTTGGAGATGATTTTAGCCAGACGATCGTCAGCAATCTCGGCCGAGATTTCCAGCTGATGTTCCGGCTCCAGATGAGAAAAGATTTCGGCGTTCTCAGAGGGGCTGAGAATCGCAAGAAAGGCAACTGCCTGCTCAATAGGGAGTTGTTGCAGAAAAAAACCCAGATCGGCGGGATGCAGACCAAAGCTTCGATCGCGAAGCGCCCGGGTATCATTGTTTTGAAGCAGGGTAAGAAGTTCGGTGAATTTTTCGGATTGGATGATCACGGGGCACCTCCGGGTTTTTCCGTACAAAACGGAACCCGGGGCACACCCGATAGTCTGATCAGACCTTCAGAAGTGACGGGAGGACATCCGCTATGTACAGGCATAGAGTATTTGGCGAATCTTGTTGCGGCTCGAAGCCGTACCTACTGCCCTCGTCCATTTGCGCCTCTAAAAAGGGTTGATAAAAGGACTTCCACCGGGAAAGTCCGCTGGCTTGAAACTATTACCGCGGTTCAACTGAAAAGTCAACAGGAGCTTTATCCCCCGTCCCTCTAAATTCTTCCAAAAGTCACCATCAGCGCCACTCCCAGAAGAATCCGGTAGACCACAAAAGGCTGCATGCCAATGCGCCGAATAAAGGTCATAAAATAATGAATGCACAGATAAGCGCTGACAGCGGCAATTGCAGCGCCAATAAACAGTGCGGTCCAGTCGACGGCGACCGTGGTACGGGCCAGTTGCCAGGTCTGCAAGGCACCGGCCAGAAAAATGACCGGGATTGACAACAGGAAGGAAAATCTCGACGCACCCTCGCGGCTGAGGCCCAACATCAGCGCTGCCGCAATGGTGATCCCGGACCGGGATGTTCCGGGAAACAACGCCAGAACCTGGGCACAGCCGATAAACAGCATGCCGGCCCAGGTCAGACTGTACTCATCCTGCTCACCCTTACGTCGCCAGTCGGTCCAGGACAAAACCAGGCCAAAAACGATGAGAGCGGCTGCAAGGAGCAGAGGGGAGCGCAGATGTTGCTCTACCACGGATTTCAGCAGCAGACCGGCAATCCCCACCGGAACCGTCGCCATCAACAGGCCCCAAGCCAGACGCGCTGAAGACGTTGTTTGACCACCGAGCAGGGAATGTCCCCAGTCTCGGGTCATCTGCTGCAGATCCCGGCGAAAGTAAAACACCACCGCCGTCAGGGTGCCGACATGTACGGCGATATCGAAGGCCAGCCCCTGATCTTCCCAGGCGGTTAATGCCGGCAACAAGATCAGATGAGCGGCACTGGAAATGGGCAAAAATTCGGTGATTCCCTGCAGAATGGCAAGAGCTGTCACTTGGATCAGGTCCATACATGTTTCCTTTAGAGACCGATTAAAGCGGGTGCGGCGTGTACGAGGTCGATCTTCAAGCAGCGAATAGCAATAATAACCCTACAGCAAGGTAGCCGGCGTGTGCGATGTCCCGGCAATCCGCCCGACGATCACATCCTTGTAATTTCGAATGCGCTGAACATAGTGCACCGGTTCATAACCCCGGGCATAACCGTACCGAGTGCTCGGATAGTACCGCTTGTCGGCCTTTAAGGGCAGCACTTCCCGCATGTCCGCCCAGGAATCGGGATTCTTCCCCAAATCCCGGGCCAGTTGCCGGGCATCCAGCAAATGACCCCGGCCGATATTGTAGCTGGCCAGCGCCAGATAGGTCCGATCCGGTTCGACAACCGCTTCGGGCAGACGTCGGTGCAACTCCGCCAGATATTCCGCCCCACCCATGATGGCCTGGCCCGGATCGAGCCGATTCACTCCCAGCGAATCCGCGGTGGGCAGAGTCAGCATCATGATCCCACGCACACCGGTGGGAGAACGGGCATCGGGATCCCAGTGCGACTCCTGATAGGCCAGAGCCGCCAGCAGCAAAGCCGACATGCCGGTGACTTTTTCAGCGCGAACAAAGTCAGACATAAAATGCGGTAAACGTTCATCGATTCGCTGGTGCAAAGTCCGCAAATCCACAAAATCAAAATCCCCAATATAACTGTAGTAGCGGTTCTCCATAGCCCGTAGGGCCAGATTTCCTGCCTCGCTGTTCATCCATTCCCGGGCCATGTCGGCCAGTTCCTGATTCTGTTTCGGCAGATACCAGCCCAAATTCTGTCCGTCGCCAAGATTCATCGCCACCTGCAAATGAGGCCAATGGCGGCGAGTCACTTCGACGATATTGGAATCGGCGACCACACAGTCAATCTTCTGCTCGGCAACCTGAGACAGCAGAATCTCCGTCGTACGGAGTTCGTCCACCACAAAGCGTATACCTTCGATCTGTTCCTGCAAGTCGGACAGGGTAGCGACATAACTGGATTTCGCCGTAACATGGATGTCAAGTCCGGAAAGATCTTCCTGGGTCCGGGGAAAAGGAACCCTGTCCCGATGACAGACCAGTTGCTCAATAACTTCCGTATGGGCCGGACCTCTGGCGTATATGGCATCCCGGGCGGCCATATGCGTCAGTCCCGCAGCGGCCAGATGGGTAGTTCCGTGTTCCAGCGACTGAAGAACTTCGGCAGTCGAGTCGTACATGGTCCATTCCACCTGCCAACCGTGGGCAGAGGCAAATGCGCTGACCAGGTCGTACTCGGGGCCGATCGGTTGCTCGTGACGATCCAGATAATAGGTAGTTGATCCATTGCGGGTGGCGACCCGAAGAATCCCGTCCCGATGCAAAGATCCCATAGTTGCCGGACGACTGCAGGAATTCCAGCAACCGGCCAGCATCAGACAGAAAAAAACCAGCACCCCTAGTCTTGGTTTCATGCAACCACCCCTATTCGGCCACCCCGGACAGGCCGGACCGTACAAGGCAAAACAAAAGCCGACCCACAGCGAGACTCCGCGCAGGTCGGCTTATGAAACGAGCGACACCAGAAAATCAGGCCAAAACCCCTCCGATAAAAACCATGACGAACAGCGCCACGGTCTCGATAACGCCGAGAGCCATAAGATAATTACCGAAACCTTTGCCGGTTTCGGCCAAGGCGTCAGCAGCACCGGCACCGGCACGACCCTGGAACAGGGCCGACATGGCCATGGCAATGCCGCCGAGAACCCCGGCGCCCAGGTAGGCCGGCCAGGCCGCCGGGTTTTCCAGAGTGGCATCCTTGATGGCATTCATCAGAATCATACCATAAATGGTCTGCGACAAGGGGGCTCCGACAAAAGCCACCAGAAGAAAAGGCGCCGCCTTGCTTTGAAGATAGCACTTCTTCCAGGCGCCGATAGCGGCCAGGCCCGCTGCTCCGGTACCCAGAACCGAGCCGACCGCGGCCACGGCAAGAGCCAAGGATGCACCGATGATACCGATTGAGGATGCCAGTTGGGGATCCATTTTGTTCCTCCTGTTTGCGTTTTAAAAAAGATTAAGGGGTTTCTTCAGTGGAATT
This sequence comes from Desulfuromonadaceae bacterium, assembly GCA_007134025.1. Lineage (GTDB taxonomy): Bacteria > Desulfobacterota > Desulfuromonadia > Desulfuromonadales > Syntrophotaleaceae > SLLR01. Next base: position 2,835 of record SLLR01000106.1, on the reverse strand, counting down.
TTTCAAGGGACGGTAGGGAACCCCGGCCCACTCCATACCCAGATGACCGGAAAATTCCAGCATATTGAGCCGGACTCCGTGAACCAAAACACCCATGGCGCACAGAAGAATATTCAGACCGTGTCCAAAGGCCAGGATCAGCGCAACGGCCAGTCCCTTCAAAACCGGCGCCAGCTCCAATCCAAGGGCCATTTCGTTAAAACTCGCAGCAACGGCCACGGCGGCGGTGCTGACGGCAAACAGCCGGATATAGGATACCAGGTCGACAAAACTGTTGATGATATTCATGGCCAGGCATCCCAAACCGCCGCCAACGGTTTTGAGGAGGTTGAAACTCGGCTTGGAAAACAACACCACCGCGGCCATTCCGGGACCGAAGAAGGACCAGAGCAGGGCGGAAGACACCTCGCCGCCAATAACCATCCTTTCGGCCAGAAAATAGTTGCCGACAAAGATCACAGCCCAGCCCAGCTCACTCAAAGCACGGACCCGCTTCCCTATCAGCAGAGCGTTCCACAGGTGGGCAATGATCAGATGCAACGCCCCCAAACCGAAACAGAACCGCTGCAGGCTGGCCTCCTGGGTCAGGCTCTGCACCAAGGCAATATTCCTTTCGCCACCGGTCCAGCCAAAGTAGGTACCGGACAACGCCCCCCAGAGAATCGTGCAGACCGCCAACTGGCCAAACAACCAGAAGGGCTGCGCCGGCGCTTTGGGAAATTTTTTGCGTAGCAGCAGCGTTGCCAGCAGAAATATTGCCCCGTAGCCTGCATCACCGATAAGAATGGCGAAAAACACGGAAAAGAACACCAGGAACCAGGCACTGATATCGATTTCCCGATAACCGGGAATAACCCCAAGTCCCTTGAAAATCAGCCGCACCGACTCAACCCAGCGGGGCAGTCGCAGCAATGTGGGAACGTTTTTTTCGCTTGGATCAGGATCCTGAACCAGCAACCCCCAGCCGAACTTTTGCGCCGCTTGGGACAAGGAATCGCTATTGGTCGCCGGCACGTAGCCCTGTAGATAAACCAGCGCGCCCTCATCACCCATGCCGTCGCTTGCCTCCTGAAACTCGATCCGCTTGTCCAGAGACCGGGAGGCCTGTTCCAGGACCAGCCGTTGATGCGCCAGGGAACGCAAACGGTTCTGTATTTCCGCCACTTCCTGCTCCAGACCCCGCAGTTTGTTTTCAAGAGCGGCCACGTCGCCTGCATCAGGAAGAGGCAGCGGTTCAATCGGCAGTGCCGTTCCGACAGGCGCTACAACAGCGTAATAGGCAAAACCGTCCACCCGGGAGATTTCCTGCACCAGCGCCTCGTCGGGAAAAACCGGAAGCTTCTTGGATGACTGCCGAAACAAAACCAACTCCAGACCGCGACGCCTGAAATCAGCCAGACAGTCAGGATCGAAACGGCCCCAGGGTTGCAGATACTGCAGCTGATCACGACAGGCCTGTTGCTGCTTGCGCAACTCGGCCAGGGCCTGGTCCGCAGCAAAGATGTCCGCCACCAGTCCTTCGGCTGTCCGGGAAGGCTCGCCCTCGGCGACCTTATCGGAAGGCTCGGGCAACAGTGCCAGGGCTTCCTGCAGGGTCTCCCGTTCGCTCCGAAGGCGGTCCAGAACCTCGGAGGCCGGTGGCTGAACCGGGTGGGCGTGAAGAATACCGAGTTCCGCCAGTTGGGCAATCGTCCGGTCCTGTTCCCCGGCCAGACAGACCACCGTCACTTTTTTCATGGGTTCAATCATGACGCGCCTTATTCCTGATCAACGGAGCCCGCCGCGACCGCCTGTGATTCGGCCACCCGGGCGGCACATTTGGCTTTGGCGATCTTGGCCCGGCCAACGGCATTGGACTGCTGATCCGACAAAAAGATCTGTATCTGCCGAATATTGTCGAGGGTCTCGGGAATCTTGACTTTTTCGAACAGGTTAACGCGCTGGGTGGTTACCTGCAATTCCTCTTCAATGGCGTGCAGCTTTTCTTCAAGCAGTATCTGGCGAAGGCGCATAACAGTCAGTTTCTCCACCGCATCCAGCAGGTCCTCATGCCACAAAGGGGCCAGAAACAGATCCTGCTCATGGCGCTGCAATTCCAGCGAATCAAAAACGGGAGTGTCGATTCCGGCGATGTTGCGGGTCGAGGTTCTCCACCCGGTCACAGTAAAAAGCGCCTCCAGAGATTCGCGGCGCTCCTCGCCAAGAAGAGCACACCAGCGATCCAAATCCTCTTCAAACTCCCGAACCTCTGCCGCCAGTTGCTGCATTTCCAGTTGCACCCGGCGAACTTCCATCTGCAACTGCTGCTTCTTCAGCTTCAGAGTAGGGAGATAGCGTAAAAACCGCTTAAGGCCGTCCCGTTGCGCCTTTAATTCCGTTTTGGTGAGCTTGATTTTCGCCATAAATCACTTATCGGTTTGTCCGCAACTCTCAGGATTTAGGCCAGAAACGGCCGGTCAGATCCGACTTGATGCCGGTTTCCGCCGGGTCGAAGCACTCCGCCAGAGTAGTCCAGCCCAGATCAAGGGCCTCCTCCAGAGGCAGATTGACGTTCAGGTCCATCATGCGGGATTCGAAAAGTTCACCGTATTTGAGCAGTTTGGTGTCCCAGGATGAAACCCGAAAGCCCATGGCCCGTTTCTCCTGGGCTTCGCGACAATCGGCATAGAGCCGAATCATGTTGTCCATCAGGGCCCGATGATCGTCCCGCGTATCGGCATTCACCTGCTGCTTGAGACGGCTCAGGGAGCCGAAGGGTTCAATACGGGCCTGCTTGAGGTAGAACTGCCCCTCGGTAATATAGCCGGTATTGTCGGGAACCGGGTGCGTCACGTC
>SLLR01000119.1 GCA_007134025.1 Desulfuromonadaceae bacterium | reverse complement strand
GGTATCGACTCATCGTAACGGTGCCATTCAATGTTGGCCACCGGGCTCATCATGAACACACCGACCAGAACCAGGGTCGGTGCCGTGGCGAGAGGGGGAATCATGGAAAGTATGGGAGAAAAGAACATGAAGGGAAGAAAACACAACCCGGCCACCACCGCGGTCAGCCCTGTCCGCCCGCCTTCCCTGATTCCGGCGGCGGATTCGATGAAGCTCGTACCGGCACTGGTGCCAAACAGCCCGGAAATGGTGGTCGACACGGCATCGGTGATCAGGGATTGCTTGATATGGCGCGGCTCACCATTGGCATCTTTAAGATCCGCCGCCTCGGCGACGCCGATAAAGGTGGAGAGGCTGTCGAACAAATCCGCAAACAGCATGACAAAAATCACCGGGACCATCGCCAGAGACAGGGAATTGACCAAATCCAGCGCGAAGATCAGGCTGAAATCGGGGGCGCTGACCAGGCCGTTCCATACCACGGGCGGCGAGATTCCCGATTCCGCCCCGCTATCGCCCCACCACCTGCCGATGGGCACCGCCAGCAGCGTGGTGGTTAAAATTCCCAGAATCAACGCCCCGGTCATCTTGCGCAGTACCAGCAAAGCAGTCACCAACAGCCCGATCAGGAAGGTGCCTGTCACGGCGTTGAGTCCGCCGAATCGGACCAGCGTATTGGGATCAGCCACCACAAAACCGGCATTATTAAAGCCGATAAAAGTAATAAACAGACCGATGCCGGCGGCAACCGCGGCACGGATCTGGACCGGAATCGCCCGTGCGATGGCGGTACGCACATTGAACACCGACAGCAACAGAAAGATAATCCCGGACCAGAACACGGCCCCCAGGGCCACCGGCCACTCCACCTTCATGCCCAGCACCACGGTATAGGTAAAAAACGCGTTGATGCCCATGCCCGGCGCCACCACGATGGGATTTTTGGCGTACAGCCCCATCATGATGCTGGAAAAGGCGCTCACCAGAATGGTTGCGGTCACCACGGCGGCAAAGGGCAACCCGGCCGCCGCGATAATGGTCGGATTGACCACCACAATATAAAGCGTCGCCAAAAAAGTGGTCATTCCGGCCACAACCTCGGTTTTCACATCACTGCCCTGGGCCCGCAGATCAAACAATTTTTCCATCAGAGGACTCCTGGATTTAACGGGTTGCGACACCAAAGCGTTTCAGTGCCGCGGTCGATACCGACGATGGTCGGCATATACTCGAATACCCACGACGCCAACCATTCTGACTGACTGGACAGGATTCGTGTACGTGCGCGGAGTGTGCACCGGTGAGAGGCTGCTTGACCGTTGCCCTTCATAGCCTCCGCAAAACATCGCAAAGAAAGTCGAACCCTATTCTCTCCTGCTCCAGGCGAACGCTCACCCCCCAATGGTTGTGGCGCAACTGATCGTAAAGCAGACTTTCCTCGGCATTCAAGCGCCCAAGCATTGCTGTTTCGGGCTGCTTTTCAACTCCCCACAATGCTCTGTGGGCAAGGAGTGTCTGCTGATCCATCAAAAAAGAGACGACGTGCGGAAAAACACCGCGCAGTTGATGAAGAATGGCAAAACCGTGAGTATCGATGTCCCCCCAATAGTAGATTTGTTTTTCGCGTAACCAGGGGGCAGCGGCGAGATTGTCAAAGCCGTATCCCGCCCCGAATACCACCATCGCATCAGAAACATGCGGGAACGCCAGAAAGTTGATCTCATTTTCGGTGATGAACACTTTCGATACCGGCAAAACAAGTGAGGCAAAAGCTTCCTGTGTCAGAGTGATATCCTGATCGGCTTGCGCTGGCAGCAGTCGGCTATGCGAATCCAGCATGCGAAAGCGCACCCGTAAAGGTTTGTCGAGAAAACCGTAACGGCGGCAGAACCCGCCGATGCCCGTGTGCCTCTCATCAATGAAATCCTTCGGCAGCACGAGATCGAACAGTTCCGACAGTACACCGCGATGTTTTTCTATCAGCTTGGTATGGATACCCGGAAGCTCGATCTGACGCAGGTAAATCCCGGGTCGAGGATGTTGAAGCAACCAGCCGATAATCTCCAGCAGTCGCGGCCAGTCTTCGGCCAACTCGAAAGCACGCATCGGCCGTTTTGTCAGCCAGGGGAGCAATTCAGGCCGTTTGTCTCCGGTCTGTTCAATCAGCGCGGCGAACTGTTCCGCCGCCCGACGTTTGCCAATCAGTCCAAGAGCATCCGCAAGCTGGTCGATCCAGATTGCCGCCGGGATTTCATTATTGCCAAGAACGCGGTGGTTGACACTGCGCCATTCGATTCGATAGAAGCCAGCGGCGGCGGACAATTGTGCGATCCAGTCCCGCACCTCGGGAAACCGCTCGCTCAGCTCCCGGGAATCAGGACCTTTAAGGGGCATACGGCGCGGAAAGAGCGACTCGCCACCCGTCATGGAAGCAAGCAGCACACCACGATCCCAAAGCTTCTGGACCTGAGTCTTGAGATTCGCCGGAGTCGTCCAGGTCATCCCTGCATCCTTTGTTTTTCGGCCCGATATTCCTCGATGCTCAGGTTGCGCAAGACCGAATTGCGGCCGTCCTCATTGTGCACAAACCCGACACCGGCGACAAAAGGCTCAATAATGTGGATTTTCTGCAACGGCGTGACGATCAGCAGTTGCAGATTGAGCTCTGCGAACAACTGCAAGCCATATTGGGCCGACTCATCGGAACCGCGCCCGAAGGCCTCGTCGATGACCACGAAACGGAAGGAACGGGAGCGCACCGCACCCCATTCGAGGCCAAATTGATAGGCCAGGCTGGCGGCGAGGACGGTGTAGGCGAGCTTTTCCTTCTGGCCGCCCGATTTGCCGCCGGAATCGGCATAATGTTCATGCTCGGTGTTATCTTCACGCCAGCGCTCGCTGGCAGCAAAGACGAACCAGTTGCGCACATCGGTCACTTTGGCCGTCCAGCGCCGATCCATATCCGAATGCTCGTCCCGCCCTCGAAAACGCTCGATAATTCGCTTCACCTGGAGGAATTTTGCTTCGGAATATTGGGCATCCTCGGAGCCGGTGAGCGCTCCTTCGGTACAGGTGCGCAGTTCGGTCTGGAAATCGCGGATATCAGCGTCGAGATTCATTTGTGCTTCAAGCCGGATATAACGGCCCGGGTTGTAGTCAATCCGGGTAAGGGACTCGTTGATCTGTGCGATGCGCTCCTTGATGGTTTCCCGTTCCCGTGCCAGTTGAGATTGAAAATTCGCCACTTCGCGGATGGTGTTTTCGTTCAGGAGTTCCTTGAAACGCCCTTCAAAGCGGGGCAGGTCATCGGCCTGCAGTTGATCCAGCATTGACCTGTACTCGGGGGCGGCAGCCAGGTTGGCATCGACCTCACCTGTTTCCAGCGTCCACATTCCCTTGTATTCGGTCATGGCCTTGACGATCTTTTCGGACAGACGCTTGATCTTCGAATCTTCGGCGTCGATCCTGGCCTGCAACCACTCACGCATGTCCCGCTCACGGTTGTCACAGGATTCCACCGTCAACTGCTGACTACCAAGCGCCTCCTCGCGCATCTCTTCCAGCAGGGCAAACCGCTGGACATCTTCTTCGCTTGTTTCCGACAACAGGGCATGGGTCTGTTGTTGCAGCTCTTGCGCTGCATTGATTTTTTGCTCGGTTTTCGAGCGTTTATCCTTACGTTCATCAAGCTGCTCCTCCGTTTCTCTTAGCTCCTCTTCCAGCACGGCCAATTGCGCCGTCAGGGTCTTGAGCAGATCGGAGGTAGCTTCCAGCTCGCGTTTCTCGTCTTCCAAACGGGCGATGACAACCGCCACGGGTTGCCAGTCGAGTTCGCAAAAATCGGTGTACTCGCCCAGCTTCGAAAGGATTGACAGGCGCTCCTTAAGAGTGGTCTGCTCCTTTTGTAAGGTACTGATCCGACCGGCCAGGTCGGCAAGGTGCGTTTCCTGAAGTCGGGCGTCTTTTTCCATGGCCGCGATTTTTTCGGCATTGCTCCAGCCAAGGACATAACGCCGGCGATCATCAATCCGATGCCGGTCATCCTTTTCATGTCGCTCCCCGGGAGCTTTGATCTGTCCGGCCTTGGTAATGGCCCTGGTCTCGCGGCGGAACTGATCCTGGTTCTCACAGCAGGCCAGATCAAAACGATGCGCCACTTCCCGTTCGAGCCACTCGTAAAAAGGCGAATCGGGCTTGACCTGGAGCTTGCGCACCAGCGAATCGCGATGCAGCGACGGTAACTCGCCGCGCCCCCCTTCCCTCACCCGGAAATAGACCAGCCGTCCGCGGAGGTGGGTTTGGTCAACCCACTGCGCCACCCTGGCGTAATACTGATCCGGAACCAGCAACGACAAGCCGAAGCCGTGGAGCAGCCTTTCGACGGCACCTTCCCAGTCACGCTCGTTCTCGCGAACCTGCAGCAACTCTCCGGCAAAGGGCAGCTCTTCTTCGGCCAGATTAAGGGACTGACAGAGGAGGCGCCGCATGGCGATCTGTTTTTCGTCGATATTGCTGATCCGGGCTTTCAACCCGGTGATTTCAGTTTGCAGCTGTTCGTATTCATCCTTGCCTTGTTTGAATAAGACGCCTGCCTCATTGAGATTGTTCTGTGTACGGACTTCGGCTTCTTCGGTCGTTTCCCGCCACTTGGCGGTTTCTGACCGCTGCAGCAGAAATTCCTCTCCGGTCGCCGCGGGGTGTTGCCCCAGGGCACCTACCAGTTCTGCATAGCGGGAGGCTTTCTGTTCCCGGCGCTTCCGCTCTTCCTGTTTCTGGAGGATTTCCCGACCGATGCTTTCAATACGGTCGCCACCGTTCTCCGCGATGGTGCGGAGAAGCTCATCCCGCTTGCCTTTGTGGGCGCGACGCTGCTCTTCCAACCGCGAGGTGGCGGCTTGGTGGCGGGTCAACTCCTCGTTCAGCACGGCAAGACGTTTCTCCAGCAGATCGCCTTTCAGGGTGGCGAACCAGGGGCGCAGGGCTTCGCGGCAGGCGCGCAGCTTATCCGCCGTTCGTGTCAACTCCTGATGACGCTCGCAATCGGTCACCAGAGGGGTCAGCATCTCCACCTGACGTTTGGCTTTGAGAACCGCCTCGTGAGCCCGGTTCAGATCATCGAAGTGGCCGATCAGGGCAGTAATACGGGGTGCGACATCAAAGGGCTCAAGCATATGGCTGCGCACAAAGTCGGTGAGATTCCCCACCGACTTGAGCGACACGGTCTGATGGAACAGATCCAGGGCCTGTTCGTTATCGATGCCAAAGCGGCGGCGGAACCAGGAACCATAAGGCGGAAAGCTGTCGAACAGATCAACACCGCTTGAGCGCAGTCGTTTGCGCAGGCCCAGTATCTCGCTGCCGAATCCTGAAAAATCCGCCGCAATGGACAGATCCCGTTCACAGGCCGCATACAGGCGCGCCGGTTGGGCATGGGCTTCTTTTATCCAGAAGACCTGGGCCAGGGTAACGGTCTTGTTGTATCCGGCGTTATGGAAAACACCGAGGATCACCGAATAATTATTGAAGTCCCGCAGGGCGACCGGCTTGGCGCTGCCCAAGGTTTCCTGTCGCTCCGACTTGTAAAACCCCAGTACGTAGGATTTGAGCGAACGTTCCCGGCTGTCGGCGCCGGCCGCCTTGTTGTAGGCAACGCGATGACTCGGCACCAGCAGGGTGGTGACGGCATCGACCAGGGTCGATTTTCCGGAACCGATATCTCCGGTCAGAAGACCGTTTTTGCCGCCCAGACGCAGCGTCCAGACCCGCCCGTCAAAGGTTCCCCAGTTAAAAACCTCGAGCCGTTGCAGTCGAAATCCGGCCAGCCGGTCATCGCCGATAAATTCCAGCTCCAATGTTTCAGCCATCCGTTCCCCCCGGCTCCTGAACAAGCTGCTGTCGATATTCCGCCAATCGTTGGTCAAACTCGGCAAGCCACTGGGCATCGACAAAGGCCTTGATAATGCGCCGCACTTCAACCATCTGTCCCTGCCCGCGCAAGCGGCGAATAAAGCCGAGTTCGGCAATCTTGTTCAGGGTGGCATCGACCTGGTCGATGAGTTTCACCTCGTTGCTGCCGGCCGGCAGAAAGATCCGGATCAACTCCACCACTTCATCCCGGGACAGAATCAAGCGCGTGTCGCCGCCCCCGGCATCAAACTCGGCCAGTTTTTTCCGCAACAGGGCAAGCAACAAACTGACCGGATAGGAGAGCTGCCTTCGAGCAACCAGACGTGGCATGCCCTGCTGGTCATCCTCATCGTCATTCTGTCGGGAACGCAAAAAAGCGTAGCCTTCCGCCTCGTCGAGCACCAGATCCAGACCGAGAACGGCAACATAATCCCGAACACTCGCCTGCAGCTTCAGCAACAGGCTCCACGGGGCCGGGGTGTCCTCCTGGTAAAGCACGCCCTTGAGCAGAGGCACCACCACGGAGGCGAGTTCATGGGTCGGCAAAACCGAAAAACTGGGATTGGTCTCGGCGGCGGTCATCATCCATTCCTCAACAAAATAATGCGCGGCAAGGTCGCCTGACGGGTGACGCCGGTCTCCTGCTGCCAGCTTACCTGCTCCTGCACTTCATCGTCCACGGCCGTTTTGGGCCATTCAGCGGCCAGTTGCAAATAGGCCACCAGTTCGGCCAAACCATGACGCAGAGGATGGCGGACCACCACCTCGGCAAGGCTGATCTGGCTGCGTGACTGCAGTTCCTGGCGGATATTTCGGGACAACGCGGCCCGATCGACAACCACCTGTGAGAAAAGAGCCGCCGTATCCACATCCGCATCTCCTTCGTCCAGAACCATCCCGTCAATGTGGGTTTTGATCGGCGGACGGTACAGTGGACGCTCCAGAGGAAGTTCGACCGCGGCCGAAGTCTCGGCCAAGGGCATGAAATCTCCCTTGGGGATCTCCTCGCGCAAGGCCAGGGCTTGGCTCTCGATACCGTGCAGGATGTCCATGATGCGACGGTTTTCCAGCCAGGCCTGATCGTCGAGAAACCTCCGCAGTTGCTGGGAAAGCTTGGCGACCGTTCGCTGGGTATGCTCACCCGCTTCCAGCCAATCGTAGTGAACCCGTTGCAGACGGGTTTCGGGCCACATGGTCAGGATCGGAGGAAGGGACAGCACCTGACTCAACAGATGGGTAAACTCTTCCTGGCGGGACTGGGACATGAGAAAATCCC
>SLLR01000137.1 GCA_007134025.1 Desulfuromonadaceae bacterium | reverse complement strand
CTGGTAGAGGTGAAAGCGGCCGAGGAAAAAAAGCACCCGCCAGCTTTGCAATCGCCCGACCAGCAATTGGCCGGCGTGACCGGCCACCCGAGCCCTGGGAAAACAGGAGAAACCAGCGTAGGGATAGATTCGACCCTGCGCCACGTTTTCGGCGGCCGCCCCAAGGCCGGACCCCAGAATCACCGCCAGGTCAAAGGGAGCTGCTCCATAGTGCTCCGCAACGGCCTGCTTCAGCTCCTCGGCACCGGTCATGCGGGTTTCCCTCCGCGGTAGAACATTCAGCGCAGCATCTCCATATGCTCTTCTGCCTGTTCCGCCAACTCCGACAGGGGGGCCAGCTTGATGAGCGTACTGAAGGACTGCAGCGCGGCATCGTCATTACCGAGTTTCATCTGGGTCATTCCCAGCTTGTAATGGGCCTGGATGTTGCTGGCGTTGATCCGCAGGGCCTGCCGCAAAGCACCAACGGCCCGCTCCGGGTTGTCCATGGCATAGTAGGTTTCGCCGAGCCGCATGTAGGTCTGGTCGGAACGGGGGTTCTGGGCCAGGGCCCGGCGGTAGGCACGAAGGGCTTCCGGATAGTCCCCGTTGAGAAAATGGGCATAGCCGAGCCCGGTCAGGGAAACCGCCGAGTCGGTGAACATGAGGTTGGAGGCGGCCTTTTCGAAATAGTAGATCGCTTCCTCCAGACGGCCCTGGGAAAGGTACAGATCGCCGAGGTTGTTTTCGATCATGGAATCGTCGGGCCGTTCCCGCAGAGCCAGCCGGTAATAGTGCTCGGCCTGCTCATGGGCCCCCCGCAAATGATAGGAACGGCCCAGACCGATGAGCACGTTCGGATTGCGCGGCTGGACCTGATGGGCCTGATGGAATTCCCGCAGGGCACGGGCGGAGTCCCCTTCCTGCAGATAGGAAACCCCGAGTATGTAGTGAACATTTTCCGCTGATGTGTCGTTGCGGGGCTGGGCACAACCGGCCATCAGCAGGGCCAGCAGGAGCACGGAAACGGTGCTGATACGCATAGACGATCCTCTCATGGAAGCACAGGGCGTTCGGGCCGGCCGGGCCGGACAAAGCAGTCGGGCCAGACAGTCGGCAAGGCACCCGAGAACTTTGAGTAAGGGTTTTCCCGCAACACCCGCGCCGGCTACAGGTATTTATCCAGCAGCAGGCTCAGACGTTGCCGGGAAGCGGCAGGTATTCGCGCCGGATCGGTCATCACCGCATGCCGCAGGGCCTGGTGACAGGCACAGGGTTTGCCGGCAGGCGCCAACCCGGCGGCCGCCCGAATGATATGACGAGCCATGGCCACGTTCTGCCGCACCAGAGCCATTACCGCTTCGGCCGAAACATCTTCATGGCCTTCATACCAGCAGTCGTAGTCGGTGGCCAGGGCCAGGGTGCCGTAGCAGATCTCCGCCTCCCGGGCCAGACGCGCCTCGGGAAGGTTGGTCATGCCGATAATATCCACGCCCCAGCGGCGATAAATCATCGATTCGGCACGGGTCGAGAAATTCGGCCCTTCAATGCACAGATAGGTTCCGCCCCGATGAACCGTGGCGCCAACCTCTTCGGCGGCGGCCGCCAGAATGGCCGACAGATCGGCACACACCGGATCGGCGAACTGCACATGAGCGACGACTCCCTCGCCAAAAAATGTCGACTCCCGCTTGCCCTGAGTACGATCGAAAAACTGATCGGGCACCACGACATGCCCGGGCACGATGTTCTCCCGCATACTGCCCACCGCCGAAACCGAAATAATCCGCTCGACACCGAGCTGTTTCATGGCATGGATGTTGGCCCGGTAGGGCACTTCGCTCGGCAGCAGTCGATGCCCCCGTCCGTGGCGGGGCAGAAACACCAGGGAGATCCCGTCCAGGGTTCCGCTGATCAGCGTGTCCGAGGGATTGCCGAAGGGTGTTTGCAGTTGAACCTCGCGCAGCTCCTGCAATTCATCAATCTCATAGAGGCCGCTGCCGCCGATAATGCCGATTGCCGCCTGAGTCATGAAACCAGTCCTTTCTTTGTCTCTGAAACAGGAAAATCAGTGCTGCCGGGCACCGTCCAGTTTACCCTTCAACTGGCCGCAGGCTGCCGCGATGTCCCGGCCTTTGCTGGCCCGCCGAACGGCCACCAGACCGCGGTCGAGGAGAAAGGCCTGAAAGGCCCCTATCGTCTCATCCGTCGAAGCCTGGAAACTGGAGCCGGCATGTTCGTTGAACGGGATCAGGTTGATCTTGGCACGCAGGCCATGAAGCAACCCGACGAGACGCCGGGCATCCTGGAGGCTGTCGTTCAACCCTCGAATCAGGATGTATTCAAAGGTGATGCGCTGTCGATGACCGAGGGGATAAGCCCGGCAGGCGGCCATCAGTTCCTTGAGGGGATAGCGGCGATTGATCGGCATCAGCGCATCCCGCACTTGGTCGGTGGCCGCATTCAGGGAAACGGCCAGATTAACCTTGATCCGCCGCCCCAACTCCGCCATCTGCGGCACCAGTCCGGCCGTGGACAGGGTGACTTTTCGCGGACTGAAATCGAGCCCCTCGGGGAGGTACAGTATCTCCAGGGCCCGCACCACATTGTCGAGATTGTCGAGAGGCTCTCCCATTCCCATCAGCACCAGATTCTGCACCGGACCGTCCCGCAGCACGGCGCACACCTGATTGACAATCTCAGCAGTCGTCAGGTTGCGGATCAGGCCGAAATTCCCCGTGTGGCAGAAAGCACAGCCCAAAGCGCAGCCGACCTGGGTCGAGATACACAGAGTGGTCCGCCCGCTCTCCATGGGAATCCGCACCGTCTCCACGCTGTGCCCGTCGCGGAATCGGAACAGGTACTTGCGGGTCCCGTCGCTGCTCTCTTCCACCGCCTCGGGGTGCAGCTCGGAAACCCATGCCCGGGCCTCCAGTTGAGAACGGAGTTCCTTGGCCAGGTCGGTCATTTCCGCAAAAGAGCAGACATTCCGGCTGTAGATCCAGCGCAGGATCTGGCCGGCGCGAAAACGTTCCTTGCCGATACCGGCCAGAAACGCGATCAGCTCGGCCTGAGTCAGACCCTTGATGTCGACGAGGGGCGGCGGGGTCATGCTGCTGTAGTCATCCTGATTGTTTTCCACAAAAGTCCCCCGATTGTATCCAAAGGACTTTGCAGGCACAAGACTTATCCAACGCGAGATTAAAGCAGTTCCATCCCGGAAAAGAAATAGCCGATCTCAAAAGCGGCGGTGTCGGGGGCGTCGGAGCCGTGCAGGGCGTTGCGGCCGATGGAGGTTCCGAATTCGCGGCGCAGGGTCCCTTCGTCGGCCTTGCCGGGATCGGTGGCTCCCATCAGTTCCCGCCAGCGCCGAATCGCTTGGGGAGCCTCGAGCACCAGAGTGACACAGGGCGCGCTGCTCATAAAACCAGTCAGATCGGCAAAAAACGGCTTGTCCCGGTGCACATGATAAAAACCGCCCGCCTGCACCTCGCTGAGCCAGATCTTTTTCATGCCGATAAGGGTAAAACCGGCCTCGTGGATGCGGGCCAGAATCCGACCGGCATGACCGGCGGCGAAAGCATCGGGTTTAATGACTGCAAAGGTTCGTTCCATAGGTTTTTCCTCCTTCAAGGCGTTCAGGACAAGGACTCCAGGGAGTTGGCGGGAAATCGGTCGGCGAGATCCCAGGATCTTGCGCAAAACAGGGCGACAAACAGCAAAAAAAATCTGCGAAGCGACAAAGCAAAATGATGCGCGGTTTTCATTTCGGGACCACGGTAATACAACGGCCATGCTCGGCTGTCAACGATTCGGGCGCAGGGGCCAGGGGCGCCGGCGTCAAGTCGTGACGGAGAAGGGATTGTTTTAACGCGCAACCCTGAACTATACTGCCATGCAACCGCTTGCATTTTGCGTCAAAAACACACCCGTTGAGGTTTGCCATGAAATCGCTCCTGATTGCCGCTTTGCTGCTGGTTCCCCTGTTGAATGCCACAACCGTCCTGGGTTGGTATCCGCGCCTGGAGGAAGAGTCCTGGCGCGATCCGGATCAGCCTTTCGCCATCGTGGGCCGCGAACGTTCCTATATTCCCGGACCGGACGAGACCCTCATCGAACTGGCCCGCCGGGCCGGGCTGGGCTATCTGGCTCTGACCCAGGCCAACCCGCAGACCGATCCCTGGGCGCCCGCCGTCGGTCGGGAGATCCTGCTTCCTTATGCGTTTATCCCACCTCGCGAGTTGGTCGAGGGCATCACCATCAATCTGGCCGAACTGCGACTCTACCTTCTGTGGCCGGAACAGGGACGACAGCGGATTCGCGCCTACGCCATCGGCATTGGCAGCGAGGGACGGGATACCCCGGAAGGGGACTACACCATTACCCAGCGGGTCGAAAATCCCTCCTGGACCGCCCCGGCCTCTGTCCGAGCCGCCCGCCCCGACGGTCCGACACTTATTCCCCCCGGCCCCGACAATCCTCTGGGGGACTACTGGCTCGGCCTGTCCCTTTCCGGCTACGGAATCCATGGCACCAACAGATCCTTCGGCATCGGTCGGCGCGTCAGCCATGGCTGCCTGCGCCTTTATCCGGAAGATATAGAGGACCTTTTTCCCCGCGCACCCCGGGGCACCCCGGTAAGGATCATCTACCAACCCATCAAAGTCGGCGTGCAGGACGGCGATCTGTTTGTGGAAATCCACCCCGACCCGCGGGGCGCCTTCAACGTCCCCGAAGTCGAAGTGCAGCGCCAGATTCAGGCCCTGTCATGGAAAGGCGTCCTTGATTCCGGGGCTCTGGAGACGGCCATTGCGGAACGGCGGGGGATGCCGGTTCGCATCTCCGCCAACTGAAAAGGCCCCGCATAGCGGAGCCTTTTCAGTTGGTATGGAAATCTTGTCGAACCGTCAGGTTATTTCTTCTGCATCATTTCAAAAGCCTTGGCGGCCTGAGCGGCGCTGGCGGCACAGGCATCGGCGCTGCTGGCGGCCATGGAAGCGCTGCGATCCGCAGCAGCGGCAGAGGCCTGGGCTTTGGCGGCCGAGTCGGCAGCGGCGGCGGCGGCGGACTGGGCGACAGCGGCCTGTTCAGCGGCAACCTGACCGGACGCGACCGCCTGGTCGAGAAGTTCACGCTCCGCCAAGCTCAACTGAGACGCACAGCCGCTCAGAACCAGCATGGCCAAAGACGAACCGACAAGAACAACGTGC
This sequence comes from Desulfuromonadaceae bacterium, assembly GCA_007134025.1. Lineage (GTDB taxonomy): Bacteria > Desulfobacterota > Desulfuromonadia > Desulfuromonadales > Syntrophotaleaceae > SLLR01. The sequence continues at coordinate 2,014 of SLLR01000137.1, read as the reverse complement.
AATTTACGCATGGTATCCCTCCTTGTGATGTAAAAGTGTTTCTATCATATTAAGCAGGTAAAATAAGATCTGTCAACTGAAAGCCGAGAAATTTTCAGGTCAACCGAACCCGTCATGACCTTTTTTGCGATTCTTTTGAAGCCAGATCACCACCTGGCGCAGGGCCTGACCTCGATGGCTGACGCGATTTTTAACTGTAAGAGGCAACTCGGCCAGCGACTGGCCGCATTCGGGAACCAGAAACAGGGGATCGTAGCCAAACCCGCCGTCACCTCTTGGCTCCTGCAGAATCCGCCCCTCCAGGCAGCCGTAAAAAGAACGACACTGGCCGTCGGGCCAACACAGGGCCATGGCGCAGTGAAAGGCCGCTTTGCGCTGTTCCTGCGGCAGGCCCTGCAGGGCCTCCAGCAGCTTGCGGTTGTTGGCCGCGTCATCGGCTTCGGCGCCGGCATAGCGAGCGGAATAGACGCCGGGCGCTCCGTTGAGCGCCTCCACGGCCAGTCCCGAATCGTCGGCAAGGGTCAGACAGCCCGTAAGTCGGGCCACGACCAGAGCTTTTTTTCGTGCATTGGCCTCAAAGGTCTCCCCGTCTTCGACAATCTCGGGGACGTCTTCCAACTCGGCGAGGCCCGCCACCTCGATGGCGGACTCCGCCAGCAGTCGGCGAATCTCCACCAATTTTCCCGCGTTGCCCGTAGCCACAATCAATTTCATCCCGTCACTCCCCAAGGCATTGGCTCTGCAAGCGGTTCAATTGACGGCAGCCCTGCAGCGCCAGATCACGCATTTGGTCAAGTTGCTGCACAGTGAAGGGCCGCTCCTCGGCAGTGCCCTGCACTTCAACCAGCAGTCCCGATTCGGTCACCACAAAATTGGCATCGACCTCGGCGGCAGCGTCTTCCCGGTAATCCAGGTCCAGCAGAACCCGGCCCGCGACCATTCCGACGCTGATCGCCGAGACCCGCTCCCGCAATGGCGTGGCGGGCAAAACTCCTCGGGATACCAACCCGTCAAAGGCTTCAGTCAGGGCGACGCAGGCACCGGTGATGGCAGCGGTTCGGGTTCCTCCGTCGGCCTGGAGCACGTCGCAGTCGAGTACCAGGGTACGTTCGCCCAAAGCGGCCAGATCGGTTACCGCCCGCAGCGAGCGGCCGATCAGGCGCTGAATTTCGTAAGTGCGTCCTCCCACCTTACCCCTCAGGGACTCCCGTGCCGAGCGCGTCTGGGTGGCTCGGGGCAGCATGGCATACTCGCCGGTCACCCAGCCGCTGCCCTTGCCCTTCAAAAAAGCGGGAACCGCCTCTTCCACCGTGGCGTTGCACAGCACCCGGGTGTCCCCAAAGGAAACCAGAACCGATCCCTCGGCGTAGCGGGTAAAACCCCGCACAAAAGAAACGGGCCGCAACTCATCAAAACGGCGCCTGTCGGCCCGAGTGCTTGAAGATTCGCTCATCCTGATTCAGACTCCTTGGAAAAAAACAGGTCTTTTAAAGGACAACCGCAAAGCACCCATGCCGAGCGTGCCCATTTTTTCACGGTTGCTGCTGAGTGACTTGAAGTTTTTGCGCATAACTTTCAAGCCCCTGGAAAAGAGCTTCCGCCAGCCGCTCCCGACCCTCGCTGCGCCCGAGCAGTTCCCGATCCGCCGAGTGACTCAGATAGCCAAGCTCAATGAGAACCGTCGGCAGGTTCCCTTGTCCCAGAGGCAGCAGCGGCGCCCGCTCTACCGCCGCCACATGGATTCCGGCTTGAACCAGGGCCTCGCGCAACTGTTGGGCCAGTATCATGCTGTCATCGGTGGCACTTGGCGGTTGTCCCTGACGGGGTCTGACAAAAAGAACCGCCCCCCGGGGTCGGGGGCTCAGCGAGGACTGGGCGTGCAACAGGAGCAGCGCATCGGCCTCGGCCGAACTGACAAGGTCATAGCGTTGTTGCGGGGTCAGAGAATAATCGCCGGTGCGGCTCAGGTGTACCGGCAGATCCAGTTGCATTCTGAGGCGCTTTTGCAATTTCT
>SLLR01000082.1 GCA_007134025.1 Desulfuromonadaceae bacterium | reverse complement strand
TGTGGCAGAAAAACCTCTCGGGAGAGGTCGCCCTGTGGATCGATATCGGCCTGCCCGACGAACGGCGCATACGCAAAGCCTGCCAACGAGCCGAAAACGTCATCCTGTACCTCTACGGAGGACGCGCCGCCGGACTCTGGTGGCAACGCCACGCCGAAGCGTTGCAACGCTTCGCCAATCTGCGCGTTTTTGAACTGAGCGAGGAACACACCACCGCCCTGGCCGATTTTGTCCGCCGGGGCATGACCCTGCAGTGCACTATTCAGGACGGCCAGGCCTGGCTCAGCGATGAGTGCCATAACCTGGGCATCACCCCTTTGGTCAGGAAGCCGGGCCGGAATACCTCGCACTGAAGTGGCGGGACAAGACGAGAACAGGTCATGCGGGAATGGATCGAACTCTTTGACTTTCTGGACCGGGACCGGGACGGCGCGCTAAGCCGGGAAGATTTGTTTCAAGGCGCCACGGCCCTCGGCTGGCAGGGGCCGCAGGCCCATCTCTATGCCCTGCTGGACTTTCTGACCCTGCCCGGACCCATGTCCCGGAAAACATTTCTCGACTGCCTGGAAGAAGTCCATCAGGATCCGCAGGGAGTTTACGGCCGGGTTCTGCGGCGCAGTACGCTGCCGAGACTGCTTGAAAAGGCGGCTGAAGTCCTTTCCGCCAAAGTAAAGAGCGCGAGTGCCGAAATTCTCCGGGACGGTTCGGAACCGCAGTCCATGGAAGCCCTGCTACGGGAGGTCGTCCACAGCGAAAGATCCGGGGACTATGCCGCCGCCCTGCAGCGCAGCGCCGTCGCGGAACACCCTGTGTTCGCCGACGAGACGGCCCTGCTGCTCATTGACCCACAAAGGGCCTTCACCGCCGGCGAGTGGCTGTGGCGGCTCGGCCCGATGGGCGAATTCGAGGCCATGCCCCTGCGTCTGGCCTTCGACAACTGCGCCCGACTGCTTGAAGTCCTTTACCAAAGGGTCGAAGTCCTGTTCAGTCGCTGCCCTTTCGCTCCCGACGGCTACCGCTGGGATCCGGCCCTGGAGCCGATTGTACGGGACGACCAGCCCTACTTTCTGAAACCGAGCAACAACCTGCTGCTACCCGAAGGCAACGGCTGCCGCAACTGGCTGGAAGCCCTTGAGGAGCGGGGCATACGCACCCTGGTAATGGGCGGCTGCACCCTCAACAGTTGTGTGCGGGTTTCCGCCGTAGCCCTTGCCAGGGTCTTTTCCCGGCACCGGCTGCAGGTGGTAGTCGATCTTTCTTTGTGCGGCGCCCGCACCAGCAACTACCTGAACGCGCCCCAGTTCGACGGCATCTCGCCGGTGGAAGCAGGCCTGCGGGAGATGCGGTCTGCCGGGGTCATCGCTGCCGGACAGGTTAGCTGGGTGGAGCATTCGAATCCCTGTTCGCTTCGAAGTACGCCCACAGGAAATGATCGGAACACCAGGCCGAATTCTCCCGACCGTCGCGAACGGCAATTAAAAGATGAATGAATCGAAGGAAAGAGTCAATTACCCGCCGGCAAGGGGCCCCGAAGCCAGATCGAAACGTGCCGCCCCCTTGTCACGAATGACCGACTGGGCCCAAAACTGGATCGGCGCGGTGCTGCGCCCCGGCGACACAGCCCTGGATCTGACCGCGGGCAACGGTCACGACACCGCGTTCCTGTACCGCATGGTGGGCGCCACCGGTCGAGTAATCGCTTTCGACATTCAGCAGGAGGCCCTGCAACGCACCGGGGAACGGCTGCACGGTCAGGAATTCAGTTGCGTTACGGCCCTTTCGGAGGGACCGCCCCATTCCGGGACCGGAGTCTATCTGGTGGCGGATTGCCACTCCCGGCTGGAGCGCTACGTGACCGGTCCGGTCATGGCGCTGATGGCCAACCTCGGTTACTGTCCCGGCGGCAACCGTTCCCTGACAACCCGGTCCGACACCAGTTGTACCGCCTTGCGCAAGGCTCTGGAACGGCTGCTGCCCGGCGGACGCGCCTCGGTGGTTGTTTATCCGGGACATGCCGGTGGAGCCGAGGAGGCCGCGGCGGTGCGGGAGCTGTTGTGCGCCCTGAGCGCTGATGAATGGCAGGTGATGGAACTGACGGCGGCCAATCGCAGGGCGGCACCGCATTTATTGCTGGCGGCTCGAAAGGGAGGGTGAGGGCCGAGAAAGGTTTTCAGGGATCCGTGCGCGACGCCATAACTTCTCTTGCCCCGCCGGACATCATCTGCACTTCCACCCGACCTCCCTTGAAATGCAGGTCCCGCTGCGGAAAGGGGATTTCGATGCCGTGCTCGGCAAATTTGTCGTAAATGGCAAAATTCAGCGCACTGAGCAACCGGCCCCGGCGATGCACCAGGGTCGAACTCCAGGCCCGCAACTCAAAATGCAGGCCGCTGTCACCAAACTCCACGAAACACACCCCCGGTTCCGGAGCGCTGCGCACGTCCCGGCTCTCGGTCGCCACTTCCAGCAACAGCTTTTCCACCAGCCGGGCATCGCTGCCGTAAGCCACGGAGACAGGAATGCGAAACCGCACCAGTTCCTCGTTGTGGCTCCAGTTGACGACATTTTCGACGATGAATTTGGTGTTGGGCACGATGATGGAGATATTGTCGTTGGTGATCACCGTGGTGCTGCGGCCGCCGATATGCACCACATCGCCGTGAACCGTACCCACTTCGATGCGATCCCCCACCTTGATGGGCCGCTCCAACAGAATGATCAGGCCGCTGACGAAATTGCTGACGATATTCTGCAAACCGAAACCGAGGCCGATACCCACCGCCCCTGCCAGCACATTGAGGGTGGTCAGGTCGATGCCGGCGGTCTGCACAATCACCACAAAACCCACCACCAGGACCAGATAGCGGACAATGGAGCCGGTGGCCTGACGTACGCCGAGATCCATGCGGGTGCGGGTCAGGGCCTCATTCACCAGCCATCGACGAAACTTGTCGCTGAGATAGAACAGCAGAAAAAAGAATAAGACAAGATAGATCAAGGTCCAGGGGGTTATCGGGGTGCTGCCGAGGGCAAAAAGTTTAACTCCCAGCACCTGTTTCACGACCTCCAGCCAGCCGTACAACCTCTCCATCCCTGCCTCCCACATGCCCTGTTTCCGCAAAATGTCCCAGCCCGCGGGGCTCAGTTTGTTCCTTGACCATTGCCCGCAAGCGGCTTTCTCCCCTGCCCGTCAGCTGAAATAGCGATCCGTTCGCCTGCTGACTTCGGGCGTGGAAAAAAGGATCAAATGATCGTCGGGCCGCAGCCGGGTATCGCCGTCGGGAATGATGACCTCGCGCCCCCGGACGATGGTGCCCACCAGCAGGCCCTGAGGAAACCCTGCGGCGGAGATTTTTTTTCCGACAACTGGCGAGGTAGCCGGCAGTATGCGCTCCATGGTCTCGGCCACCTCGTCCTGCAATAGAGAAAGGGACAGGACATCTCCACGCCGGGTATATCTGAGAATTTTCGCCGCGGTGATCAGGTGGGGATTGACCGTGTCGCCGACCTCGAGAGTCCTGTAGAGGGAGGCATAACGAATACGGGTGATCTCGGTTATCACTTTTTTCACCCCCAGCCTGCGGCCCAGCAGCGATGCCACCAGGTTGATGCGGTCATCCCCGGTGGCGGCTACCAGCACATCAGCCTCGGCGATCTCTTCCTCGTTGAAATAGCAGAGGTCGGTACCATCACCCTGCACGACCAGGGTTCGTCCCAGGGACCGGTTGAGCATCTCGACCCGCTCTTCATCTTTCTCGATCAGCTTGATGAAAAAGGACTTCTGCTTGTCGGCCTCCAGCAAATTGGCCAGAGAAAAACCTATTTCGCCGCCCCCCAGAATCACCACCCGTTCGATGCGTGTATCGCTGCGATGAAAAAACCGCCCGGCCTCGTTCATGATCTCGCTCTTGCCGACCAGGTAGACTTTGTCCCCTTCTTCCAGACGGTCTCCGCCACCGGGCAGCACAAAGACACCGTCTTCCCGCCGAATACCGGCAATCAGGCAGCCTTTGGGCAGTTCCAGATCACGCAGGGGCCTGTTGACAAGCTCGGCGTTGGCAGCCACTTTCACGGCCATGTGCATGGCCCTGCCACCGGCGTATTCTTCCACCTCCGTAGCATCGGGAAACAATACCCTTTTGGCGATTTCCTGGGCTGTGGTCCTCTTGGGACTGATAATCAGGTCAATCTGCAGCTGGGTCTGGGTCAGTCCTCGAGTGTCCACGTCGATGCTGCCGGCGCTTTCCGGATTGCGCACGCGGGCCACCGTATGCGGGACTCCAAAGGTCTTGGCAATCATGCAGGCAATAATATTGACTTCATCCGATTCGGTAACGGCTATAAGGATCTGCGCCGAACGGATGTCGGCTTTTTCCAGTACCTCCAGATTCGCCCCGTTGCCGGTAACAAAGGCCAGATCCAGTTTTTCGCCCATCATTCTGGCGGTCGCTGGATTTTTATCCACGACCACGATTTTCTGATGTTTGTCTTTAAGATCCCTTGCCAGCTGATAACCGACATCGCCGCCGCCGATAATCACAATGTGCATGCCGAACCGCCTCTCTGTCCGCAGGTTTTTACCGGGCCATCCGCCCGAAATGCTTCACCCGTTGATTCCAAACACTGCCAAAAAACCACGCTCAGGTTTTTTTCGTCCGACCGAGTCTTTCCGCGATGGCGGGAGCCTTACGAAACAGATACACCCCGCACACCGCGGTCACCACGATATAAATTCCCAGAAAAACCCGCAGCACGGTATCGGCAAGGGCCGCAATGACGACCGAGAATTCACCTCGCTGGGTCAGGGAAAAAGCCGCACGCAGCGAGCCTTTGCGGGTCAGGCCGTAAAGACGCCCCCCCCAGAAGCCGACGATCAACTTGGCCGCCACGGCCCAGACGATGAGGACCACCAGTGCCACAGGGGAAACGACGCCCGTACCGAAGGTGATGGAGGTGCCGAACCAGAAGAAGAAAAAAGGCAGACTCAGATCCTTGATCGGCTCGATCAGCCGGCTCATCTCCTTGGAGGTCCCTGTTTCCGACAACATCATTCCGGCGAGAAAGGCTCCCAACAACTTGGAAAGCTCCAGCGCCTCGGCGATACCGGCGAACACCAGGGCGACGGCCATGGCAAAGAGCGGCATGAAATCCCGGGTCAGATAGCGGTTGACGAACACGTCTAACCGACGAAAGCCCTGGTGGGCGATGACAATGGATGCGGCCGTGACCAAAACGACCTTGATGAAGATGATCCCCACGGTGCCGGCCGAAATGGCCCCCCGGGTACTCAGACCGACCAGAAAAGAGACCATGACCGGCGCGGCAAGGTCCTCGAAGATCAGCAGGGCCAGCTTGAATTCGCCTTCCGGACTCTTCTGCCGCCCCGAATCCTCCAGCATCTTCACCGTAATCGAGGAACTGGTGGCGTAGGCGACTCCGCCGATGATCAGGGCGGCCAGCAGGTCGAAACCGAACAGATAGGCGATGGCAAAGCTGCCAACGAAATTAAAGCCGATATCCATCATACCGACTTTCCACACCCGGCGCGCTATATTGACCAGACGGTTGAGGGGAAAGTGCAATCCCAGCAGAAAGAAGAGCAAGACAATGCCGAAGCGGGAGATCTGATCGACAAGATCCAACTCGGGGCCGGTGAACAGCCCGGCCATGCCGATGCCAAAGAAGATATAGGCCAGCAGAGACGGCATCTTGAGCCGTTGAAAAAACAGGCTGACGAGGAAAAACAGAAACAGCATCACCCCGCCGACCAGAAACAGGTGTTCACTGTATTGCATGGAAGCCCCTACCGGTTTGTGTTGCTGGTGACGGCGACGGAGGATGATGCATTACAGCTATTTTTCCGCCACCGGCCGTCCGCCGTACAGAGCGTCGGTCTTGGCCGCCATAATCAGGTCGTTGCGATGCAGGCCCTTGATCTTGCGGGTGTACCAGCGCACTGTTACCTTGCCCCATTCGGTGAGGATTTCGGGATGATGCCCTTCGGCCTCGGCCAGCTCTCCGACCTCCTGGGTAAATGCCAGGGCCTCGGCGAAATTGGCGAAGTCAAAGGTCCGTGAAAGGCCCTCGATCTCCTCAACGGTCTTCACCTCCCATGCGGGAATCTGGGGCCGAAAACCGGCAATTTCCTCCGGAGTGGCGCGGGGAGCGCCTTTGCGGCAGGCTTCGCAGCGCAAATCGCGTAATTTTTCCACCTTGATCCTCCTCTTGCGAGTAAAAAGTTATTTTCAGGGTATGCTTGGAGGGCCGAAAAAAACTTCGGCCACCCGCACTAAGGACTTTTCATGAGCAAGCTTTCGGCCTGGCTTCAGGCTTCCCGCCTACCTTCCCAGACCTATATTTTTTTTCCGCTGCTGCTGGGCGCGGGACTGTTTCACTGGCGCAGCGGCCTTCCGATTCAGCCGGGCCATCTTCTGCTGGCCCAGCTTTACGGGCTCTTTCTACAGCTCTACATCGTCTACGCCAACGATTACGCCGACGCGCCCAGCGACGGCGCCAATACCACCTACACCCCCTTCAGCGGTGGCTCCCGGGTAATCCCCCAGGGGAAACTCTCTCTCGGAGCGCTGCGAAACGCGGCCCTCCTGATGGCCGCCGCCAACCTGCTGCTGGGCCTCGGGTTGTTCTTCTGGGCCCGCCGTCCCCTGGCCCTGCCGCTGATTCTGGTCTCCTTGCTGCTGCTCTGGATGTACAGTTTTCCCCCGTTCAAGCTGTCCTACCGGGGCGGGGGCGAGTTATTGCAGGTTCTTGGAGTGGGCGTCGTTCTGCCCCTCATGGGTTATTCGATGCAGGCCGGAGATTGGGGCGGATTTCCGTGGACCTGGATGCTGTTTCTGCTCCCCATGAACATCGCCGCCGCCTTTACCACCACCATTCCCGACACGCCCTCGGACAAAACTTCCGGCAAAAAGACCGTTTCCGTCCTCTTGGGGGCCGGGGTAGTGCAAAAGCTGGTCGTCGGCTTCTACGCTGTGGGTCTGGCAGGCTTCATCGCCTTTTCCGGCCTGCCGGCGGCCCGGACGCTGAAAATTTCCGCGTTGCCTTTTGTCTGCTGGATCCTTTTGTTGCCCTTTTCATGCAACGCGGCACCCGGCACCAGGAACTGTTTGCTGTTCGTCACCCTGGCGGTGGCGGTCCAGGTGCTGTGGACGGCTACAACGGCCATCTATCTGCTGTTTTGATCGCCGCCGGAAACGGCGCCACGCATTATAAGCAGCGTCGAAAACCGTATTCCAGAACGAAATACCGGGGGTTGAGTTCTTTGAGCGGTTC
>SLLR01000136.1 GCA_007134025.1 Desulfuromonadaceae bacterium | reverse complement strand
GCCAAGGCAGCAGCTCTGCGGGAGCAAATGAAGCAGCAGGCCAATCCGTCCCCCAGGCAGCCGATTCTGGCCACTCTCGGCGCGATTCTGGCGGCTGCTGCTGCGGGGTTCTGGCTCGGCGGCTTTTACGCTGTTTTTTTGTGGGGGCTCACCGGGCTGCTGGTTCTCGGCAGCTGGGGGCTTCACCTGCGGCGCTGTCTGACCAAGGGCGGCCTGCGTCGAGGTCTGCAGGAACAGTTGCAGGCCGTGGAACGGCGTCAGGACGAGGCCCGGGAACGTCGCACCGATCTGAATAACCGGCTTGAGGCCCGGGGTCTGGCCAGCTCGCCTGTGGAGCTGGTGCGTATGCAGAAAAACCTGGAGCGACACGGCCAGTTGCTGGCACAGCTCAAAGAGGTGGAGAGCGCGCTGCGGGTGCTGGAAAAGCCCGAACAGCTCAGCGAGGAAAAAGCCCAGCTGACTCGGGAACTCGCGGTTGTGGGGGAACGCATGGAGCAGGACAAGCCGCTGCGCCGGGAGCCGATTCTGCGACCGGAAGAACTGCCCGGGGCCGAGCAGCAGATTCGTCAGCTGCGGGAAACCATTCGCCAGCAGGAGCAGCAGCTGCTGGAGCTGAGCCGGCGTGAGGCGGCTCTTCAGGGGGAGTTGAGCAATCTGCAGCAGATCGAGGAAGAAGGCGAAGGACTCAAGGAACGGGAAATGGCGTTGCGCCGCCGTCGGGACGCCCTGGCCGCCGGCTACCAGCTTTTGTCCGAGGCGGTGGAAGATTTTCGCCGCACTTATCTGGAGCGGTTTGCCGCCGAAATCGGTCGCTACCTGGGCCTGCTCACCGCCGGGCGGTATCAGGAGGTGCGGCTTGCCGACGATTTTTCTCTGTCCCTGCCCGGGAAAAACCGCGAGTGGCGCGCCGTGCAGTGTTTCAGCCGGGGCACCAACGATGCCGTCTATTTTGCCGTCCGCCTGGCCCTGACCCGTCAGCTCGCCGGCGGCCAGGCTCTGCCGCTGCTGCTGGACGATCCTCTGGTCAACCTTGATCAGCAGCGCCTGGCCGAAGCGTTGCTGATTCTTGAACGGCTCAGCAGCGAACACCAGATCATCTTTTTCAGCCACGATCAGCGGCTGCTCAAGCGGGCAACGCGGGACCGCTGGAACGTCGTGACTCTTGCGGAGCAGGGCAACGCCGCCGCGAGCGCTGTCCGGGAGGAAAAAACCGATGACCGACAACTGTCTTTTCTGTAGCATCGCCGCCGGCAGGATTCCGGCCACATTTCTCTACCAGGACGAGCATCTTATCGTGATCGAAGATATTGCTCCCCAGGCGCCCCATCACTACCTGATTATTCCCCGGGAGCATATTCCCACCACCAACGATCTGGATGAGACTCATCGGTCGCTGATAGGCCATGTTTTTCTGGTGGCGGCCCGACTGGCCCGGCAACTCGGCGTTGCCGAAGAAGGGTTCCGCGTGGTAAACAACTGTATGGAGGGCGCCGGCCAGAGCGTCTGGCATCTGCATTTTCATCTGCTGGCCGGCCGAAGCTTCACCTGGCCTCCCGGCTAGGGTTGACAGGTTTCCGACGGGGGCCTCCGGACAGGATTTCGGGCGTGAGAAAGGTCGCAGGGAAAGACTTTTACGGGCAAGGGAGGATGTGTGACAGAGGCCGATCGCCGAATTGAGCAGCGCATGGTGAATGAGATCATGGAGTTGCTGGTGACCCATTACGGCGGTGGTTTGTCCGAAGAGGAACTGGACCGTGGTATCGAGTCCCTGCAGCGGGCCATCGAGATGGCCCGCGAGGCCCATCGCGACCAGGTACGCAAGTCGGGCGAGCTGTATTTTTTTCATCCCTTGCGGGTCGCGCATCGGGCTGCAAGGCACTGGATGGATTTTGCCTCCATCATCGCCTGCCTGCTTCATGACGTGGTGGAGGATACTCCGGTCACACTGGAGGATGTGGAAGAGAAGTTCGGCGAGGAAGTGGCCCTGCTGGTTAACGGCCTGACCAAGGTGGCGGCGGCGGAACTCAGCCGCGAGGTTCTCAAGGCAGAAACTTACCGCAAGACCCTGCTGCTGGCCATAGAGGACGTGCGGGTTTTGTGCCTGAAGTTCTGGGACCGCATGGACAACCTCGAAACCATCAGTGCCCTCAATCCCTCCAAACAGGCGCTGATTGCCGAAGAGACCCGCAAAATTTACGTGCCCCTGGCCCGTCATCTCGGCATGGGTTCGGTGGCGGCCCGCATGGAGGCCCTGTCCCTGGTTGTCCTCTATCCCGGCCGAGGGGATCGCTACAGCCGGGTGATTCGCGCCCTGCAGATGCAGACCGTCTCCGGGTTGCGCCGGATCCGCGCCAACATTGCCCAGGCCTGTGAGCATCAGAAGCTGGACGTGACCCTGCGGGAACGCTGGCGGCCCTTTTCCATTGCTGCCGTGCGGGAGGTCGGCCGCGGGCTGGCTACCCTCTACACTCTGGAAATCCATGTGGACGCGACCATGGATGCCTACATGGCGCTGGGGGTTCTGCATCGCCTGTACAACCCCATTCCCGGCAAGCTGCGGGATCATTTGATCGTCCCCTCGCCTTTTGGTTATCAGTCCCTGAAGACCTCCATTCAGGCCGGCGAGTACCGCCTGCGAGTGGAGATCACCACCCGCAAGCTGGCCCGTTTCAACGAGTCGGGTGTGCTGACACCCGGTTTTGAGTTCCGCCGCAAGAATTTCCAGGAGCTGATGCGCTCGCTGCTGGAAGGGGAATCGGCCATCGATACGGCCAGTCTGCGGCTGGCCTCGGCAAGTATTCAGGTCTATACCCCCAAGGGCGAGATCTGTAGCCTGCCGGAAGGCAGCAGCGCCCTCGATTTTGCCTTTGCCATTCACGAAAAACTGGGACTATACGCCCGCAGGGCAAGGATCAACGGCCAGACCCGGCAACTGAAAACCCGCCTTCTCGACGGCGACCAGGTGCAGATCGAACGCAGCGATAAGCCGGGGGTGCAGCCCAAATGGCTCGACTGGGCGGTGACACCCCGGGCCCGCAACCAGATTCGGCGCTATCTGAGCAGTCTGGTCAAGGAAACCAAGGAAAAAAACTGACAGGGTCTTTTTTGATGGCGCTCCGCTTAACCCGGTCGCGGAGCAGATTTCATCGCCGGCAAGGGTTCATCCTGTATTCAAGAAGTCAACCGGGTTCGCCGTAACCGGGAGCAAAAGCATGAAGAGCTATCGACAGGAACTCTGGTTCGAGGTGCCTCAGCGACGGGGATTCATCAATATCACTCCTCGGGTCGAGGAGTGCCTTCGCGACAGCGGGATTGGCGAAGGCCTGGTCCTGGTGAACGCCATGCACATCACCGCCTCGGTGTTCATCAACGACGACGAATCGGGCCTGCATTACGATCTGGATCAGTGGCTGGAGCGCCTGGCGCCTCACGAGCCGGTGTCCGGTTACCGCCACAACGTCGGTGAGGACAACGCCGACGGTCACCTCAAACGGCAGATCATGGGCCGCGAAGTGGTCGTCGCCGTCAGCGGCGGCGCGCTGGATTTCGGCCCCTGGGAACAGATCTTCTACGGTGAGTTTGACGGTCGTCGCCGTAAGCGGGTGCTGGTGAAGATCATCGGCGCGTGATCCCGCCATTGCAACTCGCTGAAAGCCCACCGGTGCTCTTCGGCGCCGGCGTCAACCGGGCTGTTTTTCCGCGACCTGGGGAGACTTTTTCGGCGGCCGGCTGGCGTGGATCAGGAGTTTGGTGTCGGTAAAATGTTCCACCTCGCCGGCAAAGGTTTCAACCTGTAAATAGCGCTGGGTTTCTTCGCTGGCGTCAATAAACAGTTTGTTGAGTCGCTGGACCCCTTCCCGATTCAGCCCGGTTCGCAGGGCCCATTCCTGAAAATCCTGATGTTTTTTCTGCAGCGTCACTTCGTGCAGCACAAACCCGGCCTCTTCGATCATTCGTTCCCATTCGGCCCGGGTGTGGGAACGAACGTGGGTAGGGTCGCGCATGGTTTCGTAGCGGTGCTGAAACTCGGCGATATGGGGTTCGTCGGCAAGCAGGTTGTCGATGATTACCATGCGTCCGCCACGGCGCAGAACCCGGTGAAACTCTGCCAGGGCCCGAGGCACGTCGGGAAAATGATGCGGCGCGACACGGCAGATGAGCAGCGTGAAGGCGCCGGCCGGAAAAGGCAGGTCTTCGGCGTCCGCTTCGCGAAAGGTGACGTTTTCAATGCCGCCTTCCTCGCTGATGAATTCCTGGGCTTTTTTCAGCATCTGCATGGCCAGGTCCGAAGCCACCACACTGCGGACCAGCGGCGCGAAATACAGGGCGCTGTGGCCGCCACCGCAGGCGACGTCCAGCAGAATGTCGTCGGCGGTCGGTCGCAGCATGCGGGCCGCTTCGGCAAGATCGGCGGTTTGGGAGAGACCGGGGCTGCGAACATAGCTCGCGGCGGTACGGCTGAACTGCTCCCGAACCTTGTCCTTGAAATTTCTGGGCATGAATAACTCCTGACAGTCTCAGATGTCGGCCGCTTGCGGCAGACGAGCTCACCCGTGGCGCCCTCTCCGGGCAGCTCCAGCGGTGGCGGCAAGATAGCACGAAAAAAAATCATTGGGAAGCAGAGTTGTGTTGCCCCTTCGGTTGTTCCGTGGCGCTTGCCGTTCTCAGTTCCCGCTCCAGCAGGTCATGTAGTTCGCCCAGCGGTTCGGCATACGCATCGGCCAGATCGCCCAGCGGCTCGAGGCTGCCCAGCAACCGCTTGACCGCGCTCAGGGCAGCCTTGCCATGGAGGACTCGCTGTTCCCGGGGATCTCGATCCGCAGCGGTCATCTGCCGAAACTGCTTGAGCACCGTGGGATGGCTGCGTGCCTGTTCCAGCGCCGTATCGCGCAGGGCCTGGTACTGTTCCCCGGTGACCTGCTGTTCCTGTTGCGCCTGCCGCAGCAGATCGACGGTGCGGTAGTCGGGCAGGGCGGACAGGCGGGGTTCGTCCCGAAGCAGTTGCGGTTCCTTCCGGGCCAGGTAGTCGTAGGCCCGGGTCAGTTTCCGGGCCGTGGCTTTTCTGATGCGCACCTCGCGGCTGCAGTACTCTTCAAAGCAGACGTAGCCCCAGTCGCGGTAGAGGTGCTGTCGAGAGATTTTATGCAGTTCCTCGCCCAGTTCGACCCAGGAAGATTTGAAGCGGCGGGCGCTGTTGAGAACCCGGTAACGTACCGAGGCGGGGTCAAGTTCGCGCATGATCTCTTCGATGTGCTGTTCGGCAGGGGTTTTCTGCGATGATTCAGGCACGCTGGGGCTCCCTTGGCAAAAGGCTCTTGGTTCGGTGCCGACTTGTGGTTACAATGGCGCCGCTGAAGCCCTGAGTGATTTTGCATGACAGGAAGGTTTACGTTCATGACCATGAAAATGTGCGCCGTCGGCCCCCAGACCGAAACCATGCTGAATCTGGGGCATCCCTGGGTGCTGGCCGATCGCCACACCCGTAACTGGCCAGAGGGCAAGGCCGGCGAACTGGTGGGGCTCTGTGATTCCGGCGGTCGCCTGCTGGCCACCGCCCTGCTCGATCCCGGCGAGCGGATCGTGGCGCGGGTGCTGCAGACGGGAGCGCTGCGGCTCGACGGGGCCTGGCTGCAAAACCGCATCGAAGCCGCCGCGAGGCTGCGCGAGCTTCACGGCCGGCTGATCGATACGGACGCCTACCGGGTGGTCAACGGCGAGGGCGACGGGCTGCCCGGGTTGACCGTCGACCGTTACGGTGAGTATCTCATGCTGCAGTATTTCACCCGTGCCTGGAAGCCCCACCTGAAACTGGTGGTCGAGGCTCTGCGCCGGGTGTTCCAGCCCCTCGGCATCTACGGCAAATTCCGTCCTCAGCAGACCCGGCGGCTGGCGGCGGGAGAAACCCGTCGCTACAGCCGGCTGCTGTTCGGCGAGGCCGCTCCGCCACGATTGCAGGTCATGGAGAACGGACTTCACTATCTGGTGGAACTCAAAGAAGGTCTCAATACGGGGCTGTTCTGTGATCAGCGCGGCAACCGGGCGGATCTGATGGGACGGGTGGCCGGTCACGAGGTGCTCAACCTGTTTGCCTATACCGGAGCTTTTTCCGTGGCGGCGGCTGCCGCCGGAGCCAAACAGGTCACCAGCGTCGACGCTTCCGGCCCCTACCTCGACTGGGCGCGGGACAATTTTGCCGTCAACCGGCTCAACCCCAAACGCCACCGGTTTATACTCGGTGACTGCTTCGAGGTGCTCGCCGAGATGGTTCGGCAGGGGCGGCGATTCGACACGGTGGTGATGGATCCGCCGTCCTTTTCCACCGTGGGCAAGAGCCGTTTCACCACCAGTGGCGGTACCGCCGAATTGGTGACCGCAGCTCTGGCGCTGCTGCCACCGGGCGGGCTGCTGGTGACTTCCTCCAATCATCAGAAGGTCGATCTGGCCGACTATCTGAAAGAACTGCGCCGCGGAGCCCTGCAGGCTGATTGTGCGCTGCGGGTGATACGGGTGGCCGGGCAGGGCGAGGATTTTCCCTACCCGGTGAGTTTTCCCGAAGGCCGCTATCTGAAATACGTTCTGTCCGTGCGCGACTAGGGGGCGGCAACAGCTTGCCGCGGTTCAGACAACGATCGTCACTTTTTCGATGACAACCGGTTCTACCGGCACGTTCTGGTGCATACCGCTGTTGCCGGTAGCCACCGCGCCGATGGCGTCGACGGTCTCCATGCCCTCGGTCACGGAGCCGAACACGGCGTAACCGAACCCCTGGGCGGACGCATCCCGATAGTCGAGGAAAGCGTTGTCTACCAGGTTGATAAAGAACTGGCTGGTGGCGCTGTCCACCACCGAAGTGCGGGCCATGGCCAGGGTGCCGCGCAGATTTTTCAGCCCGTTGTCCGCCTCGTTGCGAATCGGCGGGTGGTTGCTTTTCTGCTCCATGTCCGGGGTCATGCCGCCGCCCTGAATCATGAAACCGGGAATGACCCGGTGGAAAATGGTGTCGTCGAAGAAACCCTCTTCAACATAACGAAGAAAATTTGCCACCGTGAGCGGAGCCTTCTCCTCATCGAGGCTGATAAGAATGTCGCCTTTGGATGTCTGCAGCCGTACCTGTTTCATGAAAAGTCCTGTGTTCAAGGGAAGAAAAGAATAGGGAAAGCTTTACGGTCCGCCGCTTTATAGCACTTTTGGCGGGCCGATTCAACCGGGCCGTTGATCGGCCTCGCTGCGCTCGAGGCATGGCTCAGTGGGATATTTCGCCCCTATCGCCGAGATGCTTTTGCGCCAGGCTGTCGCGCATGTCGCGCAGGCCGGCCGTTACGGCAACCTTGTAGGTATGGGGATTGGCAAGCCTGAGAGTCCCTTGAGGCAGGCGCAGCAGCTGTTCGGCGCAGCGGTCGGCCATGCGTTCCAGGCTCTCCGTTTCTGTCAACTGAACCCCCCGGTCCATGACGGTTCGGCGGATTTCGCGCAATTCGGCGGCGGCAGGAATCTCTTTGAAACGGGCCGGATTCAACGGATCGAAGACCGGATCGCCGGCGGCCGGATTCTCCTGCTGGCGGCAGAGGACATCCATCAGGTATTGGCCGTTGCCGTCAACAACCCGCAGCAGACGTTTGCGATCGGGCAGGGTCGCCTTGGTCAGATCGCTGGTGACCTTGAGTCGGGGCCGTCCGTCAAAACGGACCAGCTTGTAGACTCCGCCCAGTGCGCCGCCTCCAGGGCCGCCGGCCGTCGCCAGTTTGGTGCCGACGCCGTAGATATCAATGCAGCCGCCTTCGCTACGGATCGACGCGATGAGGGTCTCGTCGAGGTCGCTGGAAGCGACGATTTTGACGGCGGGAAATCCCGCTTCATCAAGCAGGCTGCGAGCCGCCCGGCTCAGGTAGGCCAGGTCTCCGGAATCGAGGCGTATGCCGCGCAGTTCATGGCCCCGGGCGCGCAGTTCTTCGGCGACGGTGATGGCGTTGGGCAGGCCGCTTTCCAGGGTGTCGTAGGTGTCTACCAGCAGAATGCAGTTGTCGGGGAAACAGTCGGCGTAGGCTCGAAAGGCGCTCAACTCGTCGTCAAAGGACATGACCCAACTGTGTGCATGCGTGCCCTGAACGGGGATGTCGAAAACCTGTCCGGCCCAGACGTTGCTGGTGTGGCGGGCGCCACCGATGCAGGCCGCCCGGGCGCCGTGCAGTCCTCCGTCCGGGCCGTGGGCCCGGCGCAGGCCGAACTCCACCACCTGGCCGCTGCCCGCAGCCTGCTGAATGCGGGCCGCCTTGGTGGCGACGAGGGTCTGAAAGTTGATGATGTTAAGCAGGGCCGTCTCGACAAACTGGGCTTCGGCCAGTTCGCCCTCGATGGTGAGCAACGGTTCGCCGGCAAACACCGCGCTGCCTTCCGGCGGGGCAATAACCCGGCCGCGAAACGCAAAATCCCGCAGATAATCGAGAAAATTCTTTCGAAACAGCCCCAGACTCCCCAGATAGTCCAGGTCGGCGTCACTGAAGCGCAGCCCGGCCAGATGGTCCAGGGCGGTCTGCAGACCGGCAAAGACCGCGTATGCGCCGTGAAAGGGATTGGTCCGAAAAAAAAGATCGAACACCGCCTCTTTACGGTGCATGTCCTTTTCAAAATAGCCGGCCAGCATGGTCAGTTCATACAAATCGGTCAGCAGCGGCGAATAGCGGATAGTGGACATGTTACCTCTAATAAGTTTTTCGGCAGGTCTTCGCCCGGCGCACAGGGGGCCGTTTTCCGATCTTACCCTGCGTTTCCTGTGAACATCGAAGCAGAATCAGTATAGCAAAACCCTCAGTTGGGGCCGTCGATGGCCACCTGGACCGGCACCGGGTTCAGCAGTGACAGCAGGGCCTGGGGATCAAGGGCCACCAGAAAACCCCGTTTGCCGCCGTTGAGGTAGATCACCGGCAATTCCAGGATCGAGTCTTCCAGATACACGGGCAGGGGGTTGCGGGTGCCGAGCGGGGAAGTGCCGCCCACCTGGTAGCCGGTCTGCTGCAGAGCCCGCTCCGGTGTGCAGGGGGTGACCTGCCGAACCCCCAGAATCCGGGCCAGTTTTTTGGTGGAAACCTGGCGGTCGCCGTGCATGAGCACTAGCAGGGGATGTTGCCCGTCGTCCTCCATCACCAGGGTCTTGATCACGGCGTGTTCGTCAACCTGCAACTCGCGGGCGCAAACGGCGGTGCCGCCCCGCTCCTGGTAGGCGTACAGATGACCGACGAAAGGAATCTGGCGCTGCATCAGCAGGCGCACGGCGGGGGTGGAAGGGATTCGGGATCGGCTCATGATGTGTGTCGCGGGAAAAAGGTGTTAAGCACGCAGCCAGGTCGCCATCTGCAGGATCAGGGCGGTGGCGGTGGCGAGAACGCAGAGCAACGCGGCAGCGCTGAACAGTTTTGCCGTGGCCCGACGGCCGCGAATGCCGACGGGCAGCAGCAGGCCAAAGGCCGCTCCGCCCAATGCGCCGCCGAGGTGTCCGGCGTTGTCGGCACCGACCAGCAATCCGAATATAAAAGCAAAAACCGCCCAGCGAAACATGAAATTGCGCAGTGCCACCCCGGGCGGACCCATGCGGTGAAAGTAGGCCACGGCAAAGCCGATCAGTCCGAAAATCGACCCGGATGCGCCGACCACCGGGGTGTAGGGATGCCAGAACAAGCCAAGCAGGGTGGCGGTCAGAGCGGTCAGGGTGTAGAGCACCACAAACCGCGAGGCGCCGATCTCCCGGTCGATGAGGGGGCCGACCTGATACAGCACCAGCATGTTGAAACCGAGGTGGATCACTCCGGCATGGGTATAGGCGTAG
Source organism: Desulfuromonadaceae bacterium (assembly GCA_007134025.1). GTDB lineage: Bacteria > Desulfobacterota > Desulfuromonadia > Desulfuromonadales > Syntrophotaleaceae > SLLR01. The sequence goes on along the minus strand of SLLR01000136.1, from coordinate 13,528 downwards.
GTCAGGCAACGCCACCACTGACCGAAATGGAGCACCTCGGGAATCCACCGCTGGGCGCCGAAACGGTACAGCAGGGCAAAAGGTGGCGCCAGCAGGGTCTGGGGACCGTATCCGAAAACGACGCCCTGCAGAAACATCAGGCCGAACCAGAGCAGGTTCACGGCAAGAATGATCTTTACCGGTGACATAACCTCGCCGGGCAGACGCTCGCCTCGCAACAGGGCCGCCAGATTCTTTTGCCAGCGCATCAGCCGCCATTGCCAGCGGCTGCCGTTGAGTCCGAGCTTGTCAAAAAAAGGTTTACAGTTCACCATGGAAATCCTTTGGAAGAAAAAAGGCAGTTTGAAGCCGGAAACCAACTAGTGTCCATCCGGAAACTCCGGATGGACACAGCGCAGTTTTCATATGGGAAACGAGCAATTTTTCGTTGTGGCAAGGAAATCAAAGGTTTGCGCGGAGGCGTACATCGGTACGCTGTACAAGCAAACCTGTAGATTGACGCCGCTACAGCGGAAAAGGGCCGTTTCCGGATGAAAACCAACTATTGCAGATAAGCGTTCGACGATCAACCGCAGAATCGATTGGAGCCGTCATGACGTCGTCGGTGGAAAGAGTCGTGGCGGCAGTTGACGCGCAGCCGGGGATTGGTGACAATTGAGTCTGGTTGGTGGCGCAAAAAGATCCCCCGATGAGGATTGGGCATAGCGATCCTTGGCTGATGCCCTGTGTGTTTTAGGGGGAATATTTCCAATGGCGATTGAATGGATCCGCCCGACCAGCTATCGGCGGTGGATGGTTCAGGGGTATGGACGGCTTCGTGGGACAAACGACTGGAAGGGGCGCGTTTTTATGGTAAGCCACTGGCGGAAGGGGTTGGCCGTACTATTATTGACCTTGTGTTTGACACCTGCAGCGATGGCGACGACCCGGCAGGATGAGGAAACCCTGGAAGCGTCTCTGTGTCGCGTGCTGCATGGCGCCGGCAGTCTTCGGCATCTCGATGTCGGCGGTTACGCCCTGAAACTGCTTGAAGAAACGGCAACCTTCTATACCCGGCGAGGCTTTGTTCCGGCCTGGCTGACCGACGGTGGGTTGTCCGCCCAGGCTGAAGAGGTGCTGGCGACTCTCCACGGCGCTTTTCGGGAAGGCCTGAATCCGCAGGAATACCACGGTTCCACCCTGGAACTCTTTGCCGGGCAGGTGCACGCTTTTGCTGACCGGAAACTGGTGGCCGACGCCGATTTGCTGGTGCGCTTCGACATTCTGTTGAGCGACGGCTTTTTGCGCTACGCCCGGGACCTGTCCCGGGGTCGGGTGGCGGCGTCCCGGATCTATGGCCCGGAGTGGAGTGCAGCGACGCCTGCCGTCCATCTGCCGCAACTACTGCAGCAGGCCCTCGAGGACGGCGCAGCGGCGGCTGCGCTGGATGCCCTGCTGCCTCAGGATGACGACTACCGGCAGTTGCGTGAAGGGCTGGCCAAATATCGTCGCATCGCTGTCGCCGGGGGCTGGTCGCAGCTGTCGGCCGGTCCTGTGGTCCGGCCCGGCGACCGTGACAGGCGCCTGCCGTGGTTGCGCCGGCATCTGCTAAAGCTAGGTGACCTGGATTCTGTGAAAGAGGGGTCGGAGGATTTGCTGGACTCAGAGCTTGTCCAGGCCCTGCGGCGTTATCAGCAACGGCACGGCCTGCATGCTGACGGCGCTCTTGGAGCGGAAACACTGGCAACTCTCAACCGCTCCGTCGAAGAGCGCATCAAGCAGATCGAGATCAATCTCGAGCGGCGGCGCTGGATGCCGCAAGAATCGGAACAACGCTCTATTCGAATCAACGTGCCCGACTTTCGTCTCGATGTACTGGAAGACAAGGAGGCGGTGTTGAGCATGTCGGTGATCGTCGGCACCCGCGAGCGTCGCACCCCGGTTTTTTCGGCGCTGATGCGCTATCTGGATTTCGCACCCTACTGGTACGTACCGCGCACCATTCTGCGGGAAGACAAGCTGCATCTGGTTCGCACCGATCTCGACTATCTGACATCCCACCACTACGAAATTGTGACCTGGCGCGACGGGCGGGCGGAGATCGTGGCACCGGACACCGTGAACTGGGACTCTTATGGTGTCGAAGGCTTTCCGGGCGCCCTGCGGCAGAAGCCCGGCCCCTGGAATGCCCTCGGCCGGGTCAAATTCATGTTTCCCAACCGTCACCAGGTCTACCTGCACGACACTCCCCAGCGTTATCTTTTTCAGCACCGGCAGCGCGCCTACAGTTCCGGCTGCATTCGGGTGGAGAAACCCGCTGAGCTGGCCCTGTACCTGCTGCGGAACCAGCAGGGCTGGGACGCCGAACGGGTCGCGGAATCCATGGCCGCCGCTACCGAACACCGAGTACTGCTCGACCGGCCGATTCCGGTGCACATTCGCTATCAGACCGCCTGGGCCGACGCGCAGGGGCGATTGCAGTTTCGCAGGGATATTTACGGGTGGGACGAACTTCTGTATGCGGCCCTGCGTCGCCATTCCCGCGACCGTTCACGGGTGGTGGCCGTTTCACCGCCTTCCTCTTTTTCGGTGGGACACCCCTGCAACACAATTGGGGCGTCCACTTCCGGGGCATTCCCTAATTTGAGCGGGGATCCCTCGCGCCTTTGAACTCTTCCTGCGCGCAATAATCGATAAAGTTCAGATCAGATTTTTCAGCCAGGAGAAGGCCACCAGGGTACCCAGGGCCGAACCGATGGAGGAAAACAGAAAGACCAGCAACACGCGGGTCAGGCGGTTGCTCCACCAGCCTCTGGCCGTCGCCAGGTCCTTTCCGGCCTCTTCCAGATCGCGCACCGTGGGACCGGCGACGGTCGCCTGCACCAGACCGGTGACAAAGCCGGCGCCGATGGTGGGGTTGAGGGAGGTAAGGGGGGCCGCCACAAAGGCAGTCAGAATGGTCAGGGGATGGCCCAGGGCCGCCAGGGCGCCGGCGGCGGACAGCAGGCCGTTGGCCAGAACCCAGCCCAGCGCCGCTTCTCCCAGGCGGGAGCGTTCGCCGAACAGAAAGCCGGCGACAAACAGAGCGACCACCAGGGAAGGAATAATCCAGGGCAGAATTCGCGAGATCGGCGGTTTTTCCGGAATCCGTGACAGCTCGGCAAGGCAGTCGGGATCCGGCCCTTCGGCGAGTCGGCGGCGCATGCCGGGAACGTGCGCCGCGCCGACCACCGCCACCAGCCGCCGCCCGGGAGCCTGGCGCAGGCGTTCCGCCATGTAGCGATCCCGCTCGTCCACCAGCACGGTTTTCATGGCCGGCAGCAGATCACCCATTTCGTCCAGCATGGCGTTCAGGGTGTCTCCCTGACGCAGGGCGGAAAGCTGTTGCTCATCGATGGTCTGCGATTCGAACAGTCCCCCCAGCAGTAACGAGGCGACCTGCATTTTTTTCCACAGGCCGGTGCGGCGCCAGGCCCGCAACAGGGTGGTGCGAATGTCCCGGTCGATGAGGCAGATCTCGGCTCCCTGCTGCCGGGCTGTCTCCGTTGCCGCCGCCAGTTCCGCCCCGGGCTTGACCCCAGTCTGCAATCCCATGCGCTTCTGAAAGGTTGCCAGCGCCAGGTTGGCCAGCAGGAACGGTCCCTGACCCTGGCGGATCGCCGCCACCAGATCCAGCGACTGCCAGCCTTTGGCATCGTTGAGGGCGCGGTAGCGCTGTGAGTCCAGCTCCACGCAGACACAGTCGGGACGTTCCGCGGCGATCACCTCGCGCACCGTCTCCACCGAACTGCGGGAAATGTGCGCGGTGCCGATGAGAACAATCTCCCGATCGCCAAGTTCCAGGCGGTAAATGTCCGGATTGTCAGCTGATGCCATCTGTTTTTATAACCGTCTTGTACAGCCGCTGAGGAAGGCGGAGGAAGAAGGGAAAAAAAGAAAAGCGCCGTAAGAAACGACGCTTTTACGAACCATAGCTCTCCACACCTGTCGTGGATCTTTAGGCCTCCAAGCGAGTCCTAAACAAGTGGGGTCTCTTGTAAGTCGCATCAGGCGTCCCAACAGGTTCTTGGGCTGGCACACAGCACCCCTGAAAAAACCCCGGTTCTAAAAATATTCCGCAAGGGCATACCGATCACACTTACAGGGCAGAGAGCTCAGGTACAGTTTCACTATAGACAAAAGCCGCGGGGCTTTCAAGCAGTAATTTATTTCCGTCGGCCGGAGCAGGTGGTGCTGCCCCGCGTGCTGTAAGGGGGAGAAAGGTGAGATTCACAGCCCGTCCTTGTAGCGGCTGTTGACCCGGTAGACAAAAGCCAGCACCTCGGCCACCGCCTGATACAGCTCGGCGGGAACTTCCATGCCCAGGGGGACACCGGCCAGCAGTTCCACCAGGTCGGGATCCGCCACCACTTCGACACCGGCCTGTCGGGCTTTGCTCAGAATCTGTTCGGCGATGGTCCCCTGGCCCTTGGCCGTCACTTTCGGCGCCCCCTGCTCCTGTTCGTAGGTCAGGGCCACGGCTTTGACCGGTTTCTTCGGTTCCATGTTCATACCCTCGCGTCCAGCAGTTCGTTGCTGTCGTTCAGAATGCGCCGGACCAGCGCCGAGCCCGGCCGGGCCGAATCGCTGCCGTAGCTCGCGCCGCGTAGCGTCAACGCCTTCAGCATCTCCCGCAGCTCGCCCTCCTGCTCCTGTAAAAAGCAGGTCTTGTCCCTGCTGTCACAGGTAAAGCGCAGGAACAGCCCCTCGTCCTCCTGCAACATGTCGATACGCAACTCTCCCAGCCCCTGCAAGGTTAGGTAGAGGGTAATTTTCTTGGCCTGCGGCTGATCCAGCGCCGCTCCGGCTTCTTTTTCCGCGATCAGGTAGCCGCTGTCCAGAAAGGGCAGGGGCAGGGGCAGCAGAAAAGCGTCCTGACGGGCCAGCCGCAGGTTGCACAGCTGAAAAAGTTCCAGTTTCTGCAGCATGGATTCGATCTGCCGGCTTTTCTCGGGGTCGCTGCTTTCTTCCGCCCGGCTCAGGGCCAGCAGCAGACTCTTGAGATTGGCCGCTTCCAATGCCTCGGGATTTCGGGCCAGATCTGCCTCCAGGGTCAGTCCCAGATACCGGGCCAGGTGCCGCAATTGTTTTCCCGACACAGTCTCGCCAGAAGCTGGATCTGCAGGGCGAAGCCAGAGCAGCAGTCGGCTCACGGCCAGCTGCAGGGGGGCGGGAAGCGGCTGCTCGGGTCTGTCGACCCACTGGCGCAGGGCGTCAGCCAGTTCGTAGCGGGCTTCGCCCCGGGGCTCGAGTTTTGTCAGCAGGGCTTGCAGCCGGGCCGGATCCAGGGCTTTGACGGCCTGCGCCAGAGACTCCAGCTGCCCTGGATTATCTTTGCCGGTCGGGATTTCCTGAGAGGTCGGTTGCCAGGGTTGACGGGTCGGCCCAGGAATTTCAGCGGGCGAGGATCGGGTAGCCGCTGGCTGGACGGAGGAGGCCAGAAAAGGCCGGAAAAAATCCATCAGCCTGGTCAGGTTCTGCTGCGGGGAGGACTCCGGGGCTGCCGGCCGACCGTTAGTCAATAAATCCAGTCCGGAAGCCAGATCGAGTCGGTCTTCCAGCAGATGAACGCTGTGACTCAGGCGGGTCAGCAGATAATTCGAGTGCACCATGCGCAGCAGCAGCTGCGGGCCGCTCTCCACCACCAGCAAGCGCAGTTTCTGGCCAGTTTGCAGGGGGGTCTGGGTCTGGGCCCGCAGATGCTGCCGCTCCAGATCGAGCAACACCTCGCCGAGTCCGCCCTCGGTCACCGTGGCATTGACCAGTTGACCCGCCTGCAGGCCGTAGTAGCGTCCTTCGCTGGGCTGGGCCGCCTGGGCGGGTGTCAGCACCGGTCGCACGGTTATCATGGGATTGATCAGGCTCATGGATGACTTTTCGACCGCCGACACTGCAAACTTTACCGGGACCTTCTTGCAGTGCAGGCCGGCTAAGGCACAAAGTTAAAAAAAATAATGACAAAGGAGGGTTTTGGAACTAAACCGTTACGCAACCGGGTCGATAAGTAAAGCAACTGGAATTATTGCTTTTGAGGAGGACTCCAGATGCCTGCAATGAACCCTGTGGTATTGATTATCGGCGATTCGGCGGATGAGCGCAAAGTGCTCGCCGGAATTCTGGAAGCTACCGGCGTGTTCGGCAAAAAACTGTATTGCGCCGATGGACAACGGGCGCCGGGCTGGCTGCGGGAGCATGCCGTCGACATGGTCTGCTGCAACCTGCGGGAAGGCAACCGCGACGCCCTCGACGAATTTCTTCGGCAGATAAAGAAACAGCCCGAGTGGGCCGACCTGCCGGTGGTGTTTTTCGCAAGGCCCCAGGACCGCGATCTGCTCATCGAGGGACTGGAGTCCGGAGCCAGCGAAGGTCTGCTCATCGACGGCGACCGGGCAGAGATCGCCGCCCGAATCCGCTGGCACCTGAAAAACCGCGAGCGGATCCAGAAACTCTCCCAGGACCAGAACCGCCTGGCCCGTCTGGCTCTCTCCGACGGTCTCACCGGCCTCTTCAACCGGGGTTACTTCGACGCCACCATGAAACAGGAGGCGGCCCGCAGTCGGCGCACAGAACGGCCTCTGTCCCTGCTGTTCGTTGACCTGGACCACTTCAAGGTCATCAACGACACCCACGGACATCAGGTCGGCGACCGGGTTCTGGAACAGGTCGCCGCGATACTGCGGGAACAGAGTCGCATTTCCGATACCGTGTGCCGTTACGGCGGCGAGGAGTTCGCCATCATCCTGCCGGAGACGCCCCTGGCCCACGCCCGCATGGTGGCAGAGCGCATTCGCCTGGCCATCAGCGCCATGGAGATAGGCTTCGCCGTCACCGGCAGCATCGGCATTCATTGCGCCGAGCAGCCCGAAGGGCTCGATCCCCATGCCCTGATTGCTGGTGCCGACCGGGCCCTCTATGCCGCCAAACAGAAGGGCCGTAACCGCTGTGAAGTCTACGAAGATCCCACCGCCGGTTTTTCCGGCCTGCCCTTTGTCTACCCATTTCGGCGCGCCGCGGCAACGGCCTGAGCGCCACGAGAGCCTTCTCCAAGGCTTCTGACCCGTTACAAAATCAAAGAATTTCCCGAGTATGGGGCGGCACCACCGCCCCATGAAGGTTTCAGGGATCGGCCGGTTCCAGGCTGGAAGCCAGCACCCGGGCTTTCTGCTGCATGGTGCGGAACTGCTCGGCCATGCAGAAATTAACGATCTTCTCGATGTCGGCCTGCTCGGGGTGGACCAGTTCCAGTGCCGTGAGGGAGTTATTACCCTGTCCGTCCCGGCCGCGAATCACCCGGCCGATACAGCGGACCCTTTCCAGGGTCACTCCGGGAAGAAACAGCTCCAACTCCACCAGGCCGTTGCCCGGAAAAGTCGCTTCCGTGGAAAAACTGATACCGTAACCGCTGAGGTTGACCCGGGTACGACGGGGAGGGAGCTGCTGGCGGCCGTCACCGGCTTGCCAGAAACGCAGGTAGATTTCCGTATTGACCCGATGGTCGCGGCGGGCGTAGTCGTTGATTTCCGCATCGAGAACCGCAAGCCGGGCCAGGTGGGGGGCGGGCCATTGCAGCAGCCGGGCCCAGACCGTGACAAAGGAAAGGCCCCGGTCAAAATTCAACCGCCAGCGGCCGTCGTCCGCCAACTGATCGACAGGAGGCAGGCTGCGGGGCGGGAACTGGATATCCAGGGAAGTATCACCGGAGCTTTTGACCACCCCGTCAAGGTGCAGCGGGGAGCTTTCACGCAGGGGAATGGTGACCCGGACCAGGTGGTAATCGGTCAGTGTGTCGAGGGGCAGTTTGAGCGGTGCGGGGGACGAGGTCATGAAGCGCACTCCCGAATACAGAGAGATACGACGCTGCCGGTTCGAAGAAAAAGGGCCGGTTTTCAGGAAAAAATCAACTCAGATCCCGGGTTTGTACCTTGTTGCGCAGCTCCAGCCGCTGGGCCGCCATGCAGAAGCCGATAATGGCGTCACGAGCCGCTGATTCAATCTCGGTAAAGTGCAGGCCGGCTCCCCGAAAGCCGCCGCTCAAGGAACAGACACGCACCACCCGGGCAAGACATTCGACCCGTTTCAGTGGTTTTTCACGAAGAATCAGGGTCAGGGAGAATTGATCGCCGTTGCGGGCCGTCTCCTTCAGGGGCAGCAGCAGGCCGCCGCCGCTGAGATTGATGAGGCCCCGGTACTGGCGGTCGGGAGTCTCTTCATCGTCGCTAAGTCGCCGATACTGCACGGTGAACTCGGCGTTGACCCGAAAATATTCCCGTTCGCCGTACTGCAGGGCGGTTTCGATGGCTCGCAGAACCAGCTTGTCGCTGCCGACGATTTCTTCGATTTTGGCCCGCAGGCGAAAGCTGCGACCTTCTTCCTGGAAAAAAAACCGGCAGGTGCCTTCCAGGTCCAGACGGTCCACAGGCAGTTGGCCGGGCAAAAAGGTGGCCTCCACCATGTCCACCGAGCGGCGGCGCACCACACACTCCACGGTATGCGGCGATACGTCGCTGGTCTGCAGGGACGCCATGACCACCCGGTGTTTCTTCAGAAGGTCCAGAGCGAGCATAGGAACTTTCCGGCTGTTGGGAGAGCAGGCGACAAAGCCGATCCGGTTGCGCCCGGTGACCTGGGGCAGGAGCCCGCCATGGGGCAACGGAAAATGGCCGCTGCGGACAGGCTATGAAATTCGTCGTTGCCCACCTGCGATAAACGCAGATGCGTTGTAAGCCGGCATACTAACGCGATTCTTCGCTTCATTGCAAATTGAAATCGGAGCCGGCGCGGTGGCCGGACGACAAAATGGGGAGGCCTTCAGCCCCGGCTGCTGAATCCCCGGCTGCGTCCGGTGCTGCCCGGAGCGTAGCCGGCCATGACTCGGCGGCCCCGGCGCAGGTCGTCCAACTCCGCCTGCAACAGCGCCATAGTGGCGCTCAATCGCGGCGCAAGTTCTCGGTTGCGCTCAATAATTTCACTTTGCAGGGCCTGCCTCTGCAACAGCAGCGGTTTCCAGGATTCGGTAATGCCCTGTTCCTTCAGCAGGGTCATAATGCGATCATCCGTTTCTTCCATGCCCAGCCGCAGGACAGCGAGACGCTCCTGAACATTGTGTGCCGCCTGAGGCCGCTCGAGATCCAGTTTTGCCAGTTCATCCAGCAGGCAAAGCATTTGCCGGCAGCTTGCGATTGAGGCTTGCAGCAGTTCTTCCATGACCAACCGTTCCCTGCGATTGTCGCCGCAGAAGGAGCCCCGGCCTTGTGAAGATCGGGGAGTTGCAGATTCAGCCCGGCAGTTACAGGGCCATTTTGAGCGGTCTGTGGTCTTGAGGCAGGCTTTTCGGCTCACGGGCGGGATCCACAGGGTCCGCCGGGTTCTGATCCTGCCGGGCAATGGATATTGCCTGAATCCAGGTTTCGCGCAGGTCTCTCAACAAATTCAGCACCACCGTGACTTTTTCCGGATCGTCGTGCAGATTGGCGCTGGTAAGTTCCCGCATCATAAAATGGTAGAGAGCGTCAAGGTTGTCGGCCGTGGCGCCGCCAATATTGTGATCAAGGGAGTTGGAAAATTCGGCGATAATGGCCATGGCGCGGGAGATTGCTTCACCTTTTGTGCTCAGCTCGTTGGCGGCCAGAGCCTCGAGGGCCTGGCGGCAGAAACGAATCGCCCCATCGTAGAGCATGATCAGAATCTGCTCCGGGGTCGCCGTGTCGAATTGTTGCTGTCGATACTGATTCAAATGAGCATTCATCGGTTGCCACTCCACAAGTTTTCGAGGGATTTGAGTTGGGCACTAAGAAAATTGCTGGTCGAATTCATGGAACTTATCAACAGCTCCAGGGAGTTGAACTGGTTGCGAAGCGTCTGCTCCCTTTTTTCCAGACGCATTTCCATGCGTTCGATGTTGTCGTCGATACGCCGTACGTTGCGTTCCATGTTTTTCTTGCGGCCGGCATAGAAGCCGTCGATGCGGTCGGTGATGCTTTCCAGGTAATCTTTAAAACGGGTGGCGATTCCGGTTTCCGAATCGTTACCGGCAAGCAGTTCCGTTACCCCGGACAGATTGTTGGTGACCGCGTCCCTCAGGGTCGACTCATCCAATACAAGCGTGCCGTTTTTCTGGGTTTTCAGGCCCAGTTGGGACATGGAGCCGATGCTGCTGCCGACCTGGGTGGTCAACAGGCTTTGCAGACGGCGCATGACGTTGTTGAGCCCCGAGTCGCCGCTGAGGATACCGGCTTCGCCCCCTTCGGTCAGGGATTGGCTGCCGACAAAGGAAACCACCTCGTTGTACCCCGCGACAAAATCTTTGACCAGGTCCATGACGGCCTCTTCGTCCACGGTAACGGACAGGTTGTTCAGGGCGCCCGGTTCGGCCTGGGTCAGGGTCAGAGAGACCCCGGGGATGGCTTCCGTCAGGGTGTTGCCTCTGTGGTAGATGTCGATGCCATCTACTCGAATGTGGGCCTGCCGGGCTTCCTGGGTTGTGAAGAGTTCCGGGGGAGAAAAACCTTCATCACCGGAAGACAGCCCGGAAGCATCGAAACTGAATCCGGAAGCCATCTGTTCGCCGGACAGAACCAGGCGATAGGGGCTGTCGGTACCGTCGTTGATGATGGAAGCGGTTACTCCCGCATCAGCATGGTTGATGGCAGAGGCGATGCCTTCGAGGGAGTTGTTGCCGGCATCGATAACAATCTCGACCGGATCACCCTCAGCGCCGGTGAGGGTCAGGGTGCCAACGCCGAAACTTGCTGCCGACTTGTCGGTATAGCCCTGACTGGCGCTTTTCTGGGCCTGCGCCAGGGCCAGAACCTCGATCTGGTAGTTTCCCTGGGGAGCCCGGCTCGAAGGGGTGGCGGTCAAATAAGACTCGGAACTCAGGGTGGCTTTCTTTGCCTGCAGGTCGGCGGCCGAGTCAAGTTTCTGAATCTTCGAGAGCAACTCGGTGAGTTTCTCTTCAAATTTTTCAAGAGCGCTAATACGGCTCTTAAAAAAGGATTTGTCCCGCTCCAGGCGGCGGATCGGCCGCCGCTCCGCCGCCATCAATTCCTTGATCAGGGCATTGGTGTCCAGACCGGTGGCGAGTCCGCCAAAAGTTATCGCCATGAAAACCTTCCTTTCCACTCCTTCAACTGGTGATATCCACCAGGCTGCCGCGCAGCTCTTTCAGCACTCTGCTGAGATCGACCAGTTCCTCCGGAGGGAGTTGCCGAATGGTTTCACCGGACTGGGTGTCCACCAGTCTCACCACGACCTGATCGATCTGGGAGTCCATTTCAAAGCGGACGCTGTAGGCACCGCCTTCGGTAAGGGCTTTGATCTGGTCAAGAATCTCTTCGGACGGGACCCGGCTGTTTTGCGCGGGAACTTCCGCCTGGCTTGCAACACTTTTCATTCTGCGTTCGCGATCAATGTGGTCGGCGCCGGTGTCAATCCTGGGATTTATCGACCCGGCAACAGCTGCAGAGTCAACCTTCATTTTTGCCTCCTCGGGCCTGTGGAAAAAGGGGGCCGGTGAAACCGGCCCCCGAGGTTAAGCTTGTTGTACCCAATTAGCCGAGCAGCGACAGGGCGAGCTGCGGGGCCTGGTTGGCCTGGGCCAGAATGGAGACGCCGGCCTGCTGCAGGATGTTCTCCTTGGTCAGGTTGGAGGTTTCCTGGGCGATGTCCGCATCCAGGATCCGGCTGCGGGCGGCCGTGACGTTTTCGGCAATGTTCGACAGGTTGGCGATGGTCGACTCGAAACGGTTCTGCACCGCACCCAGGTCACCGCGGGCCGACGCCACAGTCGCAATGGCCGTATCGATAGATCCCAGGGTCGCCGCTACATCAAAGCCATCCACAATGCTGACTGCGTTCACACTGAGCCCATCTTCCGCTGTCATATCCAAATCACCAAAATCAATTGAAATCTGATCAGCATCGGTTGCCATGTAGCCAACCTGAAATACGAGATCACCACCTGAACCATCCAACAAGACACGTCCGTTGAACTCGGTGGTTTCGGCGATGCGGTCGATTTCTGCGATCAGCTGAGTCACCTCAGCCTGCAAGGACACGCGGTCTTCAGTGCTGTTGCTGTCGTTGGCGGACTGAACAGCCAGCTCGCGCATGCGCTGCAGAATGTTGGTAATCTCGCCCATGGCGCCTTCAGCTGTCTGGGCCAGGGAGATACCGTCGTTGGCGTTACGCACCGCCTGGTTGATGCCGCGGATCTGCGAGGTCATGCGGTCGGAGATGGCCAGGCCGGCGGCATCGTCCTTGGCGGAGTTGATGCGCAGGCCTGAAGACAGGCGCTGCATGGCGGTGCCGAGAGCACCTTGTGATCTTCCCAGATTCCGTTGTGCGTTGAGAGAAGCGACGTTGGTGTTGATGGTCAATGCCATAATGTAATCCTCCGTGAAAAGTGGGTTGGCGGGCTTCCTTGCCCTGGGTTGAACTACGGGTCGGCTTTCCAATTATCCAGGAAATTTACCGCTGTTTTTCGCGATCACCTCCTTTGTCCGGCATTTCCCGGTGTTACTCCTGGCTGTCTCATCGACAGCCCCTTCGTGAATCTTTAGCTAAAAATGGCTGTCGGAGAAAAATTCTGTTTATTTGGGGAAAACCTTTAAAACCGGTTCTCTCACGAAGCCAAAAAGCCACAAAGAAAGGCTTTTAAACCCGTTAACCCGATTGTATGTTTTTTGCCTTTACCTTCGTGTCTTCGTGGCTCTGTGAGAGGCAAGCCTTTGGGTTTAAAATCTTTAAACCCGCAAAACCCGGTTATTTCCCGCTACCCGCTTCTACCGCCCGGTGCGCTTCTTCCACCGCCGGCAGGGGAGTGCGGCTCTGGTACCTGCCGCCTTCGAGAATCACCTGCAGGGCTCGCCGGCTGCCGGGAGCCATGAGGATCGGCGCGGCCAGGTTGAGGGTGACCTGCCGCTCGGGACTGACCGAAACCACCACCAGGGTGAAGCAGACTTCGTCGTCGGCCAGTTGCAGCTTGCGCCGCTCGTTCATATCCGGAGCGACCCGGTAGGCAGGGAAAAAACTGGTCGGGTCCGTGAGGATAAAGGCGACGCCGGGGTCTTCGACGCTCTGAATCCAGAACAGCGGCCCTCCCTTTTCGTTGGGCATGACCACGAAATTCCTCAGCGATTCAAAGCCGATGGGGCCTTCCGGAAAGCGCAGCAGGTTGTCTTCCTGGTATTCGATCTCGCCGAAACGGCTCGGAATTTTTTTCATTGGTCGGCTTTCCTCCCGGACAGGGTACTGCTCAAATCCTTCAGATCGGCAAGGTTCCATCGGGTTGCCTCCTTGTTTTCCCGGCAGATGCGGTCATAGACCTCCTGCCGGTAGATTTTCAACTCACCGGGGGCGTCGATGCCGATACGCACCCCGCCTCCCTTGAGTTCCACGACGGTGACGCGAATGGTGTCACCGATGAGAATGCCTTCACCGGCTTTACGGGTCAGTACCAGCATGATGTCGCCCTCCCTGGCGGTCTATGGCCTTTCTCCAAAGGCGCTTG
>SLLR01000055.1 GCA_007134025.1 Desulfuromonadaceae bacterium | reverse complement strand
CTTTATGTTGTCAGGTTGTTGCAGAAAGCTTCCTGCGAGTGCTGAGGATGGTCTCCGGCAACCCCCTGATGCTATTGCTGCCGCAGGTTGTAGAAGACCTGACGGCCGTTAAAGCGGGCGGTTTCCGCCAGTTCGTCCTCGATGCGCAGCAGTTGGTTGTATTTGCATACCCGATCGGTCCTGCAGGCTGAACCGGTTTTGATCTGACCGGCGTTGGTGGCCACCACCAGATCGGCGATGGTGGTGTCTTCGGTTTCGCCGCTGCGATGGGAGACGACGGCGGTGTAGCCGGCGCGCTTGGCCATTTCGATGGCGTCGAGGGTCTCGCTCAGCGTACCGATCTGGTTGAGTTTGATCAGAATCGAGTTGGCGATGCCCTTTTCGATCCCCTCTTTGAGAATGCGCGTGTTGGTGACGAACAGGTCGTCGCCGACGATCTGAATTCGTCCCCCGAGTTTTTCGGTGAGCAGCTTCCAGCCGTCCCAGTCATTTTCAGCCATGCCGTCTTCGATGGAGATAATCGGATAGCGGTTGACCAGATCTTCGTAAAAGGCAACCAACTCCGCCGGGTTCTTTCGTGGCTGGGGCTCGTTCTCGAGAAGGTAGTGGCCGTCCTGAAACAGTTCGGAGGCCGCCACGTCCAGAGCCAGCATCACGTCGTCGCCCGGTTTGTAGCCGGCTGCCCTGATGGCCTCCATAATGACTTCCAGGGCTTCCTCGTTGCTTTTGAGATTGGGAGCGAAGCCGCCTTCGTCACCGACGGCGGTGCCATAGCCGCGGCTCTTGAGCACCGACTTCAGGGCATGGAAGATTTCGGTGGAGATGCGCAGGGCCTCGCGAAAACTGGTCGCTCCGGTGGGCATGATCATAAATTCCTGAATATCCACGTTGTTGTCGGCATGAGCACCGCCGTTGAGAATGTTGAGCATCGGCAGGGGCAATTCCCGGGCGTTGGTGCCGCCTATGTACTGATACAGGGAGAGACCTACTTCTTCGGCGGCAGCGCGGGCGCAGGCCAGGGAGACCCCGAGCAGCGCGTTGGCACCCAGTTGGCTCTTGGTTTCGGTACCGTCCAGACGAAGCAGCTTCTGGTCGATGCCGACCTGGTCGGTGATTTCCCAGCCGATCAGGGCTTCGGCAATGGTTTCATTGACGTTGGCAACGGCTTTTTGCACGCCCTTGCCAAGGTAGCGGGTCGGATCCCCGTCCCGCAATTCCAGGGCTTCCCGTTCTCCGGTGGAAGCGCCGCTGGGTACCGCCGCGCGGCCCATGATGCCACTTTCCAGACTGACTTCGACTTCGATGGTGGGATTGCCCCGCGAATCCAGAATTTCCCGAGCATAAATGTCGATAATTTCACTCATTGGTCCGTCCTTTTCTGTTGGTAATAAAACAAGAGCAATTGTCCGGCTGCCTTGCAGAAGAAGCTGATTGTGTTCACTGCGCAGCGGCAGAACATCTACCGAAAATAAAAAATAAAAACGCCGACCATCGCCACGAAAAAAATCATATATAGCACAGCTTGCGGGAATTGAAAGGTTCTTTTAAGCCCTGCGGCGGCAAGGGTTTGAAAAGGATTGATTTTGAAATAGGGGAGTGCTATGTAGAGTTCAGCATGAAATCTACTCGAAAAGGACCCTTGTTTGAGTCACGACATCGCCCGTGGGAGTTTCAGCGCCGACGATCAGCAGTTGGCCAATCTCCTGTTCGGACAAGCCAATAAAAATCTCAAGCAGATCGAAAAAGCCCTGGGAGTTTCCATTCACTCCAAGGGTTTCGATCTTTCTATCGAGGGAGAGTCGCCGCGGGTCGCGTTGACCCGGCACCTTCTGGATGAGCTTTATGCTCTGCTGCGTCAGGGCTATCCCCTCTACCCCACCGACATCGACTATGCGGTGCGGATTTTGAGCGCCGACTCCAAGGCCCGCTTGGGAGAGATCTTTCTCGACACGGTCTTCATTTCATCTCGAAAAAAACGCATCGCTCCCAAAAGCCTGGCCCAGAAAAACTACATCGACGCTATTCGCGGTAATGATGTGGTTTTCGGGGTGGGGCCGGCGGGTACCGGCAAAACCTATCTGGCCATGGCCATGGCGGTATCCTTTCTGCTCAGAAAAGAGGTCGCCCGGATTTTGCTGGTTCGGCCGGCGGTGGAAGCCGGCGAGCGTCTTGGTTTTCTACCCGGGGACATCGCCGAGAAGGTCAATCCTTACCTGCGTCCCTTGTATGATGCCCTGTTCGACATGCTCGATCACGAGCGCGGACGTGAATTGATCGACAAGGGGGTGATCGAGGTGGCACCACTGGCCTTCATGCGCGGTCGCACTCTCAACGATGCTTTCGTCATTTTGGACGAAGCCCAGAACACGACCGTTGAGCAGATGAAGATGTTTTTGACCCGACTCGGTTTTGGCAGCCGGGCGGTGATCACCGGCGACATTACCCAGATCGACCTGCCTGTGGCCCGCAGCTCGGGCTTGATTGACGCCATGCGGGTTCTGCACGACACCGAAGGGATTCATTTTACCCGGTTTACTGATCGCGACGTGGTTCGGCACCCCATCGTCCAGGCCATTGTTCAGGCCTATCAGCGTTCTTCTTCTGCCGCGAGACGGTCCGCTGCGACCGCTTCCGACACTGATATAATCGATGACCAATAAAAGTGATCGACACCCGGACGGCGGTTCCCGCAAGGGGCGGTCTGCTAAAGTTTTACCCGCCTGTCTCGAAAAGCTGTTCACTGACCATCAACAGCGTTCACTGCTGATGCTGCTGCTGGCTCTGTTGCTGACCTTCGTCCTGCTTCCCAGGGGCGGCTTCATCCCCGGTCACTATGCTCCCGGCGACATCGCGACCCGGGATGTCAAGGCGCCCCGGGATCAGCTGATTCCCGACCAGTCGCTGACCGATGAGAAACGCCAGGCCGCCGCCCAGGCTATTCTGCCTTTGCACGATTTCGATCCGCGGACTTCCCAGGAGTTGATAGGGCGAATAATGGCGCTCATAGCGCAGGCTGGGCAGATGCCGGATGCGGAACAAGAATCGGTTGATAGCCAAACCGATCATTCGACGCTGCTGGAAGAATTATCATCGTCACAAAGAAGACAATTGGTGCGATGGAAGGAGAAACCCGACACGGCGGTCAGGCTGCGACTGCTGCTGGAGCCGATCCTGTCCCGTTTTATCGTCGGCAACCTGGAGGTTTTCGAGACCGGTCGGGGGGGTGCCATTGTGGTGCGCGATCTGGGCAGTCATGAGGAAAAAACCCTGACGGATACAGACCAGGTGATCGGCATCGACGAGGCCCTTGTTTTGCTGGGCCGTCATCTACGCCAGTCGGAGCACTGGGACGACGCCGAGGGGAATCTGCTGATCAACCTCGTCAAGCGTCTTCTGCGGCCTAATCTCACGTTCAACCAGAGTGAAACGGAAGAGCGCCGGCAACTGGCCCGGGAGCAGGTCAAGCCGGTGCTGTTGCAGATAAAAAGGGGCGAGATGCTGGTTCGTGAAGGGGAGCGGGTCACCGAAGATCAGATTCTCAAGATCAAGGCCCTGCGCGGTGCCGGTGGCTGGCTCAGCGGACTGCTCAGAGGTGCTGGTCTGTTTATCGGTATCCTGCTGCTGCTGTTTGTCGGGCACCGTTTTGCCCAGCGCAATGTCACCAAGTACCGGCCTAAAACCCGCGATCTGCTCTTTCTGGTGCTGGTTTTTGTCGGGCTCTTCGTGTTCGTCAAACTGGCGATTTTTATGGCTGCGGCCATGGAGACGGCCTTTCCCTATATCGATTCCACCAGCTACTATTACGCGCTGCCTTTCGCCGCCGGTGCCATGCTGGTGCGTATTGTGCTCAATTCCGAGGTGGCACTGGTGTTTGCCCTGATTTTTTCGGTGCTGCTCGGCGTCATGTTCGGCAACAATCTCTACATTACTCTCTACGCCCTGGCGGGTAGTCTGACGGCCGCGCATTTTGTGCGCCATTGCCTGGCACGCAGCGCACTCTACCAAGCCGGTCTGCAACTGTCATTGGTCAACGTGCTGCTGGTGCTGAGTCTGCATCTGATGGCCGGCAACCCTTTGACCACACAGTTGCTGTACAAGGCCGGATTCGGTTTTATCGGCGGCTTTTTCTGCGCGGTGCTGGTTACCGGACTGGTACCGCTGGCGGAAAACCTGTTCAAATACACCACTGATATCAAGCTGTTGGAACTGGCCAACATGAACACGCCGGCGCTGAGGGAGTTAATGATTCAGGCGCCGGGCACCTACCACCATTCCATTATTGTCGGCAACCTGGCCGAGGCGGCGGCCGAAACTATTGGTGCCAACCCGTTGATGGCCCGGGTGGCGGCCTACTATCACGATATCGGCAAGACCCGCAAGCCCCTCTATTTTGTTGAAAACATCGGGGCGCAGGAAAATCGTCACGACAAGTTGTCCCCTTCCATGAGCGCTCTGATCCTCATGTCCCATGTCAAGGACGGAGTCGACACGGCGCGGGCCTGTAACCTGGGTGAAGAACTGGTGGAGATTATTCGTCAGCACCACGGAACGGCCCTCATGAAATTCTTTTTTGAGAAGGCCAAAAAGCAGACCGAAGCTGCAGGGAAGCAGGTTGAAGAGTGCGATTACCGCTACCCCGGTCCCAAGCCCCAGACCCGGGAAGCGGCTTTGATCATGCTGGCCGATGCGGTGGAAGCGGCCGGCAGAACCCTGACCGATCCAACGCCGGCGCGAATCCAGGGCATGGTGCAGAAGATCATCAACAACATTTTTATTGACGGTCAACTGGACGAATGTGAACTGACTCTCAAGGATCTGCACAATATCGCCAAGAGCTTTAATCGTATTTTGTCCGGCATTTTTCACCATCGCATCGATTACCCGGAACCGGTTCACAAGGAACGCAAAGAGGATGCGGTGAAAAAAGAACAGAGTAAAAGGAAGAACGGTGACGATTCATCTGGAGAACAGGCAAAAGAAGCAAAAGATCGAGGAAACGACCCTAAAAAAGGTAGCGCAGAAGATCTTAAACGACTTGGAATGTCCTGAGGGCGAGCTGTCGCTGCTGCTGGTGGACGATGGGCAGATTCAACAAATCAATCGGGACTACCTGCAGCGGGATTGGCCGACTAACGTGATCTCTTTTTCCATGCGGGAAGGCGCGGACGCGTCGATGCACCCCCATCTGCTTGGCGACGTGGTGATTTCAACGGATACCGCGGCCCGGGATGCCGCTGAAGCGGCGGTGTCTTTTGAAAGTGAACTCTATTTTCTTCTGCTTCACGGCATTTTGCATTTGTTCGGTTATGACCATGAGCGCGGCACGGAACAGCAGGCTCTTGAAATGGAAGCTCTGGAAGAGCGTCTTTTCAACGGGATCGCCGCCGAGTTTTTGACCGGCGACTGAGTCTTTTGTTATTTTCGAGGTTATTCATGAAACCGACAGGAGTCTGGGCCAGCTTCAACTGCGCCATTGAGGGCATCCTCTGGGCGGCCCGTACCCAGCGCCACCTGCGCTGTCATCTGATGGTCGCCGTGGCGGTGCTGGTAGTGGCGCTTTTTCTGCATGTGTCTGCCCTTGAGTTTATCCTGCTGGTTTTCAGCATGGTGCTGGTACTGTTTGCCGAGCTCCTGAACACGGCGGTGGAGATCGTGGTGGATATGGTATCGCCGGAGTTTCACCCCCTGGCCCGCAGGGCCAAGGACGTGGCGGCCGGGGCCGTGCTGATGGCCTGCGGTGGGGCGGCGGTGATGGGCTACCTGGCTTTGACCAACTACTTTTTCCCCCTGGAAAAAGAGGGAATCCCGTTGTTGTCCAGACCCTCCGGTGACCTGGCGGTGATCTCGGTGCTGGTGGTGACGCTGCTGGTGGTGCTGCTCAAGTCCCTGAGCTTGCGAGGTAGTCCTCTGTACGGTGGCATGCCCAGCGGTCACGCCGCTTTTGCCTTTTCCGTGGCTACCGCAACCTTTCTGACTTCGACCAGTACTCTGGTGAGTCTGCTGGTGCTGGCGGTCGCAGCCATGCTCAGTCAGAGTCGTATTCATCTCAAAATTCACAATCTGGCTGAAGTTTTGGTGGGAGGGGTTCTGGGCATTCTTGTCACGGCCCTTTTGTACCTGTTTTTTGCCTGAATTGTGACAGGCAAAGGTGATGAGAGGAGAAAGATCGTTGGACGGTGACAGTCCCGGTGACAGGGCGTTTTCAAAAAGAAGTTATTTAACACGGTTGCTGTTCGGCCGGCCGCGGGTGCGTTCCGAAGAGGAATTGCAGGAGATGATCCATGCCTCGGAAGAGGAGGGGATCATCAACGAAGAGGAAGGAGAGATGTTTCACTCCATCTTCGAGTTCGGTGATACGCTGGTTCGGGAGATCATGGTGTCCCGTACCGACATGGTTTGCTGCAGCAGCGAAGCGACCGTGGCGGAAATTCTCAAGCTGGTTATAGGGACCGGGCATTCCCGCTTGCCCGTCTATCAGGGAACCACTGATCGGATTGTCGGCCTCATCTATGCCAAGGATCTGCTCAAGTTCTGGGGTACCCCTGAGGACAAGATCGCCATTGAGTCGGTGATGCGGACTCCGTTCTTCGTCCCCGAGTCAAAGAAAATCGGAGCACTGCTCAAAGAATTCCGCAGTCGGCGAATGCACATGGCCATTGTCATCGACGAATACGGTGGCACCTCGGGACTGGTTACCATCGAAGACCTGCTGGAGGAGATTGTCGGGGATATCCAGGACGAGTACGACCTGGAAGACGAATGGCTGGTCACCGAGGATGGAGGCGGCACGCTGGTGGATTGCCGGTTGAATATCGAGGAATTTGCCGCTCATTTTCGCCTCTCCATTCCTCGGGACAAATTCGACACCGTGGGAGGCTGGCTGGTGGATCTGCTGGGCCGGGTGCCGCTCCCCGGCGAAGAACTGTCCGCCGGCGGTCTTGTGGTGAGTGTCCTGGAGGGGGACGAGCGCAGCCCGCGGAAAATCCGGGTTCTCTCCCTGCCGCCGGCAGAGACAGCGGAGCCTGCATGCTAAGACGGTTGTCAGCCCTGCCCATCGACCGGTCCGACTGCCGGGCGCTGTTCTCCGGTCTGCTGCTGGCCTTTTCCTTTCCCCGGCCGGACCTGGCCGTTCTGGCCTGGTGCGGTCTGGTGCCCCTGTTGACGGACGAGGAGCGTCGTTCCTTTCGTAGCGGTTTTCTGGCCGGTGTCGGTTTTTTTGGTCTGGTACTCTACTGGCTTAATATCGTCATGACCACCTACGGTCGTCTGCACCCGATATTGTCGCTTGCTGCTTACCTCATGCTGGTCACATATCTGGCGCTTTTT
>SLLR01000074.1 GCA_007134025.1 Desulfuromonadaceae bacterium | reverse complement strand
TGGCCTGCCGTTTCCAGTTGGTGATCATGTTGGGGTGCAGCTCGTAACGGCTGGCCAGTTCGCTGATGCTCTGGTCACCGCGGATTGCCTCCAATGCAACCTTGGCTTTGAACTCGGCTGAAAAACGTCTACGTCGGGTATTGCTCACGGGTGTTCCTCCTTCGTCAGTGTGTGGCAAGCCACCTTAACACACTGTCTGAAAATCGGGGACCACCTCTTCCGGGCCGCTGCAACACCTGTGACCTTATTTTTCCTTTGCCGCAGGTCATCACCATCCGATGAGCGCCGCCATCTAGTCCGCCAGAGTACCAATTCTGGCCTGTTGCACAGCTGTCCCGGGATGTATTGGCGGAGAGCTAAAAATTGTCATATTGCTTGTTGGTAGCGGTGTTGGTAGTAGGTGAAAAAGTCCTAAAGTAGTTAATAAATTCAATATTATTCGATTCCCGCCACCTCCACCAAATAAAAAGAGGGTTGCCCATCAGGGCAATCCTCTTTTTATTTGGTGCGCCAGGCATCGAAGCGTAGCGAGCGCAGCGGGGTGTGAGCAGACGCCCTGAACGTAGTAGGCGATTCCCCACACAGGGCTGAGGGGCCATAGGGTTTCTCTTCACGGCCTTCGTGGCTAAGTAAGAGGAAAGGGGGGAGTAATTTATTAGGCTGGTTACGCGAAGGGGCGGCTCCACCGGTGGATGAAAACGGCCACCTCGGCTTTGTCGAACTCGCCTCGGGCCACAGCCAGCACCATCTCGGCAAAGACGTCTTCCGGCGCATCGAAATCGTAGCCGTTCAGGGCCAGGAACACCAGTGCCGCCACCGCGCCGACCCGTTTGTTGCCGTCGATAAAGGGATGGTTTTTGACCAGGTGAAAAAGATAAGCGGCGGTCATCTCGTAGATGCTGGTGTGCAGGAATTCATCGCCATAGGTCGCCGAAGGCATGCCCAGGGCCGATTTCAGAAGTTCCATGTCTCGAATCCCGGCAGCGCCGCCGTAGCGGGAAATCTGGTCGCGATGTATCTCCAGCACCTCGGCAAGGGTGAGAAACTTCATGGATTCATTCCGCCAGTTTCTTCAGCGCCTTGGGGTAGCGGCTGTTGACCTTGTCGAGGGCAGCCTTGAAGGCCTCGCCGCGGTCGGCGTCTTTCACGGGAGAAAGAATCAGCACCTGGCCATCGGTGGTGATGTCAAAAGGGGTTTCCGCATCGGCTCCAAGCAGCTCCAGAATCGGTTTTTCGATCACCAGCGCCAGGCTGTTGCCGTGCTTGGTCAGGGTTTTGATCATGATGTCCTCCATGGTCATGTTGCAACAATGTACATACAAAGATAGGACATTGCTGAATGTCCGTCAAGCATGGAAATTCAACATCGCATGGGCGTCCCTGTCCAGCCCTTGATGAAACAGACCAGAAAATCTGCGATCGCTGCGGCGATTCGAACGGTTGTATGGCCATCTGCCTTTTTGGGATGTGCCAATGTAAGCCCTGAAACTCGTCCCAGATCTTGACGACATCTCCGACGTTTGATAAATTATCTGCGCATGGACTTAATTGAATTGGATAGCATTATGTCTGATACGGAAAAAGCGGCCAGGGTGTTCAAGGTCCTTTCGGTCGAAACGCGGGTACGGATGATCGAGCTGCTCAAGCGGCGCTCGCTCTGCGTGAAAGCCTTGGCCAAAACCCTGAATATCACACCCGCAGCGGTTTCTCAGCACTTACGCGTGTTGAGGGACGCTGACTTGGTGATCGCCGACAAGCAAGGCTATTTTGTCCATTATCGGGTCAACGAGAACACGCTTGCCGATTGGAGTCAAACGGCGAAGCGGATTCTGGACAAGGATGGATAACCGTCTGGCGACTCTCTTTTTTTGCCTTACGAAAAAGCGTGTGCGCAGACACTTAACAGAAAGGAGACAGCAAATGTGTGCAAAGAGATGCGAATGCCAAAACCCGGAGCGGCTCAAGGGGAAAGCGGAAGAATGCACGCCGAAGCAGATCAGGGAATGTCATGGGACCGCAACAGAACACAGGTGTGCGGTGGGTGAGAAAATACCTGAGAAAAAAGATGAAGTATGAGGCACGGACATCAAAACCCTGAAAACGATGTTGCCATCAAGGTTCAGGGGCTCGCCAAGAGTTTTGGTGATGTTCAGGCCGTCACTGCGGTCGATTTTGAGGTGAATTCCGGAGAGCTGTTCGGGTTTCTGGGCCCCAACGGCGCAGGCAAAACCACGACCATCAATATGCTGACCGGTCTGGCACGCCCTGACGCCGGAACCATTCATATCGGCGGCATCGACTGCACCAGGAAGCCGCGAGCCGCTCAACACCTGGTCGGCGTGGTTCCCGACGAAAGCAACCTGTACCCGGAGCTCTCCGGTTTTGACAACCTGTGCTTTTGCGCCGCCCTTTACGGCATGGGTAAAACCGAGCGCCAGGCGAGGGCGAAAGAGCTGCTCGAAGCCTTTGATCTGACCAAGGCGGCGGCACGCAAGTTCGGCGGCTATTCCAAAGGCATGAAGCGCAAGCTGACCATTGCCGCCGGAATCATCCACAGGCCGAGAATCCTGTTTCTGGATGAACCCACCACCGGTATTGATGTCGCCAGCGCCAGGCAGTTACGTCAGCTCATCGGCGATCTGCATAAAAATGGAACGACCATCTTTCTGACCACCCATTATATCGAGGAGGCGGAGAGGTTATGCGACCGAATCGCTTTCATCATGTCCGGTCGCATTGTCCGGATCGACACCGTCGCGAACCTTGTTCAGCCCATTCGTGAAAAACATGTGATGCAGATCAGCTGCGCAAGCGGCTCGAAAGATCTTCTGGGCGAACTCGTGGGAGAATTTCCCGACCTGAATTTCACCAGCCCGCAACCGGGATTGATTCAGGTGGAAGCCGATGCGTCTATCCGCGTCGGTCCGCTGGTGCGATTCCTTGAGGATCGCGGGGCCGAGGTGGCGGAGGCCAGAAGAATCAGACCAAGTCTTGAGGATATCTTTGTCCGGATCACCGGGGTCGGTGCGGACGTCATGCGCAGGGAGAAAGAAAGGCCGGGAGGAAACCAATGAAACACTGGATCGCCTTCTGGAACATATTGACCAAGGATTTTCGCACCTATTACCTGAAACCGCCGAACATCAGCTGGGGGCTTATCTTTCCTCTGGCATGGACCGGCATGTTTTTCATCAAATCCGGCCAAGGACTGGAGAGTATTTCCTCGATACTCCCGGGGGTGATCGCCCTGTCCATTTTGTTCGGCACGACCTCCCTGCTCGCGGTGACCGTGACCTTTGAGAAAAAAAACCGTTCCTTCGAGCGGCTGTTGCTGGCCCCCATCCCTCTTGAATTGCTGATGCTGGCCAAGACCAGTGGGGCGATTCTGTTCGGGGTGGTCAACGCTTTTATCCCCGTCCTTATGGCGGCGTTCCTGGTCGATCTGGGTCATGTGAACTGGCTGGTGTTTATTCCTGCGGCTGTGCTGATCTCGGTGGCTTCTACGTTCCTCGGACTGTTTATTGCGGTGGCGGTCAGCGAGGTGTTCGAGGCTCAGACCTTCTCCAATTTTTTCCGCTTTCCCATGATTTTCCTGTGCGGACTCTTTTTCCCCATCAGTGCGCTGCCGGTTTTCTTGAAACCAGTGGCCTACGCGCTGCCCCTGACCTATGGAGCGGACATGCTCCACGGAGCCATCCATGGCGGGAATATCATGTCTTTTCCTCTGAGCTTGGTCATCCTTGCATTATTTTGTGTCGGCTTGTTTCTCCTGAGCCTCAGGAATGTCAAGCGTAAATGGATCCTCTGATTATGGAGGCTGCTCTATGATGGGCAGCCTCAAAACTCCGCCATCACTCTCTTCTCCATTTTCTTTATATCTCCGACATTCCATCTGACCTTCCGGCCCGTCATTTTCCGCTTTTCTTTCGCCTGCACACCAAGGCGCAGGTTGCGCCGACTGAAGCACGCAGTGCGGGCCGAAGGCCGCGAAGCCATGGATGGCAAAGCGAAAATTCTCCGCATTCTTACCCCCCATTCTCCGTACCTCGTCCGGTGTCCTGCATTTTTTCCTGCAACCGCTGTTTGGCGTCATCAAAGGCAAACTGGTTGATAAGCAATTGCCAATTTTCCACTTTCCACATGCGTTGTCACCTGCTATATTTATCTTCGTATTTGTACACCAGACAAATTGCGTTCGCTCGTGGCCGGTGAATTGGCGGGACACCAGCAATTGAGGCAAAACGATATGGCAAAGGCACCGGAAAATTTTGCGGAGACGGTCAAAGAGGTCCGCCAACAACTGGGGCTCAGCCAGGAAGAGCTGGCCCACGAGCTTGGTGTGAGCTTTTCCACGATCAACCGCTGGGAAAACAGCAAAACGGTTCCCTTCAAGCTGGCGAGACGACAATTCGAAGCTTTTTGTGTGCGGATGAAAGAACAGGGGAAGTTGGTCTGATGAATAAAAAACAACTTTCCGAGCGCGATATCTGTACCAAGTTCATTACTCCCGCACTGGAGCAGGCGGGCTGGGATGTCGCGACCCAGGTCCGTGAAGAGTTTTCCCTCACCAGGGGCCGTATCATCGTGCGTGGCAAGCTGCATACCCGCGCCAAGCACCTTTGTGCGCGGGAACGACGAAATGGGTTGTCCTTCGTGCCTTCGTGTCTTCGTGTGAGGTAAAGCTATGTCCGACCTGATCCCCAAACATGGCGGTTACCGCAAGTTGAAGAGTTTTCAGATGGCACAGCTCGTTTATGACATCACAGTGCGGTTCTGCGACCGGTACGTGGACCGTTTCAGCCGGACAAAGGATCAAATGGTGCAGGCGGCGCGGAGCGGGGTGCAGAATATCGCCGAAGGATCGCAGGCATCGGCGACCTCGAAAAAGACCGAACTAAAACTCACCCAGGTGGCCCGCGCCAGCCTGGAAGAGCTGAAACTCGATTATGAGGATTTTCTGCGCCAACGAGGGCTGACGACGCTTGAAGCAAGCCACCCCGCCTTGGTGCGCTTCAAACAGCAGAAGCCGCAAACAGTGGAAGATTTCGCGGCTTGGGTGGAAGAGGAGCGTAAAAGAAGCACAGACGAACAAGGACAGACACGGACTGGCAAGGATAACGATTCGTCCGTGCTGGTCGGTGAACGCCCGTGTCCGTCCTTGACATCAGCCTGTCTGGCGGCCAACGGCGCTCTTTCGCTTCTGAACCTTGCCTGCTATCTCCTCGACCGGCAGGTGGAACGTCTGGCGCAGGATTTCGAAAGCGAAGGCGGTTTCACCGAGCGCCTTTACCGCGTGCGCACCGCCAAGCGGAGGAGCCAGCCATGATCAAGCCTTCCACTTACCAGCCGCCCTACACCATCACCGCAGTGATACTGAACCGGGTTGCTGCGATCAGCGAGGCCATCGGGCGGCTGTCCGTGCTCACCGATCAAGCGAGGGCGCTGAGGCTGAGGCGCATCAACCGTATCCGCACCATCCACGGCTCGCTGGCCATCGAAGGCAACACCTTGAGCGAGGCGCAGATCACCGCGATTCTGGAGGGCAAGCGGGTCATCGCCTCGCCCCGCGAGGTGCAGGAGGTGAAAAACGCCCTGGCCGCTTACGACCGGTTCGACAGCTGGAAGCCCGATGTGGAAAAAGACCTGTTGCAGGCGCACCGGATTCTGATGTCCGGCTTGATCGACGAGGCGGGACTGTATCGGCATGGCGGCATGGGGGTGATGGCGGGCCAGCAGGTGATCCACATGGCCCCGCCCGCCGACCGGGTGCCGCATTTGATGGCCGACCTGTTCGGCTGGCTGACCGTCACCGACGCCCATCCGCTTATCGCCAGTTCGGTCTTTCACTACGAGTTTGAATTCATCCACCCCTTCGCCGACGGCAACGGCCGCATGGGGCGTCTTTGGCAGAGCCTGATTCTGGCCCGCTGGAACGCCCTGTTTGCCGACATCCCGGTGGAAAGCCTGATCTTCGAGCACCAGGCCGAGTACTACCAGGCTATTCAGGAAAGCACCCAAAAGGCCGATTCCGCCCCGTTCATCGCCTTCATGCTGCGGATGATTCTGGATACGGTGAGCAGTTCGACCCCGGAAGTAGCGCCGGAAGTTACCCCGGAAGTTCGAGTGCTCTCGGTTCTTGTCGGAGAGATGACCCGGCAACAGCTCAAAGAGGCGCTCGGGCTGAAAGACGATGAACATTTCCGCAAGGCCTACCTGCTCCCGGCTCTGGATGCCGGTCTGATTGAAATGACCATCCCCGACAAGCCGCGCAGCAGCAAGCAGAAATACCGGCTGACCGACAAAGGCCGTCAGGTGGTGGCCCGGCACGGTGGCGGATGACTTGCGACAAGTTCGCGACACGGTTTGCGACATCGAGTGTGACAAGGCTATGACAAGTGCTGTGACACCTTGGTGGGCCAGATTGAGATCGCAGAAAGGCATCCTATGAAGCAGTTGAAAACATTTGTCGGGAAATGGCGCATCTTCGAGATGGAAGTCTGGGGTCAGGAATACGTCGACATGGAGGTGCCGGGATACTTCCGCATCGGCTCGGATGGAACTGGACGGTTTCAGTTCGGGCTGGTCTCCGGGGATATCGATGGTCGGGTGGAGCAATGGAATAATGCTCCACGGTTTGATTTTTCCTGGTCCGGGCAGGAGGAGAACGATCCGGTCTGCGGTCGTGGTTGGGCGATCATCGAAAATGGCGAATTGACCGGGCGCATCTACCTGCATCTGGCCGATGACTCGGCCTTTCGGGCTACCAAAGGCACATAGCGGATTTCATGAAAAAATCGAGCAAGAAAAAACCGACCTGGGCCGATCTCAAGCGCCGGCTTGTCGACTTTGACCGTTCGGCGCTGCTGGGCCTGGTTCAGGACCTGTACGCCGCCAGTAAACATAATCAGGCTTTTCTCCATGCCCGCTTCGCTCTGGGTGAGGACATTCTCGAACCCTACAAGACAACCATCGACCGCTGGGTTTGTCCGGATGTGCTGCGCAATCAGGGTATCTCGGTCGCCAAGGCCAAGAAGGCGATTTCCGATTACAGGAAAGCCATAGGCCGACCGGAAGGATTGGCGGAGCTGACGGTGTTCTATTGCGAATCCTGCATGAACCTGCTTGGCTACTGCGGCTTGGATGACGAAGGCTATTTCAACGCCTTGGTTCGTATGTTCGAGCAGGCGCTGAAGGCGATTGCGGTGCTTGAGTCAGACCTGCAGGACGACTTTGTCGAGCGGCTTGAACGTGTCCGGAGCGAAGGCCACAACTGGGGCTGGGGCGTTGGCGATGACATGGATCATCTGATGGCGGAGTATGGCTTTGACGAAGAGTGACCCGGCAGTAGCTGGCGCAGCATGGTAAGGGAAAAACCCGGGAGAGATATATGTCACTGGACTACGCCACATTAGAGTTGCTCCGCCAGAATCACCCTGCGTGGCGGTTGCTCTGCGCCCAACACGCGCCGCTGGTGGCCGGTTTTCTGCACCGGGTT
>SLLR01000073.1 GCA_007134025.1 Desulfuromonadaceae bacterium | reverse complement strand
CTGCAGCGGCAACGGATTCTCTGGATCAAGGTCGAAACCCTGTAAGATTGGCGACAAGATGAGTAGTTTATTAGTTTGCTTGCCATCCATCGGTATCTTTGTTACAACTTCCAGCGGTCGAGGCTGTATTGAGTAAAACCAACGGGGCCGTAAATCTCGATGATTGATTGGCATTGTCATATACTGCCCGCCCTGGACGACGGTCCCGAAACCCTGAACGAGTCTCTGGAAATGGCCCGGATACTGGCCTTCGCGGGCTTTCGTCAGGTCTGCTGCACACCCCACTGTCTGCTCGGCCGCTACGACACCCGGCCGTCCCAGGTGTCACAGGCTGTTGCCATGCTGCAAGGGGCGTTGCAGCGGGCGGATATTCCCCTGACCTTGATTCCGGGCATGGAATATGCTCTGGATGAATACTTTCCGGTGCTTCTCGATGATCCCCGGTGCCTGGGCGACAGCCGCTTGTTGCTGGTTGAAGCTCCCCGAAAAACGCCAAAAACTTTGATTCAGGAAAATATCCGCCGCATTCTGCAGCGGGGTCTGATTCCCCTGCTGGCCCATCCGGAACGTAGCCCATGCCTTTACCACCGCTCTTCCCTGTGGGGTGATCTGGCCGGGTTGTTCCAAAAGGCCCGTCACGATGGGGAAGATGAGGCTACGGCAAAATCTTTTGCTTTTGTGCAGGAACTGAAAAACATGGGCTGTCTGTTTCAAGGAAATCTGCCCAGTTTTGCCGGGCGTTACGGCCTGCGTATTGAGCGCCGGACCCAGCTCTTTCTCGAGCGGGGCCTTTATCGGTGTTTCGGCAGCGACGGACACCGGGCTGAAACCCTGAAAGCCGATCTGGCGGCCTCGCTGCCAGGCTTGAGAAAGCATCTCTGAATGCCGGCCGGCGATGAATCTCCGGTTTTTTGTGGTTTCAGACAGCAACGTCTTTCTTCTCAGATCAATTAGGATAAACATGAACTTAACGGTTATTGGCACGGGATATGTGGGCCTGGTCACCGGAACCTGTTTTGCGGAAATGGGCAATCATGTGACCTGCGTGGATACCAACCCGGATAAGGTCCTGGCTCTGAATGAGGGCCGAATTCCTATCTACGAGCCGGGTCTGGAGTTGATGATTCAACGCAATGTCAGTGAAGGGCGATTGTGTTTTTCCACTTCCCTGGTCGATGCCATGCAGGATTCGAATCTTTATTTCATCGGCGTGGGCACACCCTCCAATGGCGACGGTTCCGCCGACCTCAGCCAGGTTCTGGCCGTTGCCCGTGAGATTGGCCGGAATCTCGAGAAGTATGCCGTAGTGGTGAACAAATCCACGGTTCCCGTCGGCACCGCCGAGCAGGTTCAGGCCGTTATCGGGGAGGAATTGCTGAAGCGGGACGTGCAGGTGCAATTTGACGTGGTCAGTAATCCCGAGTTTCTCAAAGAAGGAGCGGCTATCGACGATTTCATGCGCCCGGACCGGATTATTGTCGGCACCGCCAGCGACCGGGCCCGCGAGATCATGGCCAAGCTCTACGGGCCTTTCAACATGAACCAGAACCGCACCATTTTCATGGGGGTGCGGGATGCCGAAATGACCAAGTACGCGGCCAACGCCATGCTCGCCACCAAGATATCCTTCATCAACGAAATCGCCAATCTCTGCGACATTCTGGATGTCGATGTGGAAAATGTGCGCCGGGGTATTGGTTCCGACAGCCGCATCGGCTATTCCTTTATCTACCCCGGCTGCGGATACGGCGGTTCCTGCTTTCCCAAGGACGTCAAGGCCCTTATTCACCTGGCCGAAAGCTGCCAGTACGATTCTCAACTGCTGCGCAGTGTCGACGAGCGCAACAAGCGTCAGCAGCGGGTGCTGTTCGAGAAGCTTTGCAAGCGCTTTGGCGATGACCTGAGCGGCCTGCTGGTCGGGGTCTGGGGCCTCGCCTTCAAGCCCGGCACCGATGATCTGCGCGAAGCCTCCTCCCTGGTGCTGCTGCACGACCTGATCGGCGCGGGAGCCCGGGTCAAGGCCTACGATCCGGTGGCTATGGAGGCGGCCCGGCAGCAACTGCCCAAAGCCTGGTTCGATAATGGGGATCTGGTGCTGACCGAGCACCAGTACGACGCCCTCAAGGAGGTGGATGTCATGGTGCTGGTCACCGAATGGAAACCCTTTCGAACTCCGGATTTCGTCGCCATGAAAAAGCTGATGAAACAGCCGGTGATCATCGACGGCCGCAACCAGTATGAGCCGCGGCAGGTGCGTGAGGCCGGGTTCGAGTATATGGCGATCGGCCGGCGCGGCTGATTTTTTAGAAGATAGAGGTTTAAGGCATGGCTAAAATTCTGGTTACCGGCGCGGCCGGGTTTATCGGGTTTCATCTGGCGCAGCGGTTGCTTGATCGAGGTGATGAGGTTGTCGGCCTCGACAACCTCAACGATTACTACGACGTTTCCCTCAAGCAGGCCCGCCTGGATCGGCTGCAGGGCAGGGAGGGGTTCCGCTTCGTGCAGCTGGATCTGGCCGACCGGGAGGGCATGGCCGCCCTGTTCGCCGCCGAAGGCTTTGCGCGGGTGGTGAATCTCGCCGCCCAGGCCGGTGTGCGCTATTCCCTGATCAATCCTCACGCCTACGTGGACAGCAACTTCACCGGCTTCATGAACATCCTCGAGGGCTGTCGGCACAACGCCGTCGAGCATCTGGTCTATGCCTCTTCGTCCTCCGTGTACGGCGCCAACACCCGCATGCCCTTTTCGGTGCACGACAACGTCGATCATCCCGTCTCGCTGTACGCGGCTTCCAAAAAAGCCAATGAGCTGATGGCCCATACCTACGCCCATCTGTATCGCCTGCCGGTAACCGGTCTGCGCTTCTTCACCGTGTACGGACCCTGGGGACGGCCGGACATGGCCCTGTTCCTGTTCACCCGGGCGATTCTGGCCGGCAAGCCCATCGACGTGTTCAACTTCGGCAGAATGCGCCGGGATTTCACCTACATCGACGATATCGTCGAAGGGGTGGTGCGCACCCTGGACCAGACCGCCACGGCCAATCCCGACTGGGACAGTTCCCGTCCCGATCCCGGCAGCAGCAGCGCGCCCAGCCGTCTCTACAACATCGGCAACAACAATCCGGTGGAATTGATGGATCTCATCGCCACCCTGGAACAGGCCCTGGGCAGGACGGCGGAAAAAAACCTGCTGCCTCTGCAGCCCGGTGACGTGCCGGCCACCTACGCCGACGTGGAGGATCTGACCCGGGCGGTGGGTTTCAAGCCGGCGACTCCCATTGAAGAAGGGGTCCGTCGTTTCGTCGAGTGGTACCAGGAATTTTACGGACCGGTGTAACCCGTAGCGGACACATCTGTTGCAAACATGTCTTGGTGCTTATTGCCGGACCGTTAAAGATTGCCCGTTCGAAGAATCGAGTGCTTTTAGCGGATTGGTTCAACAATGACCGAACGGAGAGTTGGATGACACACATTCGTAATCTTTTTGCCGCCCTGCTGATCGGATGCTGTCTGCTGTTTGCCCAGCCGGTCGGCGCCCGGGTTTCCGGTAATGTCCCCCTGGACAGCTGGGTCTATCCGGCGCTGGAGAAGCTCGAAGGCCTGGGTCTGATCGATTCGGCGATGAAAGGCGCCCGGCCCTTCACCCGTCTGGAAGCGGCCCGCCAGGTCCGGGAGGCCCGGGGGAAAAGCTATGCCGGTTCACCGCCCCGGGTGGTACAGGAATTGCTCGAGCGTCTGGAAAGCTTTTTTGCCGAAGAACTGGCGCCGGGCAACGGCAACGGCGGCTACTTTAAGCCCCTGCGGGAGTTTCGCCTCGAATACATTCATCTGCAGGGCGAAGAGTCCACCATTGCCGGGAGTACGGTGGATGCCCGCCAGTTCGCCCTCAACACCTACAACGACGGCGTCAACCACCGGGAGCACCACAACGGTCGGCTGCTGTTCGAATCGGAAGCCCGCTTCGGCCAACGTTTTCTGCTCAGTGTGCGACCGCAGATCCTGCTGCAGGAAGGTTCCGGCGGCACCTTTCGAATTCTGCACGGCAAGGCGGCGGTCGGGCTGGGGCCATTTGAATTTTCCGCCGGACGCCAGTCCCTCTGGTGGGGGCAGGGAAGGCACGGCGCACTGGTGCTGACCAACAACGCCAAGCCTCTGGACATGATCCGCATCACCAATCCTCAACCGGTGCTGCTGCCCTGGGTGTTGAAATACCTGGGCCCGTTTCGCTTCGATGTGTTCTGGAGCCAGCTGGAGCGGGACCGGGTGATCTCCCGGCCCTTTTTTGCCGGCATGCGCGCCCAGATCAAACCTTTGCCCTGGCTGGAACTGGGCGCCTCGCGGACCGTTCAGTTCGGCGGCAAGGGGGTGCCGCATATCGACTTTTCCGAGTTCATCACCATTTTGGGAGGCAAGAACAAAGAAGGCGGCGAGGATACCAGCAACTCCCTGGCGGCTATCGATGCCCGGCTGCGGCTGCCCTTTTTATGGGGCGCCGAACTCTACGGCGAATACGGCGGCGAGGACGAGGCGGGCCATTTCTTCACTCTCAAGGCCTGGATCGCCGGCCTCCACCTGCCGCGCATCGAGCCGTCGGGACGCCTCAGCCTGCGTCTGGAGCATGCCGACCTTACGGTTTTAAGAGGTCAATCCGCTGTCTGGTACCGCCACAGCGTTTATAGGTCGGGTTATACTCACGAAGGCAATATCATGGGCCATCGCGTCGGCGGCGGCGCCAAGGACACCTCCGCCGAGTTGCGCATGCTGTTGCCCGAGGGGGTTTCTCTCAGCCTGACCGCCGCCTTCGAGCGGCGCGGCTACGATCAGGACGTACTGGAAAAACATACCCAGGGCAGTCTCACAGCAGAATGGCAGATGAACGACCACCTCAGTCTGCTGCTGCGCTGCGGGGTGGACCGGGTGCGTAATTTCGAGTTCCGTTCCGGTAACGACAAAACCCACCACATGGCGCTGGTCACTCTGGCGTATCGACAGTAAAGGCGGCTCGTAGCTGGCAGGAAAGGTCTTAAAGGCTTTTTAGCGAACGCAGATAAGAGCGGATAAGTTCAAAAGCCTGTCACCACTGAATCACTGAGGACACAGAGAGAGACACAAAAGATCTCGTGGCTTTATTGACAGGGATAAAGGGGATGCAGGGGATTGTTCAAAAGCACCAGGCAAAACCTTCTTGGTTTTATGGTCTTATCCTATTCATCGCCTCTATCTCTTTTGATGTGATTTTGGCTATCTCAGCGACCTCAGTGTTTTAAGCAGTGAAAAATTTTAGATGATTTAATGCCCATAAAAGATTTATGACTTTCATCCCCCTTGATCCGTTTTTATCTGCGTTAACCAACAGGTTTTATCTTTTATTTGACTTTGGTTTTACATCTTTCGGCATAGAAATTGATCAGAAGGTCTAACGGTTCAAGAATGTGTCGGAGATTTATTTCAGGAGTCCAGTATCTATGAAGTTTCACCTGCTCTACAGGCTACCGGCGCTGCTCGTTTTGCTGCTGCTTTCCGGCTGTACCACCTTCACCGATCTGCCGCCCGGCACGGTGTTGGAGATCACGTCCCCGGTCATCGAAGAAGAAGAGGTTACGGTTGATCCTTTTGAGGACGTCGAGCCGCCCATCGATTATATCATCGGACCCGGCGACACCCTCTATGTCAATGTCAATGGCCGCCCAGAGCTGAGCAGCCCAATTCCGGCGAGCAGCGGGCGCCTACTGGGCAGCCGCGTTGACGGTCGGGGCATGATTCGTCTGCCTATGGTCGGTAGTGTGGAAGTGGCCGGTTTGACTGTTGAACAGGCCCAGCAGCGCCTGCAAGACGCCTTTTCTGCCTACCTGCGCGAGCACTGGGTGGTGGTGGAAATCAGCGAATTCCGCAGTCAGCCGGTCTATCTGCTCGGCCAGTTCAGAAACCCCGGCACCTATTATCTCGATCGCCCTTATCGCCTCATGCAAGGTTTGGCCATGGCAGGCGGCATGCTCGAAACCGCTAACCTGCGCAGCGCCCGTTTGATTCGTGATGACGAAACCCTGCCGGTGGATATCTTCGAGCTGCTCAACATGGGGCGTTCCAATCTGAATGTATGGCTGCGCCCCGGCGACACCCTGTTCGTGCCCGACGATCGCAATCAGCATGTCTTTGTCTACGGCGCGGTCAGCAAACCCGGCCCGGTCGGCATGCCCAACGGTATCCTCAATCTCGATCAGGCTCTGGCTGCATCGGGTTTAGGCGAGATGCGCGGCAATGTTGAGTACGTGCGCATCATCCGTTCTCACTCAGCAACGCGCGGCCAGCTGCTGGTGGTTGATCTGCGCCAGTCGCAGCGCGGGCTGGCCATGCCCTTTCCTCTGCAGCTCGGTGATGTCATCTACGTGCCGCGTAGCGGAGTGGGCAACTGGAACCAGGCGATCAACGAAATCCTGCCGTCCCTGCAGGCGGTCAGCGCCATCCTGCAGCCCTTCGTCCAGATAAAATTCCTCCGAGACGATTGATGTTGAAGGATTTGCCACCGCGACATTGCATGACCGAATCTTAAAACGCGAAAAATGAACTCGAAATGCAATGGATTCGTGAAACAGAGACCATACCATCATTGCTCGATGGTTTGATTCGGGCGAAAAGAACAGAAACCCATAACGCTGAGCGAGAACACGGGATGCATAAAGTTCAAGGTATTTGCCCTTCGCGTACAGCGTCCCGCAAACCGTATTCCAAAGAGAAATTTTATGACCGAGGAACAAAAGTGCAACGATAACGAGCCTGTGCGCCCCGAGGTGGACGACGAAATCAATCTGCTTGAATTGGTGCTGGTGCTGGTTAAAAACAAGTATCTTATTCTGGGTACCGTTGCGGTCACGTTCGTGTTGACTTGTATTGTGACCTTGCTCATGCCCAACGTCTTTACCGCCACCGCCCGACTGATCCCCCCCCAACAGGACAAGGGACGTCTGGCCGGCATGATGTCGGGTGCGGGCGGTATGGCGGCCCTGGTCGGTTTGTCGCCGGGTGCGGATACTGCCGAGTATTATGTGGGCATGCTGCAGAGTCGTGCGGTGGCCGACGTGATCATCGAGCGCTTCGACCTCATGAGCCGTTTTGAGTGGGAAAGCCGGGACGGGGCCTACCGGGCTCTGAGAAATAAAGTCAGCGCTTCGGTCGACCGCAACAACGGATTCATCACCGTCCAGGTTGACGATGAAGACCCCCGGTTTGCCGCCGAGCTTGCCAACGCCTATGTGGAGGAGCTGCAGCAGCTTCACGCCCGCATCAACCTCAATACTGTGGGCCGGGAGCGGGTCTTTCTGGAAGAGCGCCTGGCCATGGTTCAGAGAGATCTTGTCAGGGCGGAGGATACGCTGCGGGACTTCCAGCAGTCCAACAAGGCGATTCAAATCGATGCCCAGGCCATGGCTGTCATCGACTCCATGTCCCGCCTCAAAGGTCAGATCACCGCCAGGGAAGTGGAACTGGGGGTGCTTTTGACTTCCCATACGGAACAGAATCCCCAGGTGCGGGCCCTGCGCGAGGGAATTGCCCAACTCCGCGCCCAGCTTCGCAATCTGCAGGGTTCTTCCCCCGGAGCGAGGCAGTCTGCGGACATTTTTATCACCACCGCCGAAGTGCCCGATCTCGGTCTGCAGTACGCCCGTCTGCT
>SLLR01000070.1 GCA_007134025.1 Desulfuromonadaceae bacterium | reverse complement strand
TGCGACCGCCGGTTGGTGTGTTTCGAAACTCAAATACAACACCGAACCGCAAAATATTACAACTATCTACTTTGTTCAAGCTAATATACTGACGCTATTCATGGAGAGTGGATCGCTTTTTGCGGGCAGACCGTCCGGCAGCCATCACCGCCGGCACCACAAAGCCCAGCAGCGGATACCGCCAGCCCAAAGCCAGCACCCCCACTACGACAGAGGCCAAAAGCCCTTTTTTTCTTTTCGCCACTATCCTCCTACACATTGTTTTAATTTTTTATATGAATTTTTGAATCTAATGCCAAGGAACTATTGTAATGGCTGGCCGCTGCAACAGCAGCATGAGGATCCCCGGCCAGGGATTTTAAGAGAAGAATGGAGCATTAAAGCGCTTTTTGCAGAAGGATGACGTCCGGCTCGATAATTTCCAGATGGGCATTTAGAGTTTTCGCCAGAAAACCGAAAGTGTCACGACAGAAAAAAGCCACATGGGTCGGATCGTTCTTGTAGTGCCAGCGGGCAAAAGCCTGCCGGTCGATCACCAGCTTGGTCATGATCCCCAGCCAGCCCCCCGGCACCAGCAAAGACCAGAGACGGCAGAATTCCCTGCCGGGAAGACGAAAGTGTTCTACCACTTCACTGCAGGTGATGAAATCGTAGCACTCTTCCAGCACCGAGCTATCGGGAGCGTAACAGGGATCGTAAAGGGCCATCCTGAAACCGGATTCCACAAGCATCGGCGCCAGGGTCGGCCCGGGTCCGGAACCAAAATCGAGACCGCGGGCAGCAACTGGCAACCGCTCACACAAGGGTACGCTCAGCCGCAAAAGAAAGCACCGATAGCCCGTATCTTCGGGATCGTTGCGGTGAAGATCATATTCGGCCTTTTCGGCCCCTGAATCCAGGTGCCAGAAGGCCGGCACAAAAACCAGCAGACACTGTTGACAGCGCCAGTAGACCCGACGCCGGTCTTGCAGGAAAAAAACGTTATGAGGATTCTCGCACAGGGGGCACAGCATAATTTGAAACTCCAGGGCAACCCGGGGCTGAATGAGTTGGCCGCAAAACCCGCTCCGTCCGTATGTTGCCGGACGTCGCTAGAAACGGAAAGCGACCAAAGTCGAACAACCTTACAAAATTAATCCCCTTCTCCGCCAAAACCAAACAATCAAGCCTTTTTTCTGTCGAATTTATTTACACCCCGTTTCTGAAAAATCAACGACAAAGGCAAAAACCCCGAAAAAACCGAGCAGAGGCAGAATGAAAATCCTTGCCACGCGGGTGGCTCTATCCTTGCATTAATTAGACAGACGTTTTCTGTCCGGCTCTTCACTGGGGAGGTTTTTTCGATGAGGACCCATAAGAAATTTGGTGAAATCCTGCTGCAGGCGGGGGTTATTTCAAGGCCCGAACTGGAATCCGCGCTGGCGACCCAGGCGACAACGGGCCTGGCTCTGGGAAAAATCCTCGAAGACCGGGGGCTGATCAGCGACCGGGATGTGATCGCCATCCTCTCCCGGCAGTTTCGTTTACCGTTTCTTGAAAATCTGGACGAGGTGACCGTCTCCAAGGAGGCCCTTCGGCTCATCGACTGCGACACCGCCATGAAACTGGGTGTTGTTCCTCTCGGGGCGGGAAAGACCACGGCCGAAATCGCCATCAGCAACCCCCTTGATTTTCACACCCTTGACCGCCTGGCTTTCAAAACCGGCCGTCATGTTCGACCGGTTCTGGCCACTCCGACGGCTATTCTTAGAGCCATTAAGTGCCTCTATCTGCAGGAACCGGGACAGGACCTTCCCGCCGAAACCCGCTTGCTGGTTCTCGAAAACCAGGACCAGTATCGCGCCCCTATCTACAGTGCTCTGAGACAGGACGGCTATTCCCCCTCGTTTGCCGGCACTGTGGAAGAGGCGGTTCGCATCGTCCGCAAGGATGCTCCCCGCCTGCTGCTCGCGGCCACGGACATGAAAATGGTCGGTAGCCGGGTTGTGCTGGAACAATTGACTCAAGGCCGTGTCGACGGGGGCCTGCCGGTCATCGCTCTGACCTCGAATCAAACCGCGGAGGAAGAGGCGTTTCTGCTCCGCCTCGGCTTCTTCGATGTTTTGCACAAACCCCTCAACTATATTCGCCTTCGAGCCCGCATCGAACGGGCGTTGCGCTTTTTCGATCAGGGAACTGCGCTTTCGGACCAATCTGCAGTCCGGAAGAATCCCGCCACCATCAACGAGTGAAACTGTGGACGGCAAAAGCCGTTTCCGTTGCCGAGGCTCAGGGATCGTCACCCGCAACAGAATCCAGACACAGGCCAACCCCCCTTTTCCCCGACTTTTTTACCTGGTACATGGCCTTGTCGGCGCCACTGATCAGTTGATCAGGGGTCTGGCCATGCACGGGAAACACAGCAACTCCGATACTTGCGCTGAGAGCACAGGAGTTGCCGCCCAGGGTAAACGCCTTGTCGATACTTTGAACAATCTTCCTCGCCACCTGCTCGGCATCTTCTGCATGGGTCAGACCGGTGAGGACCACACCGAATTCATCACCCCCAAGACGGGCGGCGCTGTCCACCTCACGGAGCGTTTCTCGAATTCGATCGGCCATCAACCTGAGAACCTCGTCGCCGGCCTGATGGCCAAAACGGTCGTTAATCCTCTTGAACCCGTCGAGATCGATGAAAAGCATGCCAACCTTACCGCCAAACCTTCGGGCGTGGGCCAGAGCCTGCTTGAGGCGGTCAATACACAAGCGGCGGTTCGGCAATCCAGTCAGCATGTCGTGGTTGGCCTGGTGGTGCAGTTTGTTATTGAGTGCCAGAAGCTCTTCCCGGGACTGGCGCTGGCAGGTAATATCGGTGACGATGCCGGCCACTCGAAAGCAGCGCCCCTGCCCGTCGTTCACGGCGAAGCGGCGGTCCCGAACCCAGCGGACAGAGCCGTCCGGCCGAATCAGCCGGTATTCCAACTCCCGTCCTTCCTGGAGCGGTTGCAGCAACAACGATTCCACCCGGCTCCGGTCTTTGTCATGGACGGTCTCCAGAAACGATTTCGGCTGGTGGTAGAGACTTTCCCGGGAGCGCCCCCATAGATCTTCGTAGGCGGGGCTCACATAGTACAGGTTGCACAGATCAGGGCTGGTGAGCCAAAAAATATCATCGATACTCTCCGTAACCAGGCGAAAAAGTTCTTCGCTTTCCGTGGCCCGCTGCTCCGTGGCCCGCTGGTGCATCGCCATATGCAGCCCGATGCGCAGATTTCTCTCGTCAAAAGGCTTGAGCAGGAATCCATAGGGATAGGTCTTTTTGACTTCCTCCAGAAGCCTCTCATCGGCATGGGCGGTCAGATACACCACCGGCAGGGAAAAGGCCTGTCGAATCTGGCCGGCGGCCTCTATGCCGGTCATTGCGCCGGAAAGCTGTATGTCCATCAGCACCAGGTCGGGTCGACAGGAACCGGCCAGAGTGACGGCCTCCTCCCCGGAAGCCGTCACGCCGCATACTTCGTGACCCAGGTTCTGCAACTGCTTCTGCAGCGCCAGGGCGGTCAGGGCTTCGTCTTCTACGATCAGAATACGTACTTTCAATCTTCGCACCTCAACCGGGAACGGGCCGACGAACGCGCCGACGCCGTCACGGAGAAAAAGTTACCCGGAACAGGGTTCCTCGCTGATTTTCCACTTCAATGACCCCGTTAAGCTGATTGCACAGGGCCCGAACCAGTTGCATACCAAGGGTAGCGGTCTGGCGGTAGTCGAATCCCGCCGGCAGCCCGATCCCGTCATCGGCAACGGTCAACAGCAGCTTGTTTTCCCGCTCCTCGATGGCAATCCGAATGGCGCCGTTTCTGCCGTCGGCAAAAGCATGCCGGTATGCGTTGGACAGCAATTCGGTAATCAACAGCCCGCAGGGAATCACCTTGGCGATATCCAGCGCCACGGCATCAATCTCGGTACGACAGTCGATCTGCTGACCGGCCATCTGAAACACCTGACGCAACTGACTGACCAGGCTCTCCACATAGGATTTAAGGCTGACTTCGGAAAGATTTTTGGATTGATAGAGCTGCTCGTGGGCCAGGGCCATGGAACAGATTCGACTCTGGCTTTCCAGAAAATGATTTTTCAGCTCGGGGTCGGCAAGTTTCTGTGACTGCAGATAGAGAAGGCTTGAAACCACCTGCAGATTGTTTTTGACCCGGTGATGTATCTCCCGCAGCAAAACTTCCTTCTCCAGCAGAGAGGCCCGAACCTGCTCCTCGGTCTTCTTTCGCTCGCTG
Organism: Desulfuromonadaceae bacterium; assembly: GCA_007134025.1. Lineage (GTDB taxonomy): Bacteria > Desulfobacterota > Desulfuromonadia > Desulfuromonadales > Syntrophotaleaceae > SLLR01. The sequence goes on along the minus strand of SLLR01000070.1, from coordinate 20,126 downwards.
ATATCGGTGGCAAAGGCACAATTGTATTCCCTGCCTTCAAAGACCACGAGATTGGCGCGGATTTCCACCGGGTAGATGCGCCCGTCCTTGGCACGGTGGCGCCTTTCCAGAATGCTGGAGCCCTGCTCACGAAGACGGCGCCAGTCGTCGCTAAGAAGCTTCTTCGTCGCATCCGGATCGATATCGTACAGCGAAATTCCCATCAGTTCTTCCCGACTGTAACCCAGGGAGCGGCAGGCGGCTTCGTTGACATAGAAAAAGCAATGATCCTCGGTCATCCAAAACGCCTGATCGTTGGTGTTGTCAATGGTGAACTGGGTAAACTGCAGGGCCCGCTCAACCGCCTTGCGGGCGCTGATATCTTCAATAAATCCCTCAAGTTCAACGGGGCGACCGTCACCATCGCGCACCGCCCGAAGATGAAAAAGACAGTGAACCAGGGTACCGTCCCGACGGCGAAAACGTTCTTCGTAAAGTTGCCAGTCCTCGCTTTCCAGAACCTCATCAACCAACTCCTGCCGCCGTTCAGGTCGGGCGTAGAGGGCTTTGGCGAGCCCGACGCGGTTCACCTCCTCCATCATCTGTTCCGGAGTTCCGTAGCCATGAATCTCGGCGCCGGCCCGGTTGATGCCCAGCAGCTTGCCGTCCAGGCTGGAACGAAAACTGCCGACCGGCCTTGGAACCAGCAGCGTTCCGGCATCTCGACTCAATAGCTGTGACTCATTCTCTAGCGGCCAACAACACTCACGCAGGGCACTGACCCGGTAACCCTGCTCGGCCAGCAGCCCCCTGAGTTGCCGCGTATCGTGGTTGCCTCCCTCAAGCACCAGTAAGGTCTTCATGTCTTCTCCGTCAAAACAACCGATTCACAATGAGGCGACTTCAAATGAAGATTGCCGGCACCGGTCCAATCACTTCACTTGAAAAAAAGTTGATTATCGCAGCAATCAAACCAAGCTAGATCCACACTTTTACCGTTGGTTCTCAACAAACCACAAATCATTCCAAATATTTAAAGCCCCAAAGTGTTTTTCTGATTTGATAAATTTAAGCGGTTTTTACAAGAAACTTATAAGCCCCTTGGATTATAAGCATTTTCAGGATAGCATAAAACGCTTTACTTAGCTCGACAGACAACTTAAGATAAGACTTATTTATTAAAATAATAACAATAAGGCATTACGGTCAAATCTTTATTCATGTTTTTTAATTTTTTAACGAATACTTCTTTTTTTCTTTTTTAAAAACAGCAAGCAGCAGCAAAGCATTCAGGTCGAACCAAGATCGTCCGCTTTGCAATTAACTGCTCAATTTTTTATTCTAAAACCATATCCTGTCGTTTATGAAGCAAAAAGCAAAAATTCGAATCATGCTGGTCGAGGACGAAGCCATCACGGCCCTGGCCATGAATCTGGCCCTGGAAAACATGGGTTTTACCACCACTGAGCCTGTAGCCACAGGTCGCAGAGCTCTGGAACTGCTGGCCGTGGACCGTCCCGACGTGGTGCTGATGGACATCAATCTGACCGGCGAGATGGACGGCATCGAAACCGCCTGCCGCATCCGCCGGCACAGTTCGGTACCGATTATTTTTATCAGCGGCTACTGCTCCGGCGAAGTCCTGGCTCGGGCCCAGGCCCTGGGCCCGTCAGCCATCTTTGTCAAGCCGGTACGTCCCGAAGAGTTGCGCGAGGCTATCGAGTCGGCGGCCCGCAAGCTTTGTGGAACAGACCGTCCCCATTGAAGCGGCAATGCCTTTACGCCGCCCTCAATTCCAGGAGACCTGCATGCCGCAAAAAAATTCCAATCGTCACGCGCCCCGCAAAAAACTGTTGGCAAAAACCTCCCACAAGGCCGGCCGTTCCCCCGGCACCCTGATTCATGTCGGCCGACCGCGGGAAACCCCCGTTGTGCTGCAACGCATGGACTACGATGCGCAGGCGCTGACCGCCCTGTCCCCCGACCCCGTTGATCTCTGCCGGCCTGCTCCGGATGCGGCTTCGGTACATTGGCTGCACCTGGACGGGGTACACGATCTGCCGCTATTGGAAAAGATTGGCGACATCTTTGCGTTGCACCCCCTGGTGCTGGAAGACATCGTCAATACCGAGCACCGGCCGAAACTTGAGGATTTTGAAGATTACCTCTTCATGGTCCTGAAAATGCTGCATCTGGAACCGGAAAAGGACAGCATACGAACCGAACAGGTCTGCCTGGTTCTGACCCGTAATACGGTACTGTCTTTTGTGGAAAAACCGGGTCCGGTTTTTGAGGAAGTAAGGGAACGGCTACGCAATAACAAGGGGCGGATTCGCAAGCGGGGCGCCGACTATCTGGCCTACGCCCTGCTCGATGCGGCGGTGGACAGTTATTTCGGCGTCCTGGAACAGATCGGCGACCACATCGAGCAGCTCGAGGACGAGTTGGTCCTCCATCCCGCCCCGGAAACGCTGAACAAAATTCACCATTTAAAGAGAGAGATGATTCTGCTTCGCAAGGCGGTCTGGCCCCTGCGGGAGCTCATCAGCGGCCTGCAGCGCATGGAGTCGCCGCTGATTGCCGACAGCACCGGAATCTTTCTGCGGGATCTGTACGACCACACCATCCAGATCCTCGACACGGTGGAGACGTTTCGTGATGTGTTGTCGGGGCTGCTCGACCTCTATCTCTCCAGCATCAGTAACCGCATGAACGAGGTTATGAAGGTGTTGACCATCATTGCCACCATTTTCATCCCCTTAACCTTTATCGCCGGCATCTACGGCATGAACTTCGAGCACATGCCCGAACTGCACTGGCGCTGGAGCTATCCCCTGTTGTTGCTGCTGATGCTGTGCGCCAGCGGTGGCATGTTTTTCTTTTTCAGAAAAAAACGCTGGATTTGACCATTACTTGAGCTCTGCCCCGGGCTTCTCGTGGGCGACCACCAACCGGGAGTTTCTGATGCAGCCGATACCGAGCCAGCGCCTGCGAGTCGTCAATACCCTGGCACCCAACAGCGCTGCGCAGTTTGTGCTCTACTGGATGCGTAGCGCTCGACGACCGCTATGGAATTTTGCCCTGCAGCATGCCACGCAAAGGGCTCTGGAACGGCACAAGCCCCTGCTGATCCTGGAAACCCTGGCCTGCGACGATCCCTTTGCCAGTGTGCGGCATCACCATTTTGCCCTGGACGGGATGGCCGATAACAACCGCCATTTCGAGGGTCGCTCTGTCACCTACATTCCCTGGGTCGAAAAACGCCCGCAACAGATTCAAGCCGGGCTGCGCCGCCTTGCCGAGAACTGCTGCCTGCTGGTCACCGATGCTCACCCCCTGTTGGAAAAACGCCGAGAACTGGCCCGGGTGGCCGAGGTTTTGCCCGTCGCCCTGGAAGCGGTGGACAGCAACGGCATCCTGCCTCTGCAAGCGGCGCAACAGCCTTTCAGCACCGCCTACGCCTTTCGCCGCTTCCTGCAACGCCAGTTGCCCGGCCATCTGCTGAGCATGCCCCTCGCCGACCCCCTGGCCGAAGTTTCTCTGCCTCGGCTGACCGAGCTTCCCGCGGCGCTGGCCGAGGCGGCGGCCACCGCTGGCGATCTTCTTTACGGCTCGCGGTCCGGACTGAGCCAGCTGCCCATCGACGGGCAGGTTAAGCCTGTGCAAAGCAGGGGCGGCTATCGGGCCGCCGATGAGCTGTTCCAACGGTTTCTCGGGGAAGGGTTGCCCGTGTATGCCGACCAGCGCAATCAGCCGCAGCAGCCGGCCACCAGCCAGCTTTCGGCTCACCTGCGCTGGGGGCATATCGGTTCTCACCAACTGGTGCAGCAGTTGCTGGAGCTGGGTCGGTGGAATCCGGGACGGCTCGCCCCGGACTGCCGGGGTCAGCGCAGCGGCTGGTGGGGTCTCGATAAAAACACCGAAGCCTTTCTCGACCAACTCATCACCTGGCGCGAGCTCGGTTATCTGTTCTGCCAGTTACGAGACGATTATCAGCAGTTCGAAGCCCTGCCCGACTGGGCGCAACAAACCCTTGAACGCCATGCCGACGATCCGCGCCCCTACCTGTATTCCACGGCGGAACTGGTTCAGGCCCGAACCCACGACCCTCTGTGGAACGCCGCTCAGCGTCAGCTGCTGCGGGAGGGTCAAATGCACAACTATCTGCGCATGCTGTGGGGGAAAAAGATTCTGGAGTGGAGCCCTTCGCCCCGGCAGGCCCTGGAGACCCTGATCGAAATCAATGACCGTTTCGCACTGGACGGGCGGGACCCCAACAGTTACAGTGGTATCGGCTGGTGCTTGGGCCGCTTTGACCGGGCCTGGGGACCGCGACGGCCCATATTCGGCACGATCCGCTATATGAGTTCGACCAACACGGCCCGCAAGGTCAACGTTCGGAATTATCTGAAGCGCTATGGCGAATCCGAAGAGACTTAATAATCATCGGCAGCCTGAGAAAAAAGCTGCACCAGCCCCTGCGGGCCGAGTCATCAGCGAAAGGATGGATTCATGATTCGAACCCGAAAAAGTGTCGCGATTCTTGTCGAGGATCTGTATCAGGAACTGGAAGTCTGGTACCCGTTGCTGCGCTTTCGCGAAGCGGGCCTGCAGGTGGTGGTGGTGGCACCGGAACGCCGCGAATACACCTCGAAGCTGGGCTACCCGGTGCTGGCCGACACCACCATGACGGAGGTCAGCGGCGACGATTTCTCCGCCGTGATCATTCCCGGGGGTTACGCCCCGGATCGCATGCGCCGCTACCCTGAAATGGTCAATCTGGTCCGGGATGCCGACCGGGCCGGGAAGATTGTCGCCGCCATCTGTCACGGCGGCTGGATGCTGGCCTCGGCCGGCATTTTGCGGGACCGGACCGTGACCTGCTACTTCGCCATTCGCGACGACCTGATCCATGCCGGGGCCCGCTATGTCGATCAGGAGGTGGTACGGGACGGCAACCTCATCACCGCCCGCAAGCCCGACGATCTACCGGCTTTTTGTAAAAGCATTCTCGAAGCTTTGGGGTGAGTTGAGCATCCCCCCTGTAAACAAAAAAACCGGCCAAGGCCGGTTTTTTTGTTTACAGAAAATCAAATTTCTTCATTCGGTAACGCAGCGCGTCGATACCCAGATTCAGCAACTTGGCCGCTCTCGACTGATTGCCTTCGGCCAGTTCGAGAGCCTGCCGAATCAGTTCACGTTCCACGTCTTCGATATCGATCCCTTCCGCCGGCAGTCGAAAATTGAGCGGCCCGGCCTGGGAACCAACGGTTCTGTCCACCATTTCTCGAGGCAGATGCTCCACCAGCAACTGCTCCCCGCACTCGAGAATGATGGCCCGCTCGATCACATTCTTCAATTCCCGAATGTTGCCGGGCCAGGGGTATTCCAGCAAGATCTTTTCCGCCATCCGCGATATGCCCCGCACCTGTTTGCCGAACTCCCGGTTGAACTGTTGAATGAAATGCTCGGCCAGCAACGGAATGTCCTCGCGACGCTCCCGCAGCGGCGGCAGGTGAACCGGAATCACCCCGATGCGGTAGTAAAGGTCACTGCGAAATGACTCGTCTTCCATGGCCTTGAGCAGATCCCGGTTGGTGGCGGAGATGATGCGCACATCGACCTGAATATCCCGAACACCGCCGACCCGGCGGAATGTGCGCTCCTCCAGAACCCGCAGCAGTTTGACCTGCGTGGCCGGACTCATGTCACCGATCTCGTCGAGAAACACGGTGCCACCGTCGGCCAGCTCAAAGAGACCCTTTTTCTGTATTTTGGCGTCAGTGAAGGCGCCTTTTTCGTGTCCCATCAGTTCGCTCTCAAGGAGCGTCTCCGGCACTGCCGAACAGTTGATGGCCATGAATGCCTGGTTGGCGCGGGAACTTTCGCAATGGATGGCCCGTGCCACCAGTTCTTTACCGGTACCACTTTCTCCCTGAATCAGCACGGTTCCAGCCTCGCTGCGGGCGATCTTGCGAATCACCTCCAGCACCTGGCGCAGGGCCCGGCTGGTGCCAATGATCTTGTCTATGCCGCAATCCCGGTCACTGAAGGAGCGCAGCTGCTCCACCTGCCGCTTAAGCTGATCGGTTTCCAGAGCGCGGCTGACGGTCAGTACCAGTTCGTCGGCATCACAGGGGTGCTTCAGACACTCGAAAGCACCAAGGCGCAGAGCCTCGACGGCCGTGTCGGTGCCGTCGGCGGGCACAATCAGAATCACATTCAAGGTCTCGTCCTGGCCGCGAATCCGCCGCAACAGCTCCAGTCCGGTGGTATCCGGCAACTGATGATCCATCAGCAGCAGATCCACAAACTCGGCATCGAGGCGTTTCAGCGCCGCCTGGCCGTTGTGTACGCAGGACACCGCAACACCCTGCTCTTCCAGCAGGGCCACCACCGCCTGTCCGCGAATCAGGTCCTCATCGACCAGCAACACCTGTCGTTTGCGCACCATAGCTGTTTCGTTTCATCGCAGGGAGTTTATTTGCGGGCCAGGGTCCGTTCCGCCGCTTCCACCAGATGGGCCGCCGTCAAACCGTAATGAGCCAGCAGTTCTTCCGCTGTTCCCGACTGACCGAACACGTCCCGCAGGCCGACCCGTTCCACGGGCACTGGATACCCTTCGGCGAGAGCTTCGCAAACCGCCCCGCCGAGGCCGCCGATGACCGAGTGCTCTTCAGCCGTGACCACCGCGCCGGTTTCCCGCGCCGCCTTGAGAACCAGGTTCACATCCAGCGGTTTGATGGTCGCCAAATGCACCACCCGCGCGGCAATGTTTTCCTCGCCCAGAATAGCCGCCGCCTGCAGCGCTTCGGCGGTCATCAAACCGGTGGTGATAAAGGTCAGGTCATTGCCGTCCCGCAGCGTAACGCCCTTGCCCAACGTAAACTGGCAGCCCTTTTCAAACACCACCGGCACCTTGCCGCGGCCGAGACGAATGTAAACCGGGCCGTGATACTCCGCCGCGGCCCGAATGGCGGCTGCCGTCTCCGGGCCGTCGGCCGGGCACAGAACGGTCATCTTCGGCAGGCTGCGCATGATCGCCAGATCTTCCACCGACTGGTGGGAACCGCCGTCTTCTCCCACGGTGATGCCGCCATGAGTGGCCACGATCTTGACGTTCAGCCCCGGATAGGCGATGGACTGGCGAATCTGTTCAAAGGCCCGCCCTGCCGCAAACACGGCAAAGGTCGAGGCAAAGGGGATCATGCCGGCGGCGGCGAGACCGGCGGCCATGCCGGTCATATTGGCTTCGGCGATGCCGGCATTGAAGAACCGCTCGGGGAACTCCTGGGAGAAGGGTTTGGTTTTGGTCGATCCGGACAGGTCGGCGTCAAGCACCACCACCCGGCTGTTTTCCCGGCCCAGCTCCACCAGGCTCTGGCCATATGCGTCTCTGGTTGCTATCTTTTCGCTCACTGCGACTCTCTTTCTTCTGTGGAAATTCGCGACTTCACCGCAAGATTTTCAGGTCGCCAAAGACTCTGGCGATACCGGTTCAGTGCAGCGACAGGGCCTGCAGGGCCAGCTCCAGCTCGTCATCGCTGGGCGCAACACCATGGTAACTGGCCTTGTGCTCAAAAAACGGCACCCCCTTGCCCTTGACGGTGCGGGCGATAATGGCCGTGGGCCGCTCCGTCTCGGCTTCCGCCTCGTCAAAAGCCCGACTGATGGCCCCGATGTCGTGGCCGTCCACCTCCAGCACATGCCAGTTAAAAGCCAGAAATTTGGGACCCAGAGGGCCCACATTCATGACATTTTCAACGGCACCGTCAATCTGCAGGCCGTTCTGGTCGACAATCGCACAGAGGCTGCCCAGTTTATAGTGGGCCGCGCTCATGACAGCTTCCCACACCTGGCCTTCCTGCATCTCGCCGTCACCGAGCAGGGTGTAGACCCGGCTATCCCGTGAATTTAGCCGCGCCGCCAGAGCCAGCCCGACGGCCTGGGAAATACCCTGGCCGAGAGAGCCGGTACAGACTTCCACGCCGGGGGTCTTGCGCATGTCGGGATGGCCCTGCAAATGGCTGCCCAGTCGCCGCAGGGTTTTGAGATCGTCCCTGGGGAAATAGCCGCTGCCGGCAAGACAGGCGTAAAGAGCCGGTGCCGCATGACCTTTGGAAAGCACGAAACGATCCCGGTCTTCCCAGGCGGGTTGACTGGGGTTATGCCGCATCCGCTGAAAAAAAAGAACGGCCATGACATCCATGGCCGAGAGGCTGCCGCCGGTATGTCCCGACTGGGAAGAGTGGAGCATCTTGAGGACTTCCACTCGAAGGTGGCAGGCGGTTTCTTCCAGTTCCCGAATTTGCTGATGGGTCAACATCTGACGAAAACTTCCTTTCCTGATGGCTGCCCGGCTTCGGGCGGACAGGCTGGCGGGAACGATGGCCGACGCGCCAGGGCCCCTGAGGTTTATTGTACCTGGTAACGCCGGTCGTTGCCGGCCAGATAAGCAAAAACCAGCTCATCCAGATCGACAAGCGGTTGGTCCGGGGAACTGCTCGGCTCGGTCGTCTCCGCGGAGAGTCCATCCAGGTCGCTGGTGCCGTTGCGCGGCGAGGGATCCTTGACCAGACGACTGATGATCTCGTCGTATTCGCCATTGCGCAGGCGCCGCAAAATGTCCTTGTGCTGCTCCTGCATACGACTTTCAACCTGCCGCTTCAGATCATCCTCGTGAATGATCTCTTCATAATTCTGCTTGGCGGAAGCCAGTACCGTGCCCCCGTAAAACAGCTGGGTAACGATGCGCGGACTCTTGAAGCCCCCATCCTCGGTTTGAACATGAAACAGCTTGCCGTTGTAACGAAAGTTGTGATTGAACCCGCCCAACATAGGTCACCTCCATGTCCCGATCAGGATGTTGAGGACGTGCTTCCGCCAACCGATTCCTGCCTGCAAAGCACAATTTTTGCCCGCCCCCACCACAGGTTTCTGTAAAAGCATTATTTTTTCAACAATTTCTTGATCTTGTCCACTGCTTCCAGGGCGTCCCGAGCGTACAGGTCGGCGCCGATGGCGTCGGCGTAGTCCTGGGTGACCACCGCACCGCCGACCATGGTGAAAACAGTGACTCCGGCTTCGCGCAGTCTGTCAATGGTCACTTGCATCTGCTGCAGGGTGGTGGTCATCAGGGCCGAGAGCCCCACCGCATCGACCTCCAGCGCCCGGGCTCGCTCGACAATCGTCGCCGCGGAAACGTTCTTGCCCAAATCGACTACTTCGAAACCGTGATTTTCCAGCAGGGTACAGACTATGTTTTTGCCGATGTCGTGAATGTCCCCCTCGACGGTGGCCATCAGAATCCGCCCCAGACCGGCCACCCCTTCGGCGGAAAGCTCTTCCTTGAGACGGCCAAAGGCGGCCTGCATGGTCTCCGCCGACAGCATCACCTGGGGCAGAAAAACCTGGTTGGCGCCGAACCGGCGACCGACCTCTTCCAGACCGGGCAGCAGGCCTTCGTTGCTGATCTGACTGGCGCTCAGACCTTCGGCAAGAGCTTGTTCGACCAATTCGACCACCCCTTCCGGGTCGCCCTGAATAATCGCCGAGGCCAGACGTTGCCGAAGGGGTGCATCGGCGGCGGCCGGAGCCGGGGCCGATGCGACCTTCACATCGCTGTAGGCGGCAATATAGGCTTCCGCCCGCAGGTCTTTGCCGAGCAGCACCATGGCACTCCGGTAGGCGTCCATCATTGGCCCGTCTTTGGGGTTGATGATGGCGGCAGCGAGACCCGCCTGCAGCGCCATGGCAAAGAACGTCGCGGAGAGAATCGGCCGACAAGGCAGGCCAAAGGAAATATTGCTTACTCCCAGCACCGTCGCCAGACCGAGCTTCTGCCGGACCAGGGCCAAAGTGCCGATCGTCTCCATCGCCCGCTTCTGTTCGGCAGAAACGGTCAGGGTCAGGCAGTCGATGATAACGTCCTCCCGGGGCAGGCCGGCTTCGAGGGCCGCGTCCAGAATGGCTTCGGCCACGGCCAGGCGCTGTTCGGCGGTCTCGGGGATGCCCCGCCCATCCAGTGCCAGCCCGATGACCGCCGCGCCGTATTTTCGGGCCAGGGGCAGTACCGCGGCAAGGCTTTTGGCCTCGCCGTTGACCGAATTGATCAGAACCTTGCCGTCGGCCACTTTCAGAGCCCGCTCCAGGGCCACCGGGTCGGAAGAATCAAGGACCAGCGGCCGGTCGGTCACTCCTACCGCCGCCAGTACCGCCCTTTCCAGAGCCGCCGGTTCGTCGACGCCGGGGGCGCCGCAGTTCAGATCGAGAAGATGCGCCCCGGCCGCTGCCTGTTCCTGTGCTTCCCGACGAATGTAGGCGGTCTTGCCCTCGCGCAGCTCGGCAGCGTAGCTTTTGCGGCCGGTGGGATTGATGCGCTCGCCGATGATGGCACAGGGCGCCGAGACACCGACTTCGGTCACCGCCGTCCGGCTTGAAAGAAAACAGCGCCGCGCAGGTGCCGTCCAGGGGGCCTGCCGACCCGCCAGATCTTCGGCCATCACCCGAATATGCTCCGGCGTCGTGCCACAGCAGCCGCCCACCACCCGAACCCCGAGTTCGAGCATCTGCGGATGGCAGACCGTCATCTCGGCGGGGCTGGCGTTGAACACGGTTTTGCCATCAACCAGCTTGGGCAGCCCGGCATTGGCCTGGGCGATGAGAGGCCGGTGGGTCACGGAGCGCATCTGCCGAAGCACCTCCAGAATGCCTTCCACACCAAGGCCGCAGTTGGCACCGATGACATCGACCTGCAGACCGTCCAAGGTTACCGCGGCCGCCTGCGGCGAAGTGCCGAGCACGGTACGCCCTCCGTCTTCAAAGGTCATCAGGGCCATGACCGGCAACCGGGAAAATTCCCGGCAGGCAATAACCGCCGCCCGCAGTTCGGCGATATCGAGAAAGGTTTCGAGGGTGATCAGGTCGGCACCGGCATCGGCAAAGGCTCGCACCTGCTCGCCGAATATGGCGACCATTTCGTCAAAACCGGCATCGCCGACCGGCTCCAGAAAACGGCCCGTAGGGCCGATGGCGGCGGCCACAAAAGCCTGGTCTCCGGCAGCCTGGCGGGCCAGTTCTACCGCCAGTCCGTTGATTTCGGCCACCCGTTCGGCCAGGTCGTAATGAGCCAGCTTGCTACGGCTTCCGCCAAAACTGTTGGTTACGATGATGTCGGCCCCGGCCTGCCGATATTGCCGATGAATCCCCACAACCACCTCGGGAGCGGTGAGATTCATCTGCTCCGGACAGGCGCCGGGCTTGAGCCCGCGCTCCTGCAGCAGGGTGCCCATGGCACCGTCCAGTACCAGCACCCGCTGGCGCAAAGCGGCACAAAAGTCTTTCATGGGTTGGTTTCCTTCTCCGACCTGGGCAGGTAGTCTTCGATCGCTTCAAGCACGGCTGGATCGGGTAGACGGCCATCGGGGAACCGCGCGTAGCGGAAGTCCGGCGTCAGGGGCTGGCGCAAGTCGACGTGACCCTTGAGGGTTTCGACCGGTTCGCCTTCGACCAGAACCCGCAGTTGGCGTATATGGGGGAAATTTTCCGCCAGACTGTTGATCAGCCCGTAAGCGGTTAAAAGTTCGGAGACCGAACCGCCGGGATGTTGAAGGATCAGGGCGTTATTAAAATCCACGGTTGCCACGCCCTCCCGTTCGCTGGCACCCAACAGTCGGGTGCGAGGAGGCAGGATCGGCACCAGGTCGCCAGCCGGGCCGTCGATGAGCGCGCCGAGAGTCGCAGAAAGACAAGAGGTGTGGTCGGCGCACCCCTTGATTACTCGCCGTTCGGCCACCAGCGCGACCCCGTCGACGGCACCAAAATAGAGGGCGACTTCCCGTTCTCCTTCCCCGTCGGCCCGGGGAGAAGAAACTGCCGGCCCGGAACGGGTCTCCATACCGTGCCGGTACAGCATCACGCCCACGGCGATCAACAACAGCGAGACCAGACCGAGCAGCAGCAGACGATCCCTGCAGAGCCACTTCATTTTTTTGAATCCTTTCCCCAACAAACCGGGCTGGGCAGCGGAATTCTGCTGCTCCGCTCCGTCGGGCGCCGTTTACCCATGAGCGCGCCCCAGATCGACCTGGGTCACATCGCCCAGTTCCACGCCGACAAAGGCCCCACCGACCCGCTTGAAACGGGTCGGCTCATCGGTCACAAAATAACGGGGGGCGCAAGCCTCGCCGCGGCGCAAAACCAGCCGCTTGCCCAACAGGCTGGCGACCAATTGGGCAGTCTCCGTCGCCGAATCGACCAGGGTCACATTCGCACCAAGAACCCGCTGCAGAGTCGCCTTCAGCAGAGGATAGTGGGTGCAGCCCAGCACCAGGGTGTCGATGCCCCGGTCGATAAGCGGCGCCAGATATTCCCGCGCCACCAAGGAAGCCACCTCGTGCTCCCCCCAGCCTTCCTCGACCAGCGGCACGAACAGGGGACAGGGGGCGGCAAAAACCTCGATACGCTCGTCCAGGGCGCGAATCGCCCGGCTGTAGGCGCCGCTGCGAACGGTGCCTTCGGTGCCGATCACTCCGACCCGACCGTTGCGGGTCACGGCAGCCGCTCGACGGGCGCCGGGTTCGATAACGCCGATCACCGGCAGGTTGAAGCGTTGTTCGACCGCCTCGATCGCCACCGCCGAAGCAGTGTTGCAGGCCACCACCAGCATTTTGACCCGGTGCCGGACCAGAAAACCGGCAGCTTCCTGAGCGTAACGCAGGACGGTGCCGGAACTTTTAGTGCCATAGGGAACCCGGGCCGTATCACCCAGATAGTACAGGCGCTCCGCAGGCAAAACCTCTCGCAGCGCCTTGAGTACGGTCAAACCGCCCACCCCCGAGTCAAAAATGCCAATTGCCCGTTCAGCCACGCCCCTTCTCCATGAATACCCGCCTGAGACAAAAGAGCATCCTAGGGGAAAACCGCCTCGAAAGTCAAGATCGGAGGCCTTTTCAAGCTTTGTTTTTCCAATGGTTTTTGCTATAATTCCGATTTTCGTTTACCAAGCGTCTTTCGCCTGCGGATTCGGGAGCTGCCCATGGATTTTTCCTTTGTCACCAAGTGGATGAACTATCTGGAAACAGAGCGGGCCATGGATCTTCTCGGCAGCCTGAATATCGGCGACCTGATCTACCATCCCTGGTTTCTGGGCGCCCTGGCCCTGATCAGCCTGATCGCCATTTACTTTCGCCGCTATGCTTTTCTGGCGGCGCTGCTGGCACTGGCCGGCTTCGCCGCACTGGTTGATCATACTCTGGGCCGGGGAACGGCCGTGGACGGTATCATGTCCGAAACCCTGTTGATCTTCGTCGGCGGCGGCCTGGTGCTGATTTTCATCGTCATCTATTTTCTCTTCATTCGCCACGACTGAGCAGAAACCGCCGACCTGACCCGTTGCTGATCCCAAAGCCCGTACTGGTCTGCCGAACCGTCTCCGCAAAAAAGGGCTTAATCCCCAGTGTCCCACTCATCGAAAGCTGTCGTGAATACCGTGTCTGCTTCTGCCCAATCTTCGGTCGGTTTCACCACCACCATTCCCCTGGAAATCCTCATTGCCGCCGGTCGCAGACCCGTGGACCTGAACAATATATTCATTACTGATCCGGCCTGCCACAATCTTATCGATGAGGCGGAAATGGCGGGCTTTCCCCGCAACATCTGCGGTTGGATCAAAGGGCTGTACGGGGCCACCCTGAAGCAGGGGATCGAGGAGATCATCGCCGTCACCGAAGGGGACTGTTCCAACACCAAGGCCCTTATGGAGGTGCTGCAGCTGCGCGGGGTCCGAACCGTGCCCTTTGCCTTCCCTTACGACCGCTCGGCCCTCACCCTGGCCCACGAAATCGACAAACTGGCGGCCCATTTTGCCGTGGACGGCGACCGTATTGAGGCCGCCCGCCAGCGCCTCGACCAGGTGCGCCGCAAGGTTCACGAGATCGATCGCCTCACCTGGCAGGAAGACCGGGTCAGCGGCGAGGAAAACCACTATTTTCAGGTCTGCACTTCAGATATGAACGGCAATCCCGACGCTTTTGAAGCCGAGGTCGATGCTTTTCTGGAGCAGGCCCGCCGGCGCCGACCTCAGTCCGGCCGACTGCGGCTCGCCTATATGGGAGTGCCGCCGATCTTCACCGATCTGTACCGGGCTCTCGAAGGCTGCGGCGCCCGCGTCGTCTTCAACGAAACCCAGCGCCAGTTTTCCATGCCTTACGCCACCGATTCTCTGGTCGAACAGTACCGGCGCTACACCTATCCCTACGATATTTTTGTGCGGCTTGAGGATATCGAACAGGAACTCGCCCGGCGCCAGGTGGACGGCGTCATCCATTACGTCCAGTCCTTCTGCTTTCGGCAGATTGAGGACCTGATCGTGCGGCAGCGCCTTAAGCTGCCCATTCTGACCCTGGAGGGCGATCGTCCCGGCCCCCTCGACGCCCGCACCCGCATCCGCATCGAGGGCTTTGTGGAAATGGTCGCAGGGAGACGGTCATGACCGGTCTTGGCATCGATCTCGGCAGCCGCCAGGTCAAATTCGCCGCCCTTGACGGCGACAAGGTGCTATGGTTGCGGGATTTTCCCACCATCCCTTTCTATAAGCAGTACGCCTCCCTGAGCCAGGGCCGGCTGTTGCTGCGCCTGGACGCATTAGGCCTGCCTGAGCAGGGGGAATGGCGTCGCTGTCCTCTGGTGGTGACCGGTTACGGTCGCAACACCATCGACCTGATCGGAGCCCGGGTGATCCCCGAAATCCAGGCCCATGGAGCCGGCGCCAGACTTCAGACCGGCCTCGACACCTTTACCCTGCTCGACCTCGGCGGACAGGACTCCAAGGTGATCCGCTATGAAAACGGCGCCCTGGTCGATTTTCTGATGAACGACAAGTGCGCCGCTTCTTCTGGCCGCTACCTGGAAAACATGGCCAAGGTTCTCGACCTCAGCCTCGAAGAGCTGGCCCGCCACCACGCCGATCCGGTCTCTCTGGACGCCACCTGCGGCATCTTTGGCGAAAGCGAACTGATCGGCAGAATCATCGAGGGCCATTCCATGGCCCGCCTGTGTGCCGGCGTCAATCAGACTCTCATCAAACGGGTGCTGCCCATGCTCCGCCGTTTTCCTCAGGATTGCATCGTTCTTTCCGGCGGGGTGGCGAAAAACCAGGCCTTTCGCACCCTCCTCGGCCAGTCCACAAGCGCCCAACTGGTGCTTCCCCTCCATCCCCAGCACAACGGCGCCATCGGCTGCGCCTCCATGGCCGCCCCGACTTCCGAGCCGTAGTCGGCAGCGCGAGCGCTTTTTTGCCGGAAATCGGATCCGAAACCTTTAGCCCGACCGGGTTCTGCCGCGGCCCTTTTTGGGAATGGGTCTTTATTTTTCTCTGCTCTTGTAAGTGAACTTTGAAGAGTTATAATTTCGCCGGGTCCGCATTTTGCGGACCCGACAGGTATTACATTTTTTGTGGAGGTAGAACATGAAAAGAATGGGCTGTTTCATCACACTCTTACTGCTGTGCTGCTGGTTGCTGCCTGCTGTGGCGCTGGCCGAGGTCAAGGCCGGTGTGTTTACCGTTTCACCCATGCTCGGTGGAATCCGTATGGAGGGCAACCAGGCCGTCGAAAAAGACAGCCCGGCCTACAGCCTGGGTATCGGTTACAACCTGACCGAGCATTTCGGCCTGGAGACGGTTCTGGCCGGCTCCAGTCTGGACAAAAAGGGTTCCGGCGGCTCCACCAGCCTGGTGACCTACCGCCTGGACGGCCTGTATCGCTTTTTGCCTCAGAACCGGCTGGTTCCGTATCTGGCCGCCGGTGTCGGTGGCTACAATCTCAGCAGCAACCATGAACTTATGGCCAACTACGGCGGCGGGCTGCTCTATTATTTTGCCAACAACGTCGCGTTTCGCGCCGACGCCCGGCATCTTATGGCCATTGAAGGCAAAACCCAACACAATCTGCTCTACACCGCCGGCTTCCTGTTTCAACTGGCTGGAGCAACTCCGCCTCCTGTCGCCGCTGCGCCGCCGGACAGCGACGGGGATGGTGAGCCCGATCACCTGGACCGCTGCCCCGGAACTCCCGCCGGAGTCGCCGTCGACCGCCACGGCTGTCCCATTGACAGTGATGGTGACGGTGTGCCCGATTACCTGGATGCCTGTCCCGATACCCCCGCCGGAGTCGCCGTCGACGGCCGAGGCTGCCCCATTGACAGTGATGGTGACGGCGTACCCGACTACCTGGACCAGTGCCCCGATACGCCCCTCGGTGTCCCCGTAGATGAAACCGGTTGCCCGCTGACCCTGACCCTGTACATCAACTTCGCTTTTGATAGCGATGTCATCGGCGCCGAATACCGATCGGAACTGGACAAGGCCGCGGCCTTTGTGCGGGCCAATGAGGACGTGCCCTTCATCGTGATTTCCGGGCACACGGACAGCCGGGGCAGCGCCGCCTACAACCTGCGTCTTTCCGAGCGGCGGGCGGCGGCGGTTCGCCAGGCGCTCATCGACGACTACGGTCTGGACAGGGCCAAACTGATTGCCCGCGGTTATGGCGAAACCCAGCCGATTGCCGACAACGACACGGAAGAAGGTCGCTACCAGAACCGCCGGGTCCAACTGATGTGTTGCGTGGTGCTGCCCGAGTAAATCGTTCTTTTTAGCATCGTCTCAGCAAAAAAGCCGCAGCGGTCGCTGCGGCTTTTTTGCTGGGACATTCCGAAATGTCGGCAAAGGGACCGTTTCAGCGTCCGTCCGCAGCTCCGTCGCCAACCAAGTGTTCCCGGGATCGAATTTCCACCCGCCGAATCTTGCCGCTGATGGTTTTGGGCAGCTCGGTGACAAATTCGACGATGCGAGGATATTTGTACGGTGCGGTGGACGTCTTGACATGGTTTTGCAGCTCTTCCCGCAGGGTCTGGCCGGCTTGGTAGCCCCTGGCCAGCACCACCGTCGCCTTGACCACCTGGCCCCGCTCTGGATCGGGGGCGCCGGTGATGGCGCACTCCAGAACGGCGGGATGCTCCATGAGCACACTCTCTACCTCAAAAGGACCGATTCGATAGCCGCTGCTTTTGATCAGGTCATCGGCCCGGCCGACAAACCAGAAATAACCGTCTTCGTCGCACCAGGCCATGTCACCGGTACGATAGTAGCCGTCGTGGCAGACCTCGGCGGTTTTGGCCGGGTCCCGGTAATAGCCGCAGAACAGCCCCAGGGGACGCCCTCCCTCGATGGCAATGCAGATCTCCCCCTCTTCACCCACCTCGCAAGGCCGTCCCTCGTCGTTGAGCAGAACGATATCGTACAGGGGACAGGGTTTACCCATCGAGCCGGGACGCGGCTCCAGCCAGGGCCAGGTGGCGATGGTCACCACCAGTTCGGTCTGCCCATAGGCTTCCATCAGCTTGAGACCGGTGTATTCAAGAAACCTCTGGTACACTTCAGGATTGAGGGGTTCACCGGCCACGACACAGTAGCGCAAGCCGGAAAAGTCATAGCGGGACAGGTCTTCCTTGATCAAAAAACGGTAGATCGTCGGCGGCGCGCAAAAGGTCGTCACCCCGTAGCGGGCCGCCATGGCGGCCATATTGGCCGCGTTGAACCTGTCGTAATCGTACACAAACACCGCACTGCCGCAGATCCACTGGCCGTAGATCTTACCCCACACGACTTTGGCCCAGCCGCTGTCGGCGACCGTGTAATGCAGGCCGTCGTCGGTGTTGTTCTGCCAGTAGCGGGCGGTCAGGATATGGGCCAGGGGGTAAGCCATATCGTGGTGGATCAACTTGGGGTAGCCGGTTGTACCCGAAGAAAAATAGGCCAGGCTGATATCCTCGTTAACCGTGCCGGCCGCACCCTTGGGGCGCTCGAAACGCGCCGCTGACTGTTCCAGTTCGATGGCCAGATTGCCCCAACCCTGCCGCGGAGCGCCCAGCAGCAGTTTGTGTTGCAGCAGCCCGCCGCTCTCCTGCTGGGCCTGTTCGATATGTGACACCAGGCCCTCGTCGTCCAGGCTGACGATCATCGGAATGGAGGCCACGCCGATTCGGTAGCGAATGTCCTTAGCGGTCAGCATGTGAGTCGCCGGGGTGGCGATGGCTCCGATCTTGTGCAGCCCGAGCAGGCAGAACCAGAATTCATAGCGCCCCTTAAGCACCAGCATGACATGGTCGCCCTTTTGAATGCCGTAGCTTCGAAACAGGTTGGCGGCCTTGTCGCTGTAATATTTCAGTTCGGCAAAGCTGAAAGTTCGGTCCTCACCGTGATCATCGCACCAGACCAGGGCCCGCTTGTCCGGTTGTTCGGCGGCGTAGACATCGACAACGTCGTAAGCGAAGTTGAAATTATCCGGTACTCGAATGCGGATATTGTCGCGAAATTCTTCATAGGAATCAAAAGTGCTACGATCGACAAAGCGTTCAAGCAAGCAGGCCATGCTCTCACTCCCTAGTGAAATAAACCACCCCCGACAGGAGCGGGGCCGACAGCGTCAGTAAATGACAGCCAGAAACCGCGCCGGACGGCCATCGAGAGCCCGCATGGCGTGACCGTAACTGGCGTCGAAAAAAATCGCATCGCCTTCTTCAAGGACGATGCGGTTACCGTGAATCTCCACCTGCAGGCGACCTTCCAGAAGATAATTGAACTCCTGCCCCGCATGGCTGTTCTTTTCCAGTGTGTCGGGGTCCGGCGCCGGTTCGACAGTCACCATGAAGGGCTCGATCTTTTTGTCCATAAAGTTGGCCGCCAGGCTCTGATAGCCGTACTGTTTGCGCCGCTCGACGCGAACCCCCCGGCCCTTGCGAGTGACCGAGAAAACCTTCATTCGAGGGGCCTCGCCGCTGAGCAGCAGCCCCAAATCCACCTTCAGTTCTGCAGCAATCCGGTGCAGCAATCCCACGGACATGTCCTGCCGCCCGCTCTCGATGCGCTGATATTCCGGAATCGGCACTCCCACCGCACCGGCCAATGTCTCCACAGCGATGCCGGAGAGTTCGCGCATTTCCCGAATCCGGTCCGCTATTTCCGCAAGTTTTTGTTGCATCTCCGTCCTCCTGAACGGTTGATGAATCGTGCCGGCTCTTCAAGCCCCCTAGGTCCCCACGGGCCACCCATGAAACAGCTCCGCTTCGAAGCGTCGGACCCGGTTGCGTCCCTCGGCCTTGGCCGCATACATGGCACGGTCCGCTTTCGAAATCAGTGCCGACAGATCTTTTTCCGGGGTTCCCGTTGCCTCCGGCGCCGACAGGTCGGCGATCCCAAAGCTGGCGGTGACCGCAACAGGCCCCTTGTCCGTTTCCAGAACGGCCTCCTCGAGGGCTCTCCGCAACCGCTCGGCCACCTTCTGCGCCTCTCTGGCGCCGGTTTCGGGCAGCAGAACCACAAATTCCTCTCCCCCGTAGCGGGCCAGCGTTTCGCTGCGCCTCAGGGCTTCTTCAGTGGTTCGGGCCACCATCTGCAGCACCCGGTCCCCCTGATCGTGGCCATAGGTGTCGTTGACCCTCTTGAAAAAATCCACATCAAACAGGGCGATTGACACCACATGTCCGTAGCGCCGGGACCGCTCCAGTTCCTCTTCGGCCACCTGGTTAAACCGGCGCCGGTTGCACAGACCGGTCAGGGCGTCGGTGGTCGCCTGCCTCCTCAGGGCTTCCCGGCTTTCCCGCAAAGCCTCCTCGACCTGTTTGCGAGAAGCAATTTCCCGCAGCAGATCCTGATTGATCCGGCTCAGTTCCTCCTGCTTGTGCTGCAATTCCGAAAGCGTTTGATCCAGTCGAATCACCATGGAATTAAAGGCTTCAGCAAACTCGCCCATAAATTCGACCCGCTGGGAAAAATCGCCGGACGCGACCATGCGGGCCTGCCAGGCAAGATGCCGCAGGTTGGCCTGCAGGGCTTTCAAGGTTCCACCCAGATAACCGTGCAGGGCTACCGACGAAGCAAAATCGCCAACGGAGACCGCGTACAAGGCTTGTCGCAGCGCTATCAGTTCGGCGTAAAGGGTTTGGGCCGAATCTACCGATGCCCAGTCCGCATCCACAGCGGGCGGCTCGGGAAGCGTCAGCACCTGATAAAAAAACTCGGCAAGGCGTCGAATCGCCTGCCGCTGGTCTTCGGTGTTCACGGAGACATCGCTGCCATCATGTTCCGGCCT
>SLLR01000076.1 GCA_007134025.1 Desulfuromonadaceae bacterium | reverse complement strand
TGCTTTTACTGGAGCGGGAAACGGGATTCGAACCCGCGACCTTCAGCTTGGGAAGCTGACACTCTACCACTGAGTTATTCCCGCTTGAAAGACTGCCGATTCTAGGAAGAGCGGGTTTTTTTGTCAATGTTTTTCTGATTGTGTGTGTTCTGATTGTGCCGGCGAACGGTTTCCGGTCGCCGCCGTTGTTCAAGGGAGTTGCAATGGAGGCTCCTTCAAGACGGCTATCTGTTCCCGCAGCTCGAGAATGTGATCGCCCCAGTAACGGGGCGTGTTGAACCAGGGAAAATGCCGGGGAAAGGCCGGATCGTGCCAGCGTCGCGCCAGCCAGGCGCTGAAATGCAGAATGCGCAAGGATCTCAACGCCTCGATAAGGTGCAACTGACGGGTCTGAAAATCGAAAAATTCGTTGTACCCCTCCACCAGTTGGGCAATTTGACACTGCTGCCGGATGCGATCTCCTGATAGCATCATCCACAGGTCCTGAACAGCCGGGGCCATGCGGGAATCATCGAAATCGACGAAATGCGGTGCCGCTTCCCGCCACAAAATGTTGCCGCCATGACAATCACCGTGGGCGCGCAGATAATCCAGAGGCTCCATTTCAGAAAAAATCCCGTCCACAGCCTGCAGTAAATCCGCCGTCAAGGCGGCGTAGTTGTCCCGGTGTTCCGAGGGAACGAAACACTTTTCGATCAGTTCGGCACTCCGATGGCCAAAGCTGTCGCTGTCCAGTCGTGGGCGATGTTGAAAAGGACGTAGTGCACCTATCCGATGCATCCGCCCCAGGAGCCTGCCGAGAACCAGCAGATTGTCCAGGTTGTCAAATTCCGGCGCATGCCCGCCCTGACGCGGGTAGAGAGCGAAACGAAAATCCCCGTAGCAAAACAGACTTTCGCCACTTGCATTGGTCAGCGGCGCCACCACCGGCAGCTCATGTTCCGCCAGTTCGAAACAGAACCGGTGCTCTTCAAGAATCTGTTCATTGGTCCAGCGCTGCGGCCGGTAAAACTTGGCAATCAGGGGTTCCCGATCTTCGACTCCCACCTGGTAAACGCGATTTTCGTAGCTATTGAGAGCCAGGGTACGGCAGTCGCAGATATAGCCCTGACTCTCCACCGCATCCATGATGAAGGCCGGAGTAAGGGCCTGAAAAGGAAGATTGGCCTCGGTCATAAAACTCCTTGAAAGTCAGATCCCAGGTACAGGCTGCGAAAAATCCGGGCAAGCGGACGGTGAGACTTGAAGCCGTGGATCATTGGGCCCGCCCCATGACCTGAATCAGGTGATAGCCGAAAGAGGATTCAACCGGACCGTGGATTCGACGCAGCTCGCCGCCAAATGCCACCGCATCCACTTCGGCCACCAGTTGACCCGGGATGACCAGCCCCAGGTTGCCACCGCGCCGACCGGTGGGACAGCGGGAATGGCGACTGGCGCAGGCAGAGAAATTTTCCCCGGCATCCAGCCGGGATTTGAGCTGCAGGGCTTCTTCCTCCGTCGCCAGCAGAATGTGGCGGACATGGGCGTTGGGCATGGGACTTTCCTGAAGCGGTGGGCAAAAGACCCTCAGCGCAAAAATTTTCACCCTTCCAGGGCTTCTTCAAAGTTCAATCATTTTATTAGACTTTAGGTGTAATTGCCTGATATGGAATAACTTTCAAAATTTTTGACAAAAGGTTCCGTGGCCCTTGTTGCTGACAAACACATGTTGCTGACAAACCGCTTGACAGCATGCCACCTTTTATCATTAACTTCCAGCGCCTTTGGCTGTGTTAAGCTTTATTGCGCGACAGCAGTCACAGAAAACATGCGAAGCCCTGTTATGCCGCAAAACGGTATAGGGTGCGGCGCCTTCGACAAAGGATCTCCCATGGCACGAGACGTCTATGTATCCAACCTGGCCTTTGAAGTGACGGAAGAAGACCTTCGCAACCTGTTTGCCGTATCGGGGACGGTCAAATCGATTCGCCTGCTCAACGATCCGCGCAGCGGCCAGTTTCGCGGCACGGCCTTCGTGCAGATGGCCAATGCCGCCGAGGCCAAAGACGCCATCGTCACCCTCGACGGCGCCCTGCTGCTCAAGCGTCTGATCCGGGTCACGGCGGCGCTGCCGAAAAAACCCCGGCCGGTCGATGCGGACTCGGGCCGGGATAAAAACCCTTCCGCCGGCAAACCCGACGCCCGGCGCCGGCCGCCGACCTCCCGACGCAAAAAGTCCTGATCGGGGAAACCTTATCTTCCTTCAGGTGCGGCGCAGCATCTTCAAAAGCCTGTTCAAGCGATCCCTTTCTTCCTTGCGCAGCGGCCGGTCCCGGTAGACGGCACCAGTGAAGATGTCGGCGAATTCACGGCAACGAGGATCTCCGGTTTCCCGGGCGAGGCTTGTAAGGCCGGCCTGCTGCGGAATGCCCTGGGGATAGAACCGCCGTCGCAACAAGCACAGATAGCGCCGCAATAAGCGACGTTCCGCCGACACCAGAAACCTTGCCGCCAGCCAACCGATGGCCGTCAGTGCGGCTCCAACGCCGAGCAATACCGCCAATACGGTCGGCGACGGTCTCTTGAGAGACAGACCACGCGTCCTGAAAACCGCGCCCCGGACCAGTTGCGCCTGGCGCCCCAGGTCGTAGGAAACCACCGTGCGATTCCAGTAGTATTCAACGCCGTCGAGCAGGCGGCGGCCCCAACCGGGGCGGCTTCCGCCTCCGGCAAAAGGGGCGCTGTCGGCGTTGATGGCCAGACGACTCGGGTCGATGCGTCGCCAGACGCCGCCGTCCAGCGCCTCGACCCAGACATGCGCCCGGTCCTCCCGTACACTGTAGAAACCGGCCAAAGCATTGTACTGGCCGCCGTAATATCCCCCCACCAGCCGCGCCGGAACCCCCTGCAGCCGCAACATCACAGCAAAAGCACTGGCGAAAAATTCACAGTACCCCCGCCGGGATTCAAACAGGAAATCCTCCAGCGGCTGCTCGGCGCCGGGCAAATCGGTAGTGGCGTAGCTCAGTTTCTGGTCGCGAAAAAACCGCTTGGTAGCGGCAATGACTTCCGCACTGGCAGCGGTTTCGGAGGTCAGCCCGGCGGCCGTCTGTCGGATTCGAGGCGAGAGCTGCTCGGGCAACTGCAGATAAAAACGGAAATCGACATTCTGTGCCGTCAAACGTCCGCCCAGGCGGGACTCAGTTCGGTAGCTGCCGGGACGCCGGCGTGACCGAAGCTCCCGGTACACCAGATCCTGGCTGCCCTGCACCCGCAGACCGTCGATGTTTTGGGTTCGGTCAAGAACCATCAGATAGCTGTCCCCCCGGGCTTCACCATACACCACCTGCTCCACCAACCTTCCGCCGGACACCCGGGACTGCTCCTCCACCGGAGGGGTAACGCGTCGCCACTCGTTGCCTTCCATGTAGTTGAGCACCAGTCCTCGCCAGTAAAGCTCTTCCACAGGAAGCGGCTCACTCTGGACACGAAACGCCAGGTTGCCGGAATTCATGGTCGCCGCAAAGGCCCCGGGGCGCACCTGGTCGCTGAAGCCGGTTACAGCAGTCGACGATGGATTAAGGACATCCCAAAGGGGATAGGGCGTTCGGGGCAAAATCACAAAAAACCCCAGCATCAGCAGCAAAGATCCCGCTGCCAGCAGCCCTCCCGCCCCTGCCAGAGACCGCAAGCTGCCTGATGCAAGACGCATATGCGCGTCGCTGCGGTGAAAAGCCAGAAGTACCAGCCCCATAACCACGAAAACAAACTGAAGAACCAGCATTAACAGAAACAGCGGACTAAGGCTCAACAGGGTCGAAGCGGCAAGGGTCAGAACCGCCAAAACAAAGAGCTGCAGGTATTCTCGAGGGGATTTTTCCGTGATCAGGCGCAGCGCCAGCAGCAGCGCCAGCACATTGACCACCGGTTCCACCACCCGGGTCAGGCTGAGTCCCGCCCCGTAATAGATAAAGGGCAGCAGGGCCAACAGGTTCCACAGGAGGCGGGGTACAGGGTAGCGGCGCCGGCAATCCTGATAAAAACCGCCCATAAATGCCAGCGGCAGCACAAGCTGAGCCGGCCAGTGAAGTTCCCGGTAGAGCGGCAGAACGCCGAGCAGGCAGGTGATGTAAACCAACAGGTCAAGAAGTGTGCGAATCGCTATCATAGAGAGCCAGGGCGCGTAACAGACGCCGTTGGTGTTGTCGTCCCCAACCCGGGGCAATGCGCGTCGTCGTTAACTCCAGGCCGACACTCTGATCTCGTTTCATCAGGGTTCGAATCAGCCAGCAAGCCTCTTCAAGCCGTTCTTCAAGAGTGGCACCGGGCAACAGCCGAACAACGATCAGCAGGGGTTGGGCCGCCATGGAAGACAGCTCCTTGACCTTGAGATCGTCCTGGCGGGCGGACATTTTCCAGTGAATGAACTTCAGCGGTTCGGTACCGCGATAATCGGCAATCCAGGCCAGATCCCCTTCGTAGCCTCTGTCTTTAAAAGCCCTCCCCTGATCCTCCCCTCTACCAGGCATCTGCTGCACGGACAGCGGACGGGGGCGCGGAAAGACCAGCGCTTCCTGCCCCCGGGACCAGCTCATACGACGCACGAAAAAGCCGACGGGATAGGCGGAACTCACCCGGATCGGAGGCAACCGGTGGATGCCCCGCGTCGGCAGGGTAATGGCCAGCGATACACGGACCCCCCTGCCACCACGTAGCAGAGGACAGAAAGCGTCGCCCTGAGCCATTTCCACGCGCAACAGACAGGCCGGTAAAAAGCGCCGTCGGTTTCTTACCTGCACTGCTACGCGTGTTTCCCTGCCGGCGTAGATTTCTTCAGGCAACCGAAGATCAATCTGCAGACCGGACAGATTGCCCCGACCCATCCATCCCGAAAGCAGAATAAAGCCCAGCAAAGCGGAAACCAGCAGATAAAGGAGGTTGTTGCCGGTGTTAACAGCTCCGAAACCCAGAATCAAAGTCAGCAGAATGGTAATCCAGCCGACCCGGGTCAGTTTCACACCCGCGGCACCGGAACACTGTCGAGAATCGATTGCAGAACCTCCGTCTTGCTTAAAGCTTCCCGCTCGGCACGAAGCATCAGCCGATGGGCGCCAACCGGGATCGCCAACTGTTGAATATCTTCGGGAAGCACAAAATCACGGTCGTCCAGATACGCGGCGGCCCGTGCGGCGTAAGCCAGATTCAGGGCGCCGCGGGTCGACAGGCCGCAGACCAGGCAGGGATGGTCACGGGTTGCGGCGACAAGCTGGTAAATATAATCCACCAGCCGCTCACCGAGATGGATTCGGCGCACCGCCCGCCGGGCCGTCAATAGCGCCTCTCCGTCAAGCAGCGGCTCAAGCTCTCGGATTCGATGATGAATCCCGCCGTTGCGAATGATGTCCTTTTCCAGATCCTGCGGTGGGTAGCCGATATCCGTCACCAGCAGAAACCGGTCGAGTTGCGATTCGGGCAAAGGAAAGGTGCCGACCTGCTCGGCCGGATTCTGCGTGGCGATAACCAGAAACGGATCGGGCAATGGATGGCCGGTCCCTTCGACCGTCACCCGCCGCTCTTCCATCGCCTCGAGCATGGCGCTCTGGGTTTTGGGCATGGCCCGATTGATCTCGTCAATCAGCAGAATATGGCTGAAAATCGGACCGGGGACAAAACGGAAGTTGCCCGTGTCCCGGTCGTAGACCGAGAGGCCGGTGATGTCCGAAGGCAGCAGGTCACTAGTGCACTGAACGCGCCCGAAGCTCAGGCCGAGCACTCCAGCCAGAGCCAGGGCCAAAGTGGTCTTGCCCAGCCCCGGCAGATCTTCCAGCAGAATATGTCCGCCTGCCAGCAGGGCGATAAAAGACAGACGCAAAGCCTTCTCCTTGCCTTGCAGGATATCTCTGTCCAGCGCATCAAGGACCGGCCGGATGGGACAGGAGTGGTCACGGGGCATGCAATATCCTGTATTGGCGGCAAGCTTTCCGCTCGAAAGGCATTCAGTTCTATTCGGCAATGCGGGCTTCGATCACCTGGGCCTGAACATTGCGCAACTCCCGGGTGTCGGCGAAAGGACCGATTCCCGTCGTCGTCCGCACCGACTGCTGCGGAGCGATCGGCCCCGCCAGACGCACCGGCACCCGCCGCAGACGACCGGAAGCGTCGGCGAGCTGAACGGCAATCTGCACGTCCCGCACCGGCAAAGCCGCCCGGTTCTGGACTTCCACCAGCAGATTGTTGCGACGGTCCAGCCCCAGTCGAACCTCGACAAAACGCTGGGGATTATTCGGCAGATCGAGACGGGCCAGGGCAGCGGCCGCCTCCTGCCCCGATGGTGATGCCGACTCGGCGGCCGCCGCGAAATACTGCATGGCACCTTCACGGTTGCCCCGGGCCAGGTTCAATTGACCAAGCGCATTCATGGCCGGCGCGGTGGGCAGCAGCTGGGCGCTGCGCTTGAGGTCCCTCTCGGCACGATCCGGCTGATCCAGTTTCTGCAGGGCCAGACCCCGTTGCAGATAAAAGTGGAAATAGCCGTCATTACGCTCAATGGCCCGGTCGTAATTGGTAACGGCATCCTGGTAGCGTCCCTGACGAAAACGCACATCTCCCCGAAGAGCGTGAAAAAGCGCCTCCCGCGGCTCAATGGCCAGGGCCTGTTCCGCCAGCCGCAACGCGCGGTCCAGCTGGCCGGCCTCGAGAGCCTTGCGTCCCTCGTCATGGGCCTCATAGCCCTCCAGAGCCGCCAGTAAAGGAGCCATCTGCTGCTGGTAGCGCTCCCGGCCGATTTCCCCGCCAGGACCCAGCGCCGCAGCCGTCCGGCGATTGGCTTCGACCCGCTCCCGGGATGGGGGATGACTGGCGAACAGGCCGGAAAGCCAGTCTTCTCGCCGGCCTTCCGAGAGCCGCACAAAGGTTTCCTGCAACTCGACAGCCGCCTGCGGATCGTAACCGGCCCGGTTCATGTACAGCATGCCGAAGTAATCCGCTTCACGCTCCGCTTCACGGCTGTATTTCTGGGTGATGAGGCCGGCACCAATGGCCGCCCCGCCGAGAGCCAGCCCGGCGTATTCGCTGTTGCGGGAGAACAGACCGGCGGCAAGCACCGCTCCCTGCAGCAGCAGGCCCCGTTCCAGACGCTGGGCACTGTGACGGGCGGCGGCATGAACAATCTCGTGACCCAGCACCGCCGCCAGTTCCGCTTCGCTGTTCATTTCGGTGAGCAGGCCCCGGTTGATGGCGATCTTGCCACCGGGCAGGGCCCAGGCATTGGGCGTCGAGTCGTTGATCACGGTGAATTCGTAAGGCAGGGGACGATCACTGACCGCCGCCAGCCTCTGGCCAACCTCACTGACATAGGCGTTGATTTCCGGCACCGCGTTGTAGTCGCCGCCCTGCATCTGCCGGGTGGGCGCATAATGTTCCCTACCGAGCTGCAACTCGGTCGCTTCCGGTACGAAACTGAGTTCCCGTCTTCCGGTCACCGGGTTGACGGCGCAGCCGGAAAAGACCGCTGCCAGCAACACTAAAGAGATTAATTTTTTTGTCAGCATATCAGCACCTCGCTTGCCGGAAAAAAATCCTCTGCAATCACCATCACTCCCGATAACCATACCACCTTCGCCCCCAGTGGAAAAGAGCGGGCGCTGTGCGCGGAAAAAAACCGGCGTCTCCTGGCGACAGAAAAGAGCCTCTACCGTTGCTTCTTCCTTCATGCCCAGGCCTTTTTAAGGGGGCCATAGACCAACAGCCCGCCCCCTG
>SLLR01000047.1 GCA_007134025.1 Desulfuromonadaceae bacterium | reverse complement strand
CCTGACAGAATCTGGGGTAACACGAGCGAGCAAGAGGCTCGCTGAGGCAATGGAGGGGGACAGGGCGCTACGGAAGAAAATAGCCAACCTTCAAAACCGGCTCTGTTTGTCAATTGCGTAGATCTGACCCCCATAGCTATGTAGATCTGACCCCCATAGCTATGACCCCCATAGCTATGCTTACTACGTAATGCTTCATGGCAATGGCGGGCAAGACATCTTTATGGATGACGGCAGGCCATGGAGCGGGTCAGGCCTGACAAACGGATGGACAGAGGACAGAGGATAGAGCAGATGGGCAGGTATCAGCCGAGCCTGTCTATCTTTCGCGCCGGGAACTGCGCGCGCAGAACATAGATGGACTCAAGAGAAAAAAACAAAGCCCCACCCCCTCAAACAGGGAGTGGGGCTTAACGTTTGCCAGGAAACGAAATATTTGGTCGGGATGAGAGGATTTGAACCTCCGGCCCCCTGCTCCCGAAGCAGGTGCGCTACCAGACTGCGCTACATCCCGATACGTCCGACAGAGGCAGATTTCTAGCATGATCGACTGTAAAATGCAACCCTCATTTGCGTTCCCGGCGAAGATTGTAAAAAGGTGGCAAGCGGGTCGGCGTTGAAAAAATCCGGAGTTGCCCGCGTCACGTGATAGGGTGGAAATGCCGGACTTTTTTTCGTGGCTCATCGTTTTCTAACATGAAAACGATAGGGACGTAAAAAACAGAACGGGAAAAGGGGTTTCCCTCAGAGACGAGAGGCGGATCAATGACGGGCAGTAAAGCGCTGAAAAGTGAGCAGGCCGAGAAAAAACATATTCTGGTGGTGGAGGATGAAGAGGACATTCTGGCGCTGATCCATTTCAACCTGAGCCGGGCCGGCTACCGGGTCAGTTGCGCCACCAGCGGCGAGGAGGCTTTGCGCCTGGTGCGGGCGCATCTGCCCGATCTGGTGGTTCTGGATCTGATGCTACCGGGCATGGACGGTCTGGAGGTCTGCCGTACCCTGAAGAAGCAGCCGGATACGGCGCGGGTGGCGGTGTTGATGGTGACCGCCCGGGGCGAAGAGGCGGATGTGGTGGCCGGTCTGGAAATGGGGGCCGACGACTATGTCACCAAGCCCTTCAGCCCAAAGATTCTGCTGGCCCGGGTGCAGGCGGTGCTGCGCCGGGGCGAAAAAGGCCTGGAATCGCCGGCGGATGGTAAAGTCATTCAGCGGGACGGTTTGCTGATCCATCCGGGGCGCAACGAGGTGCTTATCGACGGTCAGCCGGTGGAATTGACCTTTACCGAGTTTCAGGTGCTGCGCTTTCTGGCCGGCCGTCCCGGCTGGGTGTTTACCCGCTATCAGATCGTCAATGCGGTGCGCGGGGACGACTACGCGGTGACCGACCGGGCGGTGGATGTGCAGATTGTGGGGTTGCGCAAGAAACTGGGCGCCTATGGCAGCTGGATCGAGACGGTGCGGGGCGTGGGCTACCGCTTCAAGGACTAAAAGAGCATGCGCCGACTTCCTCTTTTGTGGCAGATTTTCCCTGCCTATATTCTGATTTTTCTTTCGGTCCTGCTCGGGGCCGGCTGGCATCTCAGCGGTGCGGTGCAGAGTTTTTTCGTGCAGCAGACGGCCGACGATCTGGAGGCGCGGGCGCGGTTGCTGGTGCCGCAGATTGCCCGTTCTCTTGCCGTGGAAGGTGAGGACGCGGTGCATCGGCTGTGTACCGAGCTGGGCGCGGCGACGGCAACCCGCTACACGGTGGTGCTGCCCGGCGGCGAGGTGGTGGGGGACACCCTGGAACATCCGGGTCGGATGGACAATCATGCCGATCGTCCGGAGGTTGCCGGTGCTTTTTCGGCCCGCACCGCTCATGCCACGCGCCACAGCCAGACGGGACAGCAGGAGATGATGTACGTGGCGGTGCCGGTACATGAGGCCGGGCAGATTGTTGCCGTGGTGCGTGCCGCACGTCCCCTGACCGCCGTGGGTGGGGCCCTGGCCATGCTCTATCGCCAGATGGCCGTTGCCGGGTTGGCGGCGCTGGTGCTGGTGGTGCTGGTGAGCTACTGGGTGTCGCGCCGTATCAGTCGGCCGCTAGAGGCCATGCGCCACGGCGCGGCCCGATTTGCCCGGGGACAATTCGATCGCAAGCTGCGGATGGGGGGATCGCTGGAGGTGTGCGCTCTGGCGCGGGACATGAATTCCATGGCGGCGCAACTGGATGACCGGATTCGCACCATTGTCGAGCAGCGCAACGAACAGCAGGCGGTGCTGGCGAGCATGGTTGAAGGGGTACTGGCGCTGGATATGCAGCAGCGGGTGCTGCAGCTAAATGACGCGGCGGTCGGATTTCTTGGTATCGACCCCCGGCGGGCTCAGGGACGCCCCCTGGGCGAGGTGGTGCGCAAGGCCGATCTGCAGCGCTTTATCCACCGGGTTCTGGAAGGCTCCGGCCCTCTGGAGGGCGAAGTGGTGCTGCAGGGGGAGACGCCGCTTTATCTGCAGGCCCACGGCACGGTGCTGCAGAACTCGGAACAGCAGGCCATGGGGGTGGTAGTGGTACTGCACGACGTGACCCGCCTGCGGCGGCTGGAGCGAATGCGGCGGGACTTTGTCGCCAACGTTTCCCACGAGCTGAAGACGCCGATTACGGCCATCAAGGCTTCGGTGGAGACGCTGATCGACGGCACAGCTCTGGCGCCGGAAGATCAACAGGGTTTTCTGGGGATTATCGCCCGACAGGCGGATCGACTCAATGCGATTATCGACGATCTGCTGGCCCTTTCCCGTATCGAGCAGGGCGAGCAGGGTGCCTCCATGCTCCTGGAAGTTCAGTCTCTGGAGCCGGTGCTCGGTTCCGCGGCCCAGGCTGTGGCGGTTGCCGCCGCCGAGCGGCAGATCGAAGTGCGGGTGGCGGGCGAAGGTAATCTGCAGGCCCGGATCAATGGTCCGCTGCTGGAACAGGCCCTGGTGAACCTGCTGAGCAACGCAATCAAATACAGTGACACCGGAGGCGAAGTGGTCATGGAGGCGTTCGTCGAAGAGCAGCGGGTAGGGATTCGGGTGCGGGATCGGGGCTGCGGCATTGCCCGGGAGCATCTGCCCCGTCTGTTCGAGCGGTTTTACCGGGTGGACAAATCCCGCAGTCGCAGTATGGGAGGCACCGGTCTGGGCCTGGCCATCGTCAAACACATCACCCAGGCCCATGGCGGCGAAGTGCATGTGCAGAGTGCTCCCGGCAAGGGCAGCATCTTTACTATTTACCTGCCTCGATCCTGAGCTCTACTTCTGGCGCCGTTGCGGTTCTCCTGTGCCATCTGCAGCCGCGGCGCGGCTCGTCAGCCGCTTTTCAACCCCATGCCGATCAGCCCCGGTGATGTTCCCCTCCAAGATCTAACCGCATCCTAACAGAGCCGTAATCAAACGCCAACAGCGTGCCGACAGTATGGCCCCGTTAAAGGAACAGGGCTGTCCTGTTCGTCATCCGCAAGGGTCTTTTTCCTTCTGCAGGATCACAACCTATTAAAAGGAGCTGCAACATGAAAAGAGCGGTACTGTTGGCGATGATCGGCATCATGACCTGCTGTGTCGGCGCTGGGTCGGCGCTGGCGACGACCCTGAACATCAACGGGTCGACCACGGTGCTTCCCATCGCGCAAAAGGTCGGCGAGGCCTACAGCAAGGCCCACCCCGAGGTCAATGTCACCATTGCCGGCACCGGCTCGGGCAATGGCATCAAGGCGGTCATCGACGGGATGACCGACATCGGCATGTCGTCTCGCTGGATTCGCGAAGGCGAGGTCAAGCTGGCCTTTGAAAACGGCAAATATGTGGTGCCCTTTGCCGTCGCCCTGGATGCCATTATTCCTGTGGTGCATCCGGACAACCCGGTCAGCGATCTGACCCTGGAGCAGTTGCGGGGCATTTACAACGGCAAGATCAGCAACTGGAAAGAGGTCGGCGGCCCCGATCGCCGCATCGCCTCCATCTCCCGTGATTCCTCCTCCGGTACCTACGGTGTGTGGGTCGATACCGTTCTCAAGGGCGACCGGATCGGCCCCCGTTCTCAGTTGCTGCCTTCCAACGGTGCTATTGTACAGGCCGTTTCCAACAATCCTTTTGCCATCGGTTACGTGGGTATCGGCTATCTGAGAGATGGCCTCAAGCCCCTGAGTATCGGCGGCGTGGCACCGAGCTACGAGAATGCCCAGTCCGGGGCCTTCCCGGTGTCCCGTACCCTGTGGATGTTCACCGATAACTGGCCGGATGGCGAGCGGCTGCGGTTCATCAATTTTCTGCTGCATCCGCAAAAAGGCCAGCCGCTGGTCAAGGAATCCGGTTACGTGCCCCTTTACTGATCGTTTTCGCCGCCTCCTGAGCCGGACAGGCCGCGCCGCACTCCCCTTGCGGAGTCGGCGCGGTCTTTGTCCGCAAAATCCGGTGCTTTAACGTTACTGTGGAACGGGTCTTATGTCTGAAACATCTGCGAAAAAAAACAAGCTGGACCTCTTTTTTCACCTGGTCTTTCTGGTGGCCGGGGCCAGCGGCGTCATTATCCTGGGGCTCATTTTTGCCTTTCTGGTGATGGAGAGTCTGCCGATCTTCAACGTGGTCTCGGTCAAGGATTTTATCCTGGGGCTGGATTGGTACCCTACCTATCTGCCGGCGGACTACGGCATTCTGCCGCTGATTGTCGGCTCGGCCTGTGTGGTGGCCCTGGCCACGCTGATTGCCATTCCCCTGGGAATCGGCACCGCCTTCTATCTGGCGGAGATTGCCCATCCGCGCACACGGGCCATGATCAAGCCGGTCATCGAATTGATCGAAGGTCTGCCGACGGTGGTCATCGGCTTCTTCGGTATGGTGGTGGTCGCGCCCTACCTGCAGCGAACCTTTAACCTGACCACCGGATTGAATATGTTCAATGCCGGCATCATGCTTTCCTTCATGGCGGTTCCGACCATTGCCAGCATTGCCGAGGATGCCATCTACAGCGTTCCGGTTCACGTCAGGGAGGGCTCGCTGGCCTTGGGCGCCAGCCAGTGGGAAACCCTCTACCGCGTGGTGTTTCCCGCCGCCCTGAGCGGAATATCCACGGCGGTCATTCTGGGCATCGCCCGGGCGCTGGGTGAGACCATGGTGGTGCTGATGGTTGCCGGGGGCGCGGCGATGATACCGGAGTCGATCTTTGATCCGGTGCGGCCCATGCCTGCCAATATCGCGGCGGAAATGGGCAACGCCGCCTTTCGCAGTGATCATTACCATGCCCTGTTCGCCATCGGCCTGGTGTTGTTTGTAATCACCTTTCTGTTCAATATGCTGGCCACCTGGATCGCCAACCGGCACAAGCAGGTCGGCGCTGCCAGCCTGTAAGAGGTGGACGTTGTTGCCGCTGAAGTCCTCTCGCTGATGGATTTCCTGCCGAAAAAAAGAGTGCCCACGCTGTTGAAGGCTCTGCAGGGAACGTTTTTTAGCATCAAGCGGAATATCTGTAACCATGGACAATTGA
The DNA here is from genome assembly GCA_007134025.1 of Desulfuromonadaceae bacterium. Taxonomy (GTDB): domain Bacteria; phylum Desulfobacterota; class Desulfuromonadia; order Desulfuromonadales; family Syntrophotaleaceae; genus SLLR01. The sequence goes on along the minus strand of SLLR01000047.1, from coordinate 2,396 downwards.
CGAGGTCCTTGTGAGCGATCCCAACCAAAAGATCCGTCTTAGAAAAAAACGCATTCAGATGCTGGCTTTCACCTTTCTGCGCCTGATGACCGGAATCAACGTCGCGGCTCTGGTGGTTTTTCTGCTGTTTATCGCGGTGCGCGGATTGGGGGCGGTGAACTGGGCCTTTCTGACCGAAATGCCGCGGGACTCCATGACCGCCGGCGGCATTCTGCCGACCATCGTCGGCACCATCCTGTTGAGTCTGGGGGCGATCCTGGTCGCCTTTCCCCTTGGCATCGGCACGGCCATCTATCTGAATGAATACGCCCGCCAGGGCCGCTGGGTGCAACTGGTACGCATGGGCATAGTCAATCTGGCCGGCGTGCCGTCGGTGGTTTACGGATTGTTCGGGCTGGCTTTTTTCGTGATCTGGATGGGCATGGGGGTAAGCCTGCTCGCCGGCTCCCTAACCCTGGGGGCGTTTATTCTGCCGCTGATCATCGGTGCCGCGGAAGGTTCCCTGCAAGCTATTCCGCAGACTTATCGGGAGGCTTCCCTGGCCCTCGGCGCCTCCCGCTGGCAGACGGTTTTTCGCGTAGTGCTGCCCTCCGCCCTGCCCAGCATGCTTACCGGGCTGATTCTGGGCATCAGTCGTGCCGCCGGGGAAACGGCGCCGATCATGTTTACCGCGGCAGTGTTTTCCACCTCGCGGCTGCCCCGCTCCATTTTCGACGAGGTCATGGCCATGCCCTATCACATCTATGTGCTGGCCACCGCTGGCACGGCCATTCAACAGACCATGCCGCTGCAATACGGCACGGCTTTGGTCCTGATGGTTCTGGTGTTGGGGATGAATCTGGGCGCCATTGTGCTGCGCAATAAATTCCAAAAAAGATACTGATCCTTTTGTCCGGAAGAGAGAGCCATGGAAAAACCAACCAAAATCGCTGTCAGAAATCTTGATTTCTACTATGGGCAGAGCAAGGCTCTGAGCCAGATCTCCCTTGAGTTTAAAAAAAACCAGGTATCGGCCTTGATCGGACCTTCGGGCTGCGGCAAGAGTACCTTTCTGCGCTGCATCAACCGCATGAACGATCTGATTCCCGGAGTGCGGGTGGAAGGGGAGTTGCTGATCGAGAACCAGAATATCTACGGTTCCGCCGTGGATGTGGTCAGCCTGCGGCGCAAGGTCGGCATGGTGTTTCAGAAACCCAACCCCTTTCCCAAGACCATCTTTGAAAATGTGGCCTACGGGATGCGGGTCAACGGCATAAGAAACCGGACGGAGATCCGTGACCGGGTGGAGCAGAGTCTGCGCCAGGCGGCCCTCTTCGATGAAGTTAAAGAGCGGTTGGACCAGTCGGCGCTGCGCCTCTCCGGAGGCCAGCAGCAGCGTCTCTGTATTGCCCGGGCCCTGGCCGTGGAACCCGATGTGGTGTTGATGGATGAACCCTGCTCGGCACTGGATCCCCGCTCGACGACACGGGTCGAAGAGCTGATCGGCGAACTGCGATCGACTTACACGATCATTATCGTGACCCACAACATGCAGCAGGCGGCGCGGGTTTCAGACTACACGGCCTTTCTCTACGAGGGTGAGTTGATCGAGTATGGCCTGACCAGACAATTGTTCGTCAAACCGCAGAAAAAGCAGACCGAAGATTATATTACCGGACGATTTGGATGAGGGAACAGAAAATGACACGTCATATAGCACGGGAAAATGAAAAACTGAAATGTCGGTTGCTGACCCTTAGCGCCGACGTCGAGGATGCCTATCTGATGGCAGTGCGGGCGCTGGAAACAGGGGATACGGAACTGGCCGCCAAGGTGGCGTCTTCGGACGACCGGATCAACCGGCAGGAGGTGGATCTGGAAGAAGAGTGCCTCAAGGTGCTGGCCCTGCACCAGCCGGTGGCCAACGATCTGCGGTTTGTCGTTTCGGTGCTGAAAATGAACAACGACCTGGAGCGGATAGCCGATCTTGCAGCGAATATTGCCGAGCGTGTTCTCGATCTGAAAAAATATCCGCCTATCACCATCCCCTTCGACTTTGTGCACATGTCGGAGAAAGTCTACGCCATGGTCAAAAAAAGCCTGGATTGCCTGGTCAATCTCGACCTGGACCTGGCTCATGAGGTCATTTCCCTGGACGATGAGGTGGACAAAATCCACCACGGCACTTACGGTCTGGTGATCGAACAGATTCGAAAAAACCCCGACAACAGCGAGGCCCTCATCATCTATCTGGTGGTCTCCCGCTATCTGGAGCGCATTGCCGACCAGGCTACCAATATCGCTGAGGACGTCCATTACCTGATCGTGGGGGATGTCGTCCGTCACCAGAACTAACCTGGCTTCCATCCGGAAACGGCGCCTTTGCTCCGAGCTGCAATCGCAAAAGCCCCGCCATT
>SLLR01000038.1 GCA_007134025.1 Desulfuromonadaceae bacterium | reverse complement strand
TTCGACAGCATGGAACGCTGCTTCGCCCATTCCAATACCTTTGGCCAGAATGATCTGGCCATGGCTGCGGGACTGGCCACCCTGGAAGTGCTGCAGCAGGAGAACCTCATCAACCAGGCGGCCGAGGTCGGCCAGTACCTGCTTGACGGGCTGCGGGAAAAGGTGGATCGCTACGAGATGCTCAAGGAAGTGCGGGGCAAGGGGCTGATGATCGGCCTGCAGTTCGGCGAACCCCGCTCCCTGTCGCTGAAAACCGGCTGGAAGCTGGTAAAGAAAATGAGTGACGATCTGTTCGGCCAGATGATCACCATGCCCCTGCTGGAAAAGCACCACATTCTTACACAGGTCGCCGGTCACGGACTGGATACGGTCAAGATCCTGCCGCCGCTGATGATCGGCCGGGAACAGGCCGATCACTTTCTGGAGGCCATGGAAGCTGTTCTTAAATCCGTTCACCGCTTTCCCGGCTCGGCCTGGACCACCACCAGTAAACTGGCCGTCCGTACCCTGAAGAGTTCCTCATGACCCTGAAAAAGCTGCAGGAAAAGATGTTCGAAAAGCTCTGGGAACTGGTCGCCGCGGCGCCCGGTCGTCTTGTGGCGGCGGCCCTGCTGCTGGCCGCCATATCGGTTCTGGGAGCGGTGCTGTTCCTGCATCTTGACAGCGACCAGGATCGGCTGGTGTCTCCCGATGTGCCCTTTCAAAAGCGCTACCTTGAGCATCTGCAGAACTTCGGCGATCAGGAATACATCTACGCGGTCATCGAAGTCGATGAGACGGCAGAATCCCGTGAGCAGGCCCGGCAGTTTTCCGACGCTCTGGCCGAGCGCCTGAAGCAAAGACCGGATCTGGTGGAAGCCATCTACTACCGGATCAGTGCCACGGACTTGGGAGAAGGGTTTCTCTATTACGCTTCGGAACAGGAACTGGAAGGGATCGCCGCGGCGACCCGAACCCTGGGGCCCCTCACCGACCAGTGGCTGCAGGACGGTCGCCTGAGCCGCTTTATCGACCAACTTTCCGCGCTGCTCGGGGCCCCCGCCGAGTCGGCCCAGGCCATGGACGGCGAGTTTTTCGGCACGGCTCTTGGTGCCCTGCAGGGGCTGTTTGACGCCATGCAGGCAGCTCTGGAAGGGGAGGACCCTGCAGAACCCTATCTGCATTTGGAGGCCGATGCTGACCAGTATTTCTTCACCGAAAGCGAACGGCTGCTGGTCATGCGCCTGCTGCCGGTCAAGGACTACGGCACCATGGACGTCATCGCCGAGCCGCTGGCTTTTATTCGACAGTCCCTCGCCGAAACCCGGGCCGAATTTCCACAAACCCGGGCCGGGCTTACCGGGCGTCCGGTGTTGCAGGCCGATGAAATGAGCACCACCGATCGGGACATGCGCCGGGCTTCGGTGCTGGCGGTGACCCTGGTGGGGCTGTTTTTCATGGTGATCCTGCGGGGCTGGCTCAGGCCGCTGCTGATCATCACCAGTCTGCTGCTGGCCATGGCCTGGACCTTCGGCTTCACCACCGCCACGCTGGGCGTGCTCAACCTCCTTTCCATTGTCTTTGCCCTGGTGCTGATCGGCATTGGGGTCGATTTCGGCGTTCACGTGGTGATGCGTTTTATCGAAGGGCGCCACGGCGGGATGTCGGTAGAGCAGGCAGTGCGCACCGCTCTGGTGCAGACCGGGCCCGGCGTGCTGCTGGGAGCCGTGACTTCAGTGTGCGCCTTTTACGCGGTGCTCGGTTCCGATTTTCGCGGACTGGCCGAACTGGGGTTGATCGGCGGCACCGGCATCCTCTTCTGTCTCATATCCATGCTTGTGGTGCTGCCTTCGCTGCTGCTGCTGGTGGGTAAAAGGAGCCGGCGGGCAGAAGCGCCCCCCCGGCTGGTAACGGTCTCATTTCTTGAAGGCGTCACCGATCGATCCGGCCTGCTGCTCGGCCTGCTGTTACTGGTGACCCTGCTCCTCGCCCCCGGTCTGGCCCGTACCCGTTTCAATTACAACCTGCTGGAACTGCAGGCCCGCGGCCTTGAGTCGGTAGAATACGAGCATCTTCTCATCGAGGCTTCCGGTGAGTCGACCTGGTACGCCATCTCCGTGGTCGAGGATCTGGAGCAGGCGGCGATCATGCGGCAGCGTTTTCTGGAGTTGCCCAGTGTCGCCGGCGTGGAAAGCCTTCTGGATCTGCTACCGAAGGGACAGGAACGCAAGGCGGATATTCTCTCCCGGGCCCTGTCTGCGGTGCCTTCGCCCCCCTTTGCAGCCATTGTCCCGCCCCCGCCGAAGGGGGCGGAACTGTATACCGCCCTGGCCGGCCTGCAAAACCGTCTCGAAGACCTTGAAGAGCAGCTTTTTGCCGCCGGTGCCGGCGACGAACTGATTCTGCTGGGCAACCTGCTGGAGAGGGTGACATCCCTGCGCGAGACACTGTCGGGCCAGCCCGACAGTGCCGCCCGGCTGGTCGATCTGCAAGAGGGATTGTGGCAGGAGGTGGCGGCCGGCGTTACCCGTTTGCACCGCTGGCTGGAAGCCGACCCGGTGACCGTCCAGGACCTGCCGCCATCGCTGCGGGATCTCTTTATCGGCCGTGACGGCCGCATGCAGCTGAAAGTGGTGCCGGTGGGCGACGTCTGGCAGTTTGATCTGCTGGAGGCTTTTGTCCAGGATCTGCGCCGCGTCGATGAGGAGGTGAGCGGGGTTCCGGTGACGGTGCTCGAATCGGCCCGACTCATGCAACGCACCTTCCTGTCGGCGGCGCTGCTGACCCTGGTGCTGGTGAGTCTGCTGTTGTGGCTGGCCTCCCGTTCTCTGCGCCAGGTGGTTCTGACCTTGCTGCCCCTGGCCGTGAGTATGGTCTGGCTGTTGCAGTTGATGGGATGGCTGGGACTGAGTTTCAATCTCGCCAACTTCTTCGCCATTCCCATCCTGATCGCCATCGGCGTGGACGGCAGTGTCCATTTCATCGCCCGCTGGAAAGAGAACGGCGGCCGTTCGCTGTTTTCCACCAGCACCCCCATGGCCGTCTCGCTGAGTTTCTTCACCACCATGATCGGCTTCAGCGGGCTGGTGCTGGGCCATCATCGGGGACTGGCCAGCCTCGGCGCGGTGATGGTGCTGGGTTCCGCCACCGGCCTGCTCAGTTGTCTGCTGGTATTGCCGGCGCTGTTGAAGCTGGGTGCGGCGCGCCGACTCAAAGGCGAAGAGGATTCGGGCTCGTGAATCCGATCACCGTCATTCTTGATGGCGTCGCAAAAAGTCCGCCCTGCGGCGTTACGGCATTTTTTCAGGACCTCGACATGCCCTATGTATGTCTTCACCCCTGAAAAAACACCAGGCCTTGCGGAACGATATTTTTGCTTAGCCATCTTATGAGTTTTTGCGAAAGCATCACTCTTGACTCAACACAGGAAAATTTATGATGAAAAGCCTTGTTTGCCTTGTTGCCGCACTTCTTCTGCTGATGCCGCTTTCCGTTGCCGCCGAGGAAGATTCTCTCGACTTTGTCGTCATTCATCCCGGTCAGCCGGGCAATCCGGTTTCGGCCCAGCCGGTCATGGCCGCCTTCGCCGACTATCTGCAGGACCGACTTGCCGATGTCGCCATCGCCGGGCGTTACTACAACCGAACCGAAGAAGCCCTCACGGCGCTGGCTTCCGAGCCTCCCCACTGGGGCATCGTGAGTCTGGGTTTTTTCATCGAAGAGGGACAGAGTCTGGCCCTGAAACCCATCGCCTCCACGCGGCCCGACGGCGAGGAACGGGAACGGCTCTATCTGCTGGTGGCGGCCGACAGTGTCGATGACTGGCGACAACTCGAAGGCTCGGTGGCTGGAACGATGCTCTTTCAGCACCGGGCCGCCGCCCGTTTGCTGCTAGAAACGACTCCGGAAGAGCTGCCCTTTGCCCTGGAGGGAACCTTTCATCCGCTCCGTGCCCTGCGCCAGGTGTTGCGCGGCGAGCTTGCCGGGGTGGTGCTCGACCGGCCCCAGTTCCAGGCCCTGCAGGACCTGCCCCTGTTCCAGCAATTAAAGACCATCCATATGTCGGCGGAGTTGCCCACCGCTCCGGTGGTCTGGTTCGGCAAGCCCACCGAGGCGGTGCAGCCGCTGGTCACCGTGCTTCAGGCCATGGCCGACGATCCCCAGGCCGCCGGTCTGCTGACCCTGTTGCAGAACCAGGGCTTCGGACCGCCGGACCCGTGTCTGGCGGACTATTGGGAAGAACTTCCGTGAAAGGGCAGGGGCGGACTTTTTACGACGCCATCAAGCTTGTCTTTTGGTTGCCGGTTGCGGTATGCTTCGCCCTTTTCGGCTGTACGCTCCCCGTCGATCGAATACCGCCTTCGGTTCCCGTGCACGAAGAGGAGCCGGCTCCTTTGCTCTGGGAGGATCTGGATTTCGGTGCCGCCTGCAGTCCGGCACGGGGACGCTACTGGAAGGAGCGGGCCGAAACCGAACCGGCGGCCCTGTTGCGTGGCGCGGCCTGTCTGATTACCGTGGCCGAAAACACCGAAGTGAAAAAGGAGAGCCTGGCTGCGGCCCAGTCGGCCCGGCAGTTGGCCACGACCGCCACCGGGCGCTGGCCGGGAAGTGCGGTGGCCCACTATCTGCTCGCCTACAGTACCGCCCTGGTGGCGGAGCGGCGACCATTGCAGGCCCTGTCACTGGTGCCCCAGGTGGAGCAGCAGGCCCTGCGGGCCGCAGCTCTGGACCCCGCCATCCATGACGGCGGCCCTTACCGAATGCTCGCCGAGCTTTATCTGCGGGCTCCCGGTTTTCCCCTGAGTATTGGCGACGGGGAGTTGGCCGTGGAATACTTTTACAAGGCTGTCGCCCAGAGTCCCGAACACCTTGAGAATCGGCTCGGCCTGGTGGAAGCCCTGCTGGAAGAGCGGGATTTTGGCGCCGCCTGTCGGGAACTGGCCCATGGCTGGCCCCTGCTGGCGCCGGATGACAGGAAGGGACCGTGGGATCGCGCCCTGGATCTTCAGCACCGGCTCTGCGGCGGGCTGTGACAGTTTTGTAAATTTTCAATGTTTTCATGAGGGGCTTCGGCATAAACGGATGGAACCGGATCCTCAGGTTCCCCTTGCAGATGCCAAAATAGCCCGTTAAAGGAGCCATCGGTTGAGTGTCCCTCTCATACAAAAGGCGCGGCTTGGCGCCTATATTGTGAAAAAGTTGCTGGCCGGCAATCGCCGGTTTCCCCTGGTGCTGATGCTGGAGCCTTTGTTTCAGTGCAATCTGCGCTGCAAGGGGTGCGGCAAGATCAGTCATCCGCCGGAAATCATGCGCCGCCTCATGACCGTGGAGGAATGCGTCGCCGCCGTCGAAGAATGTGGCGCGCCGGTAGTTTCCATCCCCGGCGGCGAACCCCTCATGCACCCGCAAATTCATGAGATTGCCCGGGAGTTGATTGCCCGCAAGCGCTTCGTCTATCTCTGTACCAACGCGCTGCTGGTGGAAAAGCGCCTCGACGATTTTACTCCGTCGCCCTATCTGACTTTCAACGTGCACCTCGACGGTTTTGCCGACAAACACGACGCTCTGGTCAACCGGGACGGGGTTTTTGACCAGGCGGTGGAAGCGATTCGGCTGCTGGTGCGGCGGGGCTTCCGGGTGACCACCAACACCACCTTTTTTGGCGACGAAACCGTCGACAGCGCCGCCGCCTTCTTTGATTTTCTGACCTCTCTCGGCATCGAAGGCATCACCGTCGCTCCGGCCTTCAACTACGAATCCGCCGAAGAGCAGCACAATTTCCTCGGTCGCCAGAACAGCCAGGACCTGTTTGCCCAACTTCTGGCCCGGCGCAAGAACAGCGGTTGGCGGTTCAATCACAGCTCTTTGTATCTGGATTTTCTTGCCGGCCGTCGAAGCTATTCCTGTTCCCCCTGGGGCAACCCGACGGTGAACATCTTCGGCTGGCAGCGCCCCTGCTATCTGCTCAACGACGGCTACGCCGCCAGCTACCGGGAGCTGATGGAAGAGACCGACTGGCAACGTTACGGCACCGGGCGGGATGACCGCTGCGCCGATTGCATGGTGCACAGCGGCTTTGAACCGAGCGCGGTTCTCGATTCCACGCTGCATCCCTGGCGCCCTCTGCTGTCCATACTGGGGCGGCTGCTCGACTGAGCCCGAGGGCGGGTAGGGGCGAGCCGCCTAGGAACGGTTTGCAATGTGGGGAGCAGTTGGCCTATGATGAAAGACCTTGCTGAATTTCCGGGTTCGGCCCGTGCCCCGGGCAGGGAACTGCAGGGTTTTATCGTGGCCCTGCCCGGCGAGGCCCGGGCGGTGGCCGGTCGAGGCTGGATTCGGCGGCAGGGACGAACCTTTAAACGACGGCTGCAGGACGGCCATGAGCAACTCTGGCTCCAGTGCGGAGTGGGTCCTGAACGGGCCGCCGAGGGTGCACGCTGGCTGTTGGACCAGGGGGCAGAAAGTCTGTGCCTGTTCGGAGTTTCCGGCGGGCTTGACCCCCGGCTTGAGAGCGGTGACCTGGTTGTCGCCGAAGCCGTCTGTGACGAAAACGGCAACCGTTACCCAACCACTGTCGCAGAATGGGCGGCGAACCGGAACGGCGTTCATCTCGGATCGATTCTGACCCTCCATGCGCCGGTGCTGGGGCCGAAGGAAAAACAGCAGGCCTTTCGGCGTTTCGGTGCACTGGCGGTGGACATGGAATCAGTGGCCGTCGCCCGTGCCGCGCTGGAGGCCGGTCGGCCCTGCCGGATTTTGCGTGCCATTTGTGATCCGGCCCGGCGGACCCTGGCGAAAGACGCTTTTGCCCTCATCGATGGCCGTGGCCGCTTGAGGGTCGGAACATTGCTGGTGTCTCTGATGCGGCGACCGAGACTGCTGGCGGATCTGTTTTCCATGCAGCAGGACTTCTCCCGCGCCCTCAAGGCTCTTGGCCGGGTCGCTCCGACGATCATCGAAGGGGTAAGGGATTCCGGCCCTGAAAAAGCACGGAGCAATGACAACGTATAACCAGAATTGTATTCACAGGAGAATCCATGGCGGAGCAGATCAAGGACGGCGACATCATCCGACTTCATTACACCGGCCGCCTGGCGGACGGTGAGACCTTTGATTCCACCCGGGACCGGGATCCGATGGTCTTCCTGGTCGGTATCAGTCAACTGGTCAAGGGGGTGGACCAGGCAATCATAGGAATGAAAGCCGGCGACACAAAGACCGTACGCCTGACCCCGGACCAGGCTTACGGAGAATATCGACAGGAAAACATTCTCGAGTTCTCCCTGGACAGCATGCCCCATCTGCAAACCCTCAAGGTGGGAATGTACATCAAGCTGCCCCTGCAGGGTGGACGAGCCGTTTCCACCCGGGTCATCGAAGTGACCGACAGCCGGATTCGCCTCGATGCCAACCATCCGCTGGCCGGAAAAATTATCAACTACGACCTCGAAGTGGTTGAAACCGGTCTCGACCCGGCCCAATTGTATGCCGAGGCGGTGGCGGATCAATCCTGATCCGTTCTTTGCAAATTTTTCGCAGCGGCCAGACCGCTTTGGCATGCATTATAAATTCCACCGCACCGCGACCAGGCGGTCCGGGCGGGCCCTGAACCGCCGTTCAGGGTTTAACCAAGAAAAAATGCAAGGAGATTTTATGTCTGAAACAGTCAGGAACGGAGACACCATTTCCGTCAACTACACCGGGAAATTTGAAGACGGGAATGTTTTTGATTCCTCCGAGGGCAAAGAACCCCTCAAGTTCACCGTTGGTGCCGGTCAGCTCATCAAAGGTTTTGACGACGCCGTGATCGGCATGAAGACCGGCGACAAAAAGACCGTCACCCTGGCCCCCGACGACGCCTATGGCGAGCATCGGGCGGATATGGTCATCGATATACCCAAAAGCCAGATCCCCGAGGACATGCAGCTTGAAATCGGTCAGCGTCTGCACCTGCGCGATCCCAAGGGTCA
>SLLR01000003.1 GCA_007134025.1 Desulfuromonadaceae bacterium | reverse complement strand
TTGGTGGTTGTGCTGCCCACGTCGAGACCCAGCACCAATTCACCACCGTCACAGACGGCTCGTTGCAGTTGCCGGAAAGACACTCGGGACAGCATCGTCTCCAGGGCCGGCAAAGATTCAAAGGAGGGCTTGGCCGCGGCCAGCACTGAACGTTTTTGAATGACTGTGTCCTTGTGTTCGGCCCACAGCAGGGCGCCGAGAGCTTCGAAACAGGAGGCATGCGGTGGAATCTCAAGCTTTGGAAATATCGACCGCAGCTGCTGTACCACCACCTGGTTCTGGCTGACGCCCCCGACCATCAGCAGTCGGTCGATGCGTGTCTGTTGCAGCAGGGCCAGGATGCGCCCGGTAAGCATCTGGCAGAGCCCGGAGGTGATGCGGCTTTTCTCAATGCCCTGGTTGAGAGCGTGGGTGCAGTCGCTTTTACAGAACACCGAACAGCGCCCGGCTACCGGATAGGGTTCGGCGTGGCCGGCCAGAGCCAGGGACAGGGCCTGTTGAATGCCCAGTTCCATGCGCCGGATCTGCTGGAGAAAAAACTCGCCGGTACCGGCGGCGCATTTGTTGCCGCTGTTGACCGCCCGGATTCGGCCGCGGTCATCCAACAGGTACAACAAAAAGCTTTCGCCTCCGGCTGAAACAATGCCCTGGATGTCGGGATAGCGATCACGCAGATGCCCATAGGCCCATTCCACCGCTTCCGGTTCGGCAACGGTTGGCAGCGAAACAAGATGGCGGAATTTGCGCCCGGTAATACCCAGACGGGACGGTGAACGTTGCTGCAGAATCCCCTCCAGGGTAGTCGCCACCCGGCCGTCATGGTCCAGGCGGTAGAACCGCAGTCCCTCCTCAGTACGTTCCGCCACGCTGACGGTTGTGGCACCAAGACAGATGCCCATATTCAAACCCATGGCCAAGCTCCTTTTCTATTTCGATCCTATCTCCTCCAGGTTATCGCCAAGAAAGAGCTTCCAGAGCCACATAAAGGGCAGCTTCCCGGTCGACCCGCCGAAAAGTGTAATGGAAGGTGGAGATATTTCAAGCTCAAGCGATTCTCAAAAAACCGGTCAACGCCCCCGTAAAACTCACACTCTCGCAAAATAATTACCCCACCAAGGCAGGCCCGGGGACGGTAACCAGGCAGCAATCGGCAGAGGGGAACCGGCAGAAATTCATGGTTCGTTTTCCTTCGACAAAGGACACTGCGGTTCGTCGGGATTGCCGCACGGAACTAACAGGCGGAAGGTTTGGTGGCCGCCGGGGGCGATCTGCCGATACTGGCCGCGGTAGGCGACGGTGATGGTGTCCGTGGTGAAGGCGAGGCTGGAAATCTTCAGCATTTCGTGGTTGGCGGTGACATGGAGAACCTGGCGCCGGTAACGCAGGCGCACTCTGACACAGTCAAGATCCCGCGGCAGCACCGGATCGAAGTGCAGAATGTCGGCCCGCATTTCGATGCCCAGATAGCAGCATTGCATCAAATCGATGGTGCCGGCCATGGCGCCGGCATGAATGCCCTCGGCCGTCGTACCGCCCTGAATGTCGCCAATATCGCTGTCAAGGGCCGTCTGGAACAGGTGCCATGAGCCCTGGCGGTCGGTGCGGGCGAGCACCCAGGAGTGGACGATCTGGCTCAGGGTCGAACCGTGGGAGGTGCGTTCGAGGTAATAGGCGACATTGCGGGGAATGGTGTCCCGGTCAAAGGGATAGCCGAGCTGTTCGAACAGCAGCGCCAGTTCGTCGGCGGAAAACAGGTAGAAGAGCATCAGCACGTCGGCCTGTTTGGACAGCTTGTAACGATTGGGGGTGTCGCCTTCGGCTTCAAGGATGCGGTCGAGGCGCTGAATGTTGCCGTATTTTTCTCTGTAGGCCTGCCAATCGAACTCTTCGAGATCACCATAGCCCTCAAATTGGCTGATGATGCCGTCGCCATGAAAGGGAACGCGCAGTTTACGGCTGATGTCCTGCCAGCTTTCAACTTCCTCGCCGCACAGACCGATACTCTCACAGAGTTGCCGACATCGCAGTTCAGGCAGCAGATCGAGCACATCACGGGCGCGGTTGAGCACCCAGGCGGCCATCACGTTGGTGTAGGCGTTGTTGTCAAGCCCCCCGGCCTGTTCCGGGTCGCTGTCGGGGTAGGCGGTATGGTATTCGTCGGGCCCCATCACCCCCTTGATTTCGTAACGCTCCATGGCCGCGTTATAGGTGGCGAGTCCGGCCCAGAAGCGGGCGATTTCCAGCAGCATTTCGGCGCCGTAGAAATACAGGAATTCATGGTCGTCGGTGACCTGGTGATAGATCCAGATATTGTAGGCGATGGCCAGGTTGATATGGTACTGGCGGTGGGAGTTGTCGGGCAGCCAGCGCCCCGATTGGGGATTGAGATGCACACGCTGGGTCTCCTCCCGCCCGCTGCTGCCGCTTTGCCAGGGGTACATGGCGCCGGGCAGGCCGGCGGCCGTAGCGGCGCGCCGGGCCTCGGTCAGGCGCCGATGGCGGTAGCGCAACAGGGAACGGGTGAGAATGGGCAGTCGCAGAGTGAGAAAGGGAAAGATAAACAACTCGTCCCAGAAAATATGTCCGCGATAGGCTTCGCCGTGCCAGCCTCGTGCCGGAACACCGGCATCGAGATCGACGGTGTGGATGGAGACGGTTTGCAGCAGGTGAAAGATGTGGACCCGCAACTTGAGAAGAGTCTGGCCATTGGAATGATCTTCGAGGGCGATGTCGCATTCGTCCCAAAGATGGCGCCAGGCCAGAGCATGTTCCGCCAGCAGGTCGTTGAAGCGGCCGGCATAACGCAAGCTCTGCAGCGCTGCCAGGCCGGGTTCGGAGATGGCCGGGTCGCGGGAACTGTGCATGGCAACGATTTTCTCCGCCGTCACAATGTCTCCCTGTTGAAGATCGCAGGACAATTCCTGGATGATGCCGTCGGGTCCCGGCCTTACCACCACCTCGGCGCTGATGGGGCGCTGGTTGTGAAACAGCAGGGTGCGGGCCGCCTGGGTGATCTGCAGGCGAGACTGGCTGGTCTGCACTCTCAGCAGCAGGGTGTCGTCGGCCTGTTGCACCTCCAGCGTTTCAAGATGACGGCCTTCCAGTTTGCGGTAACGCTCCACGCCGCTGTTGGTGACGGCGCCGTCCAGGGCGCTACGCACCGTCAGGCGTCCCGACCAATCTTCGGCGGTGAGTTGGACTTCCAGCGCCGCCAGGTGAGGATTGGCCATGCTGACCAGGCGCCGTTCCTGCCAGCGCGTTGTGCGGCCGGCTCGGTCTCGAAACCGCAACTTGCGGTACAGCACGCCGCAACGCAGATTCAGCCTTTGCCGAAAGGACAGCAGTTCCATGTTCTCAAGCTCAAACCACCCCTCCCCGTCAATGCTGAAGGTCAGAGGCAACCAGTTAGGCAGATTGACCAGGTCCTCGTTTTCGATTTCACGCCCGGCTACGGTGGAAGTCAGGCGATTGTAGCCGCCTGCCATGTAGGTGCCCGGATAATGGGTGCCGTCGGCGCAGCTGTCGGGGGCGGCGCCGCGGGTAGCGAAGTAGCCGTTGCCCAGAGTGCAAAGGGCTTCGCGCAGTCCTTCCTGCTTCGGATTGAACCCGTCGTAGACCAGCGTCCATTGGCATTCATCGTGAGTCATCTGCAACCTCCCCGGAAACCGTCGGCTCGCCAAGGATGCCGGTCAGCCATGCGAGAAAACCGCGCACCTCTTCGATGTCGGCGACGGCGTAATCGGCCGCCGTCGGGCGCTGATCCTCACCGCGCACGACGATTGTCAGGCCGTCTTCGGCCAGCGCTCTGAAGGCGTATTCGTCGGTGATGTCATCGCCCATGTAGATGGGCAGGATTTCGGACCGGTCAAGCTGCAGTTGCTCCAGCAGCCACATCACCGCTTCGCCTTTGTTCCAGTCAAGATCGGGAAGGATTTCCAGCACCTTTTTGCCTCGGCCTCGCAGCAGCTGCGGATGCTGTTCCAACACCTCTTCGACGATGGCCTTGAGATCCCCGACCCGGTTCTTTGCCACCTGGCGATAATGCACGGCCACGGAAAAGCGTTTGCGCTCTACGGAATGGCCTGCAATATCCGCCAGCTTTCGGCGCAACTCCTGTTCGGCCTCATCGAGCAGCGGCAGATACTCGACGCCGCGCTCCATGCTCGTCACCTGGCCTTTCGGGCCGGCGATTTCAAACCCGTGACTGCCGGCATAATACAGGCTGTCTATTGCCACCAGTTTGCGTAGCATGGCCAGGTCGCGGCCGCTGACGACCGCCACCGGGCAGCGCTCGGCCAGGGCGCTTACGGCGGCGCCCATGGCGTCGTCCAACAAAGCTTTGGTGTGGTCGCTGACAATGGGCGTCAGGGTGCCGTCATAGTCAAGAAAAACTACCGGCGACCGGCCTGACAACAGGCGGCGAATCTCCTTTTTCCGCTCCCGCACCGAAGGCAGATTGTCCAGGGTCTTGAGAATGATTCGACGATCCGGGCCGATACGCATTTCGCTCAGGTCGTTGATGACCAGATCGGCGCCGGCGGTACGCAAAGCGTCTGCGTGATCACCACGATCCACGCCGATGACCAGCCCAAAGGCTCCGGCGGCTCCGGCCTCAACCCCGGCCACGGCATCCTCGATCACGGCCGTCCGTGCCGGCTGAACTCCCAACTGCTTTACCGCCTCATGCAGCACGGCCGGGTCTGGCTTGCCGGGCAGGCCCAGGCGGGCCAGGTCGCCGCCATCAACGCAGGTGTCGAACAGATCGCTGACGCCGGCGCTTTCTAGCACCTTTGCGGCGTTGCGGCTGGCGGAAAAGACCGCAATGGGAATCCCCAGCCGCCGCAGATCACGCAGCAGTTTGAGCGTGCCGGGAAAGGTTCGGACCCTGTTCTGCTGTAGCCATTCGTTAAAAAGCCGGTTTTTTCTGTACGCCAGGCCACAGACGGTCTGCTGCCGCGGATCGTCGTCTTCACTACCGTAGGGCAGTTCGATGCCCCGCGTCGCAAGGAAGTCGATGACGCCGTCATGGCGCGGCTTGCCGTCCACGTACTGCAGGTAATCGCGTTTCCCATCGAAGGGCTGAAACACTTCCCCCCTGTCCGCTGTCCACTGCCGGAGGAATTCATCAAACATTTCTTTCCAGGCGGCGGCATGGGCCCGAGCCGTATCGGTGACCACGCCATCCATGTCCAGCAGCACCGCTTCGAGAGCGGGACCGTCGCTGTTGTAAGGGTTCATGGGCTACTCCTTGTATCGCTTTCCAAGTGAGTAAGACACAGTGCATCCGGGTTCGCAGTCGGACAGAGGTCCGCTCAGGAAGCCGACTACAACCATTCTGTCAGCTTCGGTGGAAAATGGAACCCGCTGAAGAGAAAATTTTTTTGGGAAGGGCAGTCTTGGGGGGAACTATTCTGTTCAGGATGGCACTTCTAATCTTTTGGATTATGGTAATTCCGCCAATGGTTACGCAGAACACCGAAGAGCGGGACTGGCGGCGATCCGTTTGCTGAATTGATCAGGAAAGTATCAGACGGCCGCTACGGAACCCCGCCTCAGCCCTTCCACTCCCTGCGCCGCGCCTCATCCTGCGCCGCCTCGACCTCGGACAGCAGCTCGAGATAAGCCTGGTAACGCTCTTCGTCCAGGGCGCCTGTGTTCACCAGGGTGGTGACGGCACAGCCGGGTTCGGCCCGATGTCGACAATCGCGGAACCGGCAACGGACCATCATCGCCTGTTCAAAGCCGGGGAAATGGACGATCAGCTCGTCGACGACGATGTCGACCAGGCCGAAGTCACGAAAACCGGGAGTATCGATGAGTTCGCCACCGTCGGCCAGTCTGTGCAGGGTCGATACTGTGGTGGTATGACGGCCCACCCCACGAGACTCGCACAGTTCACCGACGGTCAGATCGAGATCGGGGCAGAGAGTGTTGAGCAGGGAGCTTTTGCCGACCCCGGTGGTGCCGATGAAGGCTCCGCGATGACCTTCAGCCATAAACCGGCGCAACGAATCGAGACCCGTAGCCGCCTTGGCGCTGAGCAGAAATACCGGCACGGACGCGCCATAGAGACCCCGCATGTGACGCTCCAGGTCCCCGGCCCCATCGAGATCGGCCTTATTGACGATGATCAGAGGCCGCAATCCCGCAGCCCGAGCGGCTACGATGGCACGGTCGACAAATCCTCGAGGAGAAGGAGGTTGAGGAGCCACCACCACGCCGAGCACATGAAGGTTGGCGCCGACCAGATGCAGCGCCCCACGACCATCACGACGGCGCAATTCGGTGCTGCGGGGCAGGCGTTCCAGCACCTCACCGCGAACCAGAACCGCATCCCCGACCACATGGCCGGAGCTTCGCTTAACCCGCACCGGATGCCGCTCGCCGTCAGCAAAACGGACCTCTACGGCCACTCCGAGATGCGCAACAATCACTCCCTTACGAGGTACTGTTGCTTCCTCCCGAAAAGTATTGCCACGACCGGCGGCTTTGTTTGATTTTCCCAATAGGTTTGTCCTCGGCCATGTACCGGACGCGCTTCACCAGGGCATGGCCCTTACTTGCCATTGCTTTGCCTCAGCGCTTTTTCTTTTTTTCCAGCTGCGCTTTGAGCATATCGCCGAGTGTTCCCATGGAGCCGCTGGCCGGTGTGTCCTGGTAAGAGCTTCGGCCGGGAGCGGCATCGACTTCGCCGACCTCCTGCCTCGCACCGGCTACCGGCAGCAGAGAGATGCGCCGTTGCTGATGATCTATTTTTTCGATGGTCACGGTCAAAACCTGACCGGTATGGACCGCCTCCTGGGCGTGCTTCAAACGTCGTCCGCCCCCCAGGCGGGAGATATGCAGCAGTCCGTCGATGCCGTCTTCCAGGGTGACGAAGGCGCCGAACTGAGCCACCCGCACCACGGTGCCCGGGTAGCTGCCGCCTTCCACATAGATGGAGCCGACCTTGGACCACGGATCGGCGAGGGTCTCCCGCAGCGAAAAGCTGAACCGATCCGCCTCCCAGTCGAGCTTCTTGACCGCAACCTCCAGTTCCTGACCCAGTTGCAACACCTGGCCGATATCCTCGACCCGGCCATAGCCGACCTCGGAAATGGGTAACAGGCCTTCGATACCACCAATATCGACAAAAGCGCCGAAGTCCCGCAGGGCCGTCACCACGCCCTTAACCACCATGCCTTCTTTCAGGGTCTCCTTCAGTGTCTCCCGTTGCCGGGCCCTCTCCTCCTCAAGCAGCGCCCGGTGGGAGACAACCACGTTGCGACCTTGCTCGCCGAACCGGGTGATACGGAAAGCACGGCTGGTTCCAACAGGATTTTCCGCCGTGGCCTGGCGACCGAGGCCGAGTTGGGAAAAGGGGCAGAAGGCCCGTACTCCCCCGGCCAGACGAACCTCGTAGCCGCCCTTGATTTCTTTTTCCAGGTGACCTTCCACCGGAATCCCGCTGCGCCAGGCTTCTTCGATCTGGGCCGCCCCGGCCATTCCGGCGGCAATTCGGGTGGTAAAACGCAACTCGCCGCCGGCGCGGGAAACAAAATAGGCCTTGATGCGATCTCCAACAGCCAGCGTCAGATGGCCCTCCTCGTCCTGCACTTCGCGGAGATCAAGTATCCCTTCGCCCTTTTGACCGACATCGAGAAAAACGCACTGTCTGCCGATCTGCAGCACAGTGGCCTCGACCTGCTGTCCGGGGGAAAGCTCAACCGTGCCGATCAGACTCTCCTCAAGCAGTTCGGCAAAGCTCTCTTCGCTCTCCGGATCCGGGATGATATGATCGTTTAATTCCTTATCTGCATCCATGACATCCTCTTTCGGGTAAGCTGGTGTCTCAATAACCAGAAGTTCTATCTGTTTGTGGTCAAATTATATAGCCCATTCGGGCCTCTGGAGCAAGTTGTACCGGGAAAAGACACCCGGCCCGAATAAAATAATCAAAAAGAATTGAAGCGAATGATGGCTTGCCTGTTGCCTTTCGAACCACCTTCTGGCATATATCTAATAAGGCCTTATTGAACAGGTTTCCGGGAAACCCCGTGCGTGTTACTTGAAAACATTCGGAGCAAGGCTTTTGCCCCCATTATTCTTTTTCAGGAAGGAACCGTTATGGAAAACGAACAGACCACGTCCACCCAACAAACCACCGAAACCGAAGCAACTGCCACCGCCGGCCCCGTCGTCGATCAGGATTCCCGCAACCTGGCTCTGCTGATCTGGATCGGCACGATCTTTTTCGGTTTCCTGCCCGGGCTGATCTTTTACCTGGTAAAAAAAGACAACCCGTACTTGGCTGATCAGGCCAAGGAGGCCCTGAACCTCTCCATCACGGTTATTTTCGCGACCATCGCCGGCACCATTCTCAGCATTATTCTTATCGGCTTTCTGGTCATCTTCGCCGCCTGGGTCGGCAACACAGTGGTCTGCATTCTTGGCGCCATCAAGGTCTCAGAAGGCAAGGTATTCAAGGCGCCCTTCATTCTTCGCCTGGTGAAATAACCCTCGACCTCGTCGGGTGAACGGAAAACCATTCGAAGCAACAACAAAGGCCGGGCTGTCGCCATCCATGCGACAGCCCGGCCTATGTTGTTGCCAGAGATGCACTATCCTCACAGGTTTGCCGGGTTTGTCAAGAAACTAGGAATCGAAGGTCTTGCCACCGGCGTCCTCGGTCGAGCGCACATAGCTCTCGATCTCGGCCAGATGTTCCTTTTCGTTCTGTACGATGCAGGAAAACATGCGGGATGTTTTCTCGTCAAGGATCTCGACGGCAAGGGTCAAATGCACATCCAGCAGATCCTGTTCCAGCTTTTTCGAAACTCTCAGCGCCTCGCCTTCTTTGATTTCCGAGATTTTAATACCCGCAAGGATGGAGCGAACCCGGCTCAGGTATTGATCGGCCTGCACTCGGGAGAGCTTTTCCAGGGCCAACTCCTTATCCAAGTTGACACGGGCAAAAAACCGAATGTCCCGGGCGTGCCGGTCTTCGTCACTTGCCATTTTTAACCAGATATCACGAAGTCTCTCCGGACAGACCACCTGATCGGCAAAATATCGGTAAATTTCGCCAATAACCCCTTCAATCTCCGCGCAGGTATTGAGAAGCAGCCGCATTCTTCAGCTCCTGTCTGTTGAAATTCCGGGCGCTCAAACACCCCGGCAAAAAATCGCAAGACGTCCCCGGGCCACGCTTTCGCTCACGGCAGGTAGCAACGGCCATTGAAAAAAGCTTCACCCGCCAGCCGGTGAAGTTCAAAAGCCATATCTCGCAGCTCCCGGCGTACGACCCGTTCAGTGGTTTCCGCCGTGGCGCAGAAGGGCGGCAGCAGCTCTGCGCTGCGCGGCCGAGCCAGTCCGAAGATGAGCAGGGTTCCGTCCGGGGCGCTACGCACCTGAAATTCGCGGATCTCGCCGGGATCGATCTGCAGATGGGTCTCCTCGCGCACCTCCCGGGCCCCGGCCTCCTGCCAGGTTTCGCCGAGGTCGATGAACCCGCCGGGAAACGCCCACTTGCCACGACCCGGGGCGATTCCCCGCCGAATCAGAAGCAGACCCGAGTCGACGGGCACCAACATGACCACCACCGGCAGGGGGTTGACAAAACTCATGTTTCCACAGTTAGCGCAGGTACGGGGCCAGGGCTGATTCGGAGAAAAAGGGTGACCGCAGAAGGAACAATGCGAATTCTTGATCATAAGCAAACTCCTAGAAACTGTTGATCTGACGGATAAAGGCGTTGAGCAGTCCGTAACTGCGCCGATCGAACTCGAAGGTCAGCCGCGGCAGGGGCAGCAGGTCAGGCTGATCCTTCTCCTGGGGCAGAGGTCCGGAGATCTGCAGCCGGCTTCCAGCGACCCGGATCTCGGGAAACTGCCCTTCAAGAAGTTCCAGTTGCTCGTCGTTGAGCTCTTTTAGAAGGCGGATCACCAGGGTGTTGCCGACAAACCGCATGGAGTGGTAGACACGATAGAACTCGTCAATCACCCTCACCGCCTCTTCCACGCAACGGGTGATGGTGAAAAGACTGAAGTCTTCCCCGGAGACCAGGCCCCGCTTGAGCAGGGGATCCTTGATAAATTGAAGCAGCTTCTCCCAGTAACCACCCTCTTCGTCGTCGATCAGGACCAGGGGAATCGGCGGGTTCTTGCCGGTCTGGGTCAGGGTCAGGGTCTCCATGGCCTCGTCAAGAGTGCCAAAGCCGCCGGGAAACAGGGCGACCGCTGCGGCTTCCTTGAGAAAAGCCACCTTGCGGTTGAAAAAATACTTGTAGGTGATGACGTTTTGACTGGTGGACATGACCGGGTTGGTCTCCTGCTCGAAGGGCAGGCGAATATTGACCGCAAAGGAATTTTCCGGTCCGGCGCCCTGATTGCCGGCTTGCATGATACCGCCACCACCGCCGGTGATCACCATGTAGCCACGCTCCACCAGCATCTTGCTGAATTTCACGCATTTGGTGTACATGGGGTCGTCGGGTCCAGTGCGCGCCGAACCGAAAATGGTGACTTTTTTTCGTTGCCGATAGGGGCCGAACACCTTGTTGGTATAGCGCATCTCCTTCATGGTGGTGCGCATCAGTTTCAGATCCGCCAGGTAATCGCTTTCGCGGCCCGCCTTCAGCACACTGATAAGCATTTCCCGAATCATTTCAGGGTGATGGACATCAGTATGGAGCATAAGGTCATCAAGCAGTTCGTCAATGTGGCCGTTTTGGCGGCCGTAATGGATGTCCATGAAACGTCCTTATCGGTCGAGTTGCGCTGAGGGAAGTCTCAGAAAGGGGCGACCGGCCAGCGACGCGCTGCGAATCAGCAGGCCGTGAAGGCTGGAACCGAGGTAGCGGCGGTCAAATTTCAGATAGCGGCTTCGAAGCTCCTCTTCAAGCTGTCGGAATTCATCATATCCGGCCTCGCCCAACGAATCAAGAATCCCCTCACAAATGAAGGTGATACAGGTGAAAGGGCGACGCTCGACTGCAAGGCGGCAGCCGCCTGGACCAAGAAAGGGGCAGGGTCGGGAAAAGTCGGCAAAGGGCGGCTCTTCCCCGGTATTCAGAAAGGACAACAAGTTGACCAAGGTAAAGTGGTTCTTGCCCCGATCGCAACAGGCGCCCTGGCAGTTTCTGCAGTAAACGGGACCATTGCCCCGTCGAAACAACGCATCCAGTTGCCGCTGCAGACGATCGATACAGGCCAGTTGTGATGAAATCCAGTCCTGTTCCGCCCGGTCCAGGGCGGCATATTCGGTGGCAACGGACTTCAGGCAGGCCTGCCACTGACTGGTAAGAGCTGCGGTCATGGAACACCATAATAGAAAAACGGCAGTGCAGGGCCTGCCGTTGGCAAAAGTAAGTGGCCGGACAAGGCCATAAGCCGGGTTCTGTACTCCACCCCAGTTACCCGAAGCGAAGCGACGATCATTCATCTAGGGCCGCCGTTGCCGACGGTCTCAAGCAGCCAACCCGGGAGCTTCGGACGGGCCGTCCTCAAACGCTCCCCTATTCGGCCTTGCTCCAGATGGGGTTTACCGAGCACTCGACGTCACCGCCGAGCCTGGTGAGCTCTTACCTCACCCTTTCACCCTTACCTGCTCTCGCCGAAGCGCGGGCAGGCGGTCTGCTTTCTGTGGCACTGTCCCTGGGGTCACCCCCGGTTCCCGTTAGGAACCATCCCGCCCTGCGGAGCCCGGACTTTCCTCCCGCCCACCATCGCCGAAGCAGCGGCGGACCAGCGATCGTCTGTCCTTGTCCGACCACACTCATGATTTTCCGGCCTTCCCTCAAAGGGGCAAGGCCGTTCAGGCTGTTACGTGGAAATCTGCTCAGGCGTCCCTGACTACGAACAACAGCCTGTTACAGTGGGGACAGGTTTTAATGTCCTGAGCCAACAGCAGGCTGTTGAACAACTGGGGCGGCAGGTGCATGTTGCAGCCAAGACAGGTGCCGTTGCGGGCCTCGACGACGGCAATGCCGCCTCGTCGCTCCATGAGCAGCTGATAGTTTCGCTGCAAATTTCTGGAAAGCGGTTTAATCTGGGCCTGGCGCTGCTCGGAAAGGCTCTGTCGGGATCCCTCAAAGGACTTAAGAGCCTCCTCAATCTCCCGGCAACGTTCGGCGCTCTGGCTTTCCAGGGCCTCCATGGCCTGCTGTTTTTCCTCCACCTCTTGCTCAAGACCCTGGATTTCAGCATTTTTCTGCGCGGACTGTTCCGCCAGATCTCTGACCAGTTTCTTGGCCGTATCCACCTCCTTGAGCACTGCCAGATATTCCTTCTGGGTCTTGATCTCCGGCAGGCGTTGTTCGGCCTTGACCACATTAGCCTGTTCGCGGTCAAGGGCTTGGCGCAATTCGGTCTGCTGCCCTTCCAGTTCGGTGATGGACTTCTGCAGCGCCTCCACCATCTCCCGAATCCGCATTACCTCGGCGTCAATCTCCCGGCGCTCGGCTTCAAGTTTATGCTGATCCTGATCAATACGGTTGAGCTTTTGATCAAGGTCCTGCAATTCTCTCAGAAGTGTTATCTGGTCATCCACTGTAGAGCCTCCCATAATTTCCCGGTACGTTCTGCCTGAAGCCCGAATGCTTCAAGAAAAAAACTATTTCGTCGCTGCAAAGAAGATGCTTTCGCAAAAACTCATAAGATGGTTAAGCAAAAATTTGGTCCTTAAAAGCTTGGTATTTTTCAGGGGCGAAGGCATACATAGGATCTGTCGAGGTCCTGAAAAAACGCCGCAACGCCCTAGGGAGGACTTTTGACGACGCCATCAAAGAAGAGGCTCGCACCTGCCCCGCACCGGTGGGCCTGGCTCATGAGCGGGGTGACGGTGCCATGCGGGCACCCGGAGACATTCAGCGCGGGCACTCCGGCCCCAACAGCAGCTAAAGAAAAAAGAGGATTCAGATCGTTTTGAATGGATCTTCCTCCCCTTCGTAGGTGATGAAAGCGATCTCCAGACCCTGTGCGGCTGCCGCCTGAGTCAGAGTGTCGGCCAAAGGGCCGATCATCAGACGTTCGGTGGCAAAATGTCCGGCGTCGACAAGGGCCAGGCCGAGGCTGGCGGCCTCCCGAGCTTCATGGTACTTGACATCGCCGGTCACCAGCACATCCGCCCCCTGATGGGCGGCCTCTCTCAGCAGGCCGGCCCCGCTGCCGCCGCATACGGCAACCTTGGCGACCGTCGCCCGGGGGTCGCCAACCATCCTCAGTACCGGCACCCCCAGCGCCTTCTTGATCGTCTCGGCAAAGTCCTGCAGAGTCCTTTTGCTCGTCAGTCGCCCGATTCTTCCCAAACCGCAATCGGTGCGCCGATTGGCCAGCGGCACCAGATCATAGGCAACCTCTTCATAGGGATGAGCCCTCACCATACGATCCACGGCCCGCTGTAGCCGGTCCCGCGGTATCACCGTCTCCAGGCGCACCTCCCGCACGCGGGATTGTTCTCCGACAGTGCCCATAAAAGGAGAACAGCCCCGGGCAGGACGAAAAGTGCCAATCCCCTCGCTGCGAAAAGAACAGCTGTCGTAGTCACCCACATGGCCGGCTCCGGCCTCGAACAGGGCCTTAACCACAGGCGATTCATAACCGGCCGGAACGTAGACAATCACCTTAACCAGGGAGGCGTCACCTCCCTGCAAAGGACGGCAGGAATCGAGCCCCAATGCGGCGGCGAGCCAGTCGTTGAGCCCGTTGGAAGCCCGATCAAGATTGGTATGGGCGGCCAGTATGACGATGCGGTGCCGCATGGCGGCAAACAGGATACGACCGGTTTCCGTCTCAAGGGTCAGATTGTGCAGCGGTTTGAACAGTAACGGATGATGACAGAGGAGGGCTTGCGCGCCGGCTTCGGCGGCGGCCCTGAGGGCCTGTTCGGAGGGGTCGAGACAGATCAGAACCTTGCTGACCTTGGCCTGCACGTCCCCCGCCTGAACTCCCGGGTTGTCCCACTCCTCAGCCAGAGATGGCGGATAAAGGGCGTTTAGAAGGCCTAGCAGATCGTGAATGCGAGCAATACGTTGTTTCATCTATAAGCAGCAAGGAGGGAAAAAACGAAGAGTGCAACGGTTTGCGTTGCACTCTCGGAACTTCGTTTTGTTAAGTCAGGTTGCTTACTGAACACATGAGCTTTCCAATTGGTGGGCCCACCAGGATTCGAACCTGGGACCGACCGGTTATGAGCCGGTGGCTCTACCAACTGAGCTATAGGCCCGAAAATCAGCTTTTAAGCCTACTTGTTCATCCTAATCCTGTCAAGGACTTTCAACTCGTTCAACTGGTTTCAACAAAACTCTTAAGTCGCTTGGCACGACTCGGGTGTCGCAGCTTGCGCAACGCCTTGGCTTCAATCTGGCGAATGCGCTCCCGGGTTACGGCAAAGTCCTGTCCCACCTCTTCCAGAGTATGATCCGACTTTTCGCCTATACCAAAGCGCATCCGCAAGACCTTTTCTTCCCGAGGCGTCAGAGTGGCCAGAACCCGCGAGGTCTGATCGGAAAGGTTACCGGTAATGACCGCCTCCAGAGGCGAGACCGCCCCCTTGTCTTCGATAAAATCCCCCAGAGAGGAATCCTCTTCCTCGCCGATGGGAGTTTCCAGGCTGATAGGTTCCTTGGCGATCTTGAGTACGCGACGGACTTTCTCCAGAGGCAACTCCATCCGTTCGGCAATCTCCTCCGGCAAAGGTTCTCGGCCGATCTCCTGAACCAGTTGGCGGCTGGTGCGAATCAGCTTGTTGATGGTCTCAATCATGTGCACGGGGATTCGAATCGTCCGGGCCTGGTCGGCAATTGCCCGGGTGATCGCCTGCCGAATCCACCAGGTGGCGTAGGTGGAAAACTTGTATCCCCGCTGGTATTCAAATTTGTCCACCGCTTTCATCAGGCCAATGTTGCCCTCCTGAATCAGGTCCAGAAACTGCAGTCCGCGGTTGGTGTACTTTTTGGCAATGGAGACGACCAACCGCAGGTTGGCTTCCACCAGTTCCGATTTGGCCACCTTGGCCCGCCACTCGCCCTTCTGCACCTCTTTGAGGGAATCCAGCAGTTCTTCGGGAGCAAAGCCCGATTCTTCCTCAACCCGCTTGAATTTCCGTTGTGCGCTCTTGAGCCGCTTTTCCACCCCCAGCAAGGCGTCGATGGGCGCATTGAGTTCTTCGGAAATCAGCCGGGCTTCCTCGTCGCTCTTGCGCATTCGTCGCAGCAGGCGCTTGATCTCCCGAAAGGGCCGGTTCAACTCGGCTTCGCAGGCGCTGATTTCGGCCATGCCCTTCTTGACCTGCTGGGCCAACTCCTTGAGCCGGTCGGCGATTTTGGCGACCTGATAATCCTTGAGGCGGATCTCCCGCATCAACGCGCCGGTCGCCGCCTTGATGGCCTGCTCCTCGGCCAGCAGTGCCTGTTTCTGTTCTTTGCCTGCCGTAGCGAGCTGTTCGCGAAGGGCCATCAAGTGGTCGTTTTTCTCGCGAATCCCGGCCATCAGTTCCAGGGTCCGCTGACGCTGACGTTCCTCGACCTCGCTGCCTTCCTCCTCCTCAAACTCCTTGGTGATCTCGGCCACTCCGATCTGGTTCCTGGCCAGCTTGTCGCCAAGGGTCAGCACTTCTTTGAACGCAATGGGAGTTCTCATGATCACCCGGGTGACCAGAGCCTCGCCGTCCTCGATGCGCTTGGCGATCTCTACTTCGCCTTCCCGGGTCAGCAACGAAACCTGACCCATCTCCCGCAGATACATGCGTACCGGATCGCTGGTGCGGCCAAGCACGCCAGCCTCATACTCGGTCTCGTCTTCGGCGTCCTCGTCCTCATCCAGGTCGCCTTCGGCGACCTTTTTTTCACCGACAGCGGCTTTGCGTTCCGAGTCGACCACTTCAATATCCAACTCGCCGAACATGCTCATCATGTCGTCGAGTTGATCGGAAGAAACCATCCCTTCTGGAAGGAAGTCATTGACTTCATCGTAGGTCAAATAGCCCTTTTCCTTACCGAGGTCGATAAGCTGCTGCACTTCTTCCATGCCGGTTTTCTTGGACATGTGCGTTATTTCTCCTCTCGATTACCTTCGACCGGAAACCGGGTCGTTGTCTATTTTCAAACAAAAACCATCGTGGCCGCGCCCCTTCGAAAAACTTCCAATGAACGCGGTGCATTTTTTCAAGCTGAAACGGGCGACCACTGGTCTCGGCAGGCAGGCAGTGGACCCGCCCCGCCCTTCCCCGCCGAGCCCCATCATTATCGACCTGCCGGCACAGCCCGCCTGCAGGTACCCGCTACCGACGCTGCTTGATCCGTTTGGAAATCTCCAGCGATTCCCGCTGCAGACTGGCCAGGGCAAGCCCATCGCCGTTCCGCTCAGCCTGCTCAATCCGGCCCTGAAGCTGCCGGTAGCGCTCCCTGAGCCTTTCCCGCTCCAGTGCCCGCTGACAATCTTCAAAAATGCGCGCGGCGTCTTCGGCAAGCGCCGGGGCATCCTTTACTATGATACCCGAAAGAAGCTCCTTTTGAGTTTCGTTAAGGGCATTGAGCAACCGATCTTCGTCAAGACTGCCTTCTCCGTCACAACTGGCGATCAGGGCCATGGCGACGGCTCTTCGATCGTCATCACCAAACAGGGCTTCCGGAGTCGCCTCCGCGACCCGACGGCGAATATCTCCGTCGACCTTCATCAAATGCAATAGCCATTCCTGAATTTTATCCTCACTGCCGGGCGGAGTCGGCAGGGGTTCGGGCCGGCGCCGCACCGCAGGCGGCGACGAAGCGCTGCGGGGGGGTAGGCTACCAGAACCACCGGCCTTTGCCGCCAGTTTTCTCTGCAGCAGGGACGGCTCAATGCCTGTCCGTTGAGCCAACTCCTTGAGATACAGATCCCGTTCCAGTTCGCTTGGCAACAGAACCAGCACCCCGATCAACTCTTCGGCGGCCTGGGCTCTGCCTTCGATACTGTCGCCGTGACGGGCAAGACAGTCATCGAGAAAAACCTGCAGTATCGGACGGGCCCGATCCAAATAGTGCTGCAGATTCTCGGCACTATGGCTGGCCAGAAAGGAGTCGGGATCACCGTCACTGTCCGGCTCGACCACTGCAACCGAAAAACCTTCCGCCAGCACCACTTGCATGGCGCGGAAGGTGGCTTTACGGCCGGCCTTGTCCTGATCAAAAAACAGCAGCAGCTTGTTGCAGTAGCGCTTCAGCAGCTGCGCGTGTTCGACGGTCAGGGCCGTCCCGCAGGTGGCCACGGCATTGTGAAAACCGGCCCGGTACAAGGCCAGCTGATCGAAATAACCCTCCACTACAATGCCGGTTCCGCTGCGGCGCATGGCTTCTTTGGCCTGGTACAGACCATAAAGTACCTTGCTCTTTTGGTAGATGGGCGATTCGGGCGAATTGATGTATTTGGGCAAGCCGTCATCCAGCACGCGACCGCCAAAAGCCACCACCCGGCCACGACTGTCCTGAACCGGAAAGATCAGCCGACCCCGAAACAGATCGTAATCGGGCCGGCCGTCGCTTCCCGAACGAATCAGCCCCAGAATCTCCCGCGCCAGGCGGCTATCCAGGCCCTGCTCCGCCAGGTGGGTGCCCAGAGCGCGCCAGCGGTCGGGAGCGTAGCCGAGACCGAACTGCCGAACCGACTCGCCCTGGTAACCGCGACGCCGCAGATAATGGCGGGCTGCCGCCCCTTCCTCTCCATCCAGTAAATGCCGATGATAAAAATCCGCAACCGCCTGACTCAACCGTAGCAGCGCCTCCCGTTCCTGAATGAGTCGCTCTTCTGCGGGGGAGCGGGGCTGCTCTTCAATGGGAACTCCGGCCCGTTCGGCGAGACGCTGGACCGCTTCGGGAAAACTGAGCCCCTCCATGCGCATCAGGAAGGAAAACACGTCGCCGCCGGCTTCACATCCGAAACAATGAAACATCTGCCGTCCCGCATTGACATTAAAGGACGCTGTCTTTTCATTGTGAAAAGGGCACAGCCCCAG
This sequence comes from Desulfuromonadaceae bacterium, assembly GCA_007134025.1. Lineage (GTDB taxonomy): Bacteria > Desulfobacterota > Desulfuromonadia > Desulfuromonadales > Syntrophotaleaceae > SLLR01. Next base: position 40,775 of record SLLR01000003.1, on the reverse strand, counting down.
ATGATTGGCGCCCGAACGCTTTAACGGCAGATAGGAGGATACCAGCTCGACAATGTCGATGCGTTCGCGGATTTCCTGAAGCTTTTCCTCACTGATCCGCCCTGTCATACCCTCCTCAGTTCGACAACGGTCACATTGTCACCGCCACGAGCCTGATCGGCGGCATGAAACGCGGCGATCTCCCGATGACCGGCCAGAAATTCCCGGACCGCCCGGCGCAGAATCCCTTCACCGCAACCGTGCACCACTTCCAGCTCAGCAACCCCCTGCAGCAGTCCGTCATCGATAAACCGATCCAGCAGCGACAGGGCCTCATCAACCCGCTTGCCCACCAGCAGCAGACGCCGCTGGACGCTGTCCCGCTCCACCCGGCTGCGAATCTTGCCGCCGTCCGTTTTACGGCGCGCAAAGCGGCGAGGTTGAAATTGCTCCAGGGCCTTTAGCGGCAGGCGCAGTTTCTTTCCCTGTACAGACAACTCCACTTCGCTGCCGGCGACCCGTACCACTTCCCCCTCACCGGACAGGGCGGGAATCCGCAGCAGCTCGCCGACAGTCACATCCCGGGGAAGCGCCCCAGGACGGGCCTTGGTTAATGGCATCGGCCGCAGCGCTTCGCGGGTTTCCCGCAACTCGCCCGAGACCCGGGCCCGGGCGGCGGCTCCTTCCTGAGGCAAATCCTTGAATACGCGCTTGATGTGTTCTTCGGCTTGCCGCACCAGCCCTTCGCCGCGACGGCGGGCCTTGTCCAGCAGGGCCGAGCGCTGGGCTTCCAACTCGTCCAGCAGTTTCTTGCGCCTAACCCGGTCCTGTTCGGCCCGATTCCGCAGCACCTCGGCTTCTTCCAGACGGCGGGACAGCTGCTGCTGCTGCTCGTTGATCTGTTCAATGAGCGCCAGTCCGGCTTTCTCGCCTTCGCCAAGATAGCCTTCGGCCCGCTGCAACAGCGCCTCCGGCAGTCCGAGACGGCGCGCGATGGTAAAGGCCTTGCTCGCCCCCGGAATGCCGTAATGCAGACGGTAGGTTGGCTGCAGGGTCTGCTCGTCGAACTCCACGGCGGCATTTTCCACCCGCGCTTCGAGGAGGGCGTAACCTTTGACCAGATTCAGATGGGTGGTCACCAAGGTCTTGGCTCCGGCCGCTCGCAGCGCGTCGAGAGCCGCCATGGCCAGCGCCGCTCCCTCCGCCGGGTCAGTGCCGGTACCGGCTTCATCGAGCAGAACCAGCGACCCGCTCCCAGCCTGTAGCAGAATCTGCCGAAGGCGGCACAAATGCCCGGAAAAGGTCGACAGGCTCTGCTCGATGCTCTGCTCGTCGCCGATATCAGCAAATATGTGCTCAAAAAGATAGACCCGACTGTCAGGGCGACAGGGCACATGCAACCCGGAACGGATCAGCAGCACCAGCAGCCCGGCGGTTTTAAGCGCGACACTCTTGCCCCCGGTGTTGGGACCGCTGATCACCAGTGTGTCCTTGCCGGCCGGCAGTAACAAGTCGATAGCCACCGCCTGATCGGGCACTGCAGTGCCGTCCGCTTCAAATAGCAGCAGCGGATGCCGGGCTCCCTTGAGATCAATGAGCGGTTCGTCACAGAGATTCGGCGCGGCGCCCTGGCAGAGATCGGCGAATCGAGCCGCCGCGGCCCGCAGATCGAGGCGCACCAGAATGCGTTGATTGCTTCTCAACGCCTCGCTGTTGCGTCGTACGCTGTCGGCCAGACGCAGTAAAATGCGCTCCAGTTCCCGCTGCTCGGCCCTCTGCAGCGCCTGCAGCTCGTTGTTCCGATCGAGGACCGCCGTAGGCTCCACGAAAAGAGTCTGACCGCTGGCCGACTCGTCATGAACAAAGCCCTTGATCCGGCCGCGATGATCGGCCTTAACCGGCACCACGTAGCGTCCGTTGCGCTCGGTCACCAGACGGTCCTGAAAAACCCCCTCATAGCGGTCGGACAACAGCAGATCTTCCAGGGTTTTGCGAATGCGCTCCCGCAGGCGCCGCAACTGATAGCGCAGATCGCCCAACGCAAAGGATGCGCTGTCCAGAATTTCACCACTTCCGCCAATACTTTCCGCAAGTTCCCGGCCCAGTCCCGGACAAATCTCGAGCCCCGTTGCCAGAACCGACAGAAGCGGGTAGCCGGAGCGCTCAACCAGCGCCTCACGACACTCCCGGGCGGCTTGCAGGCTGCTCTGTACCTCCAGCAACTGGTCAATCGGCAGCCACACTCCCTCGGTACGCAGCTGGGACAGCGCCGCCAGCAGATCCCGGCAGCCCCCCACCGGCGGTCGCCCCACCTCCTGCAGAAGCCGGCGCAATTCACTGACCTCGGCCAGGGACTCGGCAACCTTGGCCCGGTCCTGCAGAGGCTCCAGTTTCAGAGCCGCGTTCCGCCCCGGAAGGGTGCTGGTAAAACGGGACAGCAGCGTCAGGACTTTGTCGTATTCAAGAACCTGCAGGGATTCCCGGGTCATGGTTTTCCGGATCTCGAATCCGCGGATTTCGCTGTGTGCCCTTCAGCAGGTTCCAACGCCCGCGATTCCAGGGCATGGCGCCCCTCTTGCAGCACAGCGGCCCCCAGATCCACCAGCGGCGGTGCCAGAAGCGACCGGTCTAAAGATTCGCGAACAGGCTCCGGCAGAGTCACCCGACTCATTCCAAACAACAGCAGAGCCAGCAACAGCCCCCCCTGAACCAGACCGAAAAGCCCGCCGGCGACCCGATTGAAACCACCAAGAAAGATCAGACTGACAAAGCGGGACAACAGAAAACCAAGCAGGCCGAAAAAAACCACGGTCAACACCAGCAAGGCGACAAAAGCCAGCACAACGCAAAGTTCAAGGGGCCAGCCAATACTCTCCATCAGCAATTGGGCCAAGGGGTTATGGTAGCGCACCGCCAGATAGACCCCACCGAACAACCCGCACAGGGAACAGAGCTCCCGCAGCAGGCCCCGCCACAGCCCCTTGATCACAAAACCCGCCAGCAGCAGCAGAATAGCGATATCGAAGAGATTCACACAACCACCCTGAAAAAGAAATCAGCGGGTCAGCCGCGCCTTGACCAGTTCGCTGGCCCGCTTGCCGTCGGTACGCCCCTGAGCCCGTTCGCCCACACGTTTCATAACCGGTCCCATATCCCGCATGGAAGCAGCACCCAACTCGGCGACCACCTCATCGATCAGGTCCGTCAGTTCCTCGTCGCTTAAGGGTTCGGGAAGAAATTCCCGAAGAACGACCAACTCGGCCTCTTCCTTCTCCGCCAGATCCGGACGTTGGTTTTCCCGGTAGACCTGGGCCGACTCCTTGCGCTGCTTGACCAGCGTCGACAGAATAGCCATGACGCCCTGGTCGTCAAGTTCCTCGCGCAACTCGATTTCCCGGTTCTTGATAGCGGCGCGAATCAATCGAATGGCGTTGAGGCGCTCCGTGTCCTTGGCCTTCATGGCCTCTTTCATCGCCTGGTTCAGTTGTTGATTGAGATTCATGAACGGGTGTTCCCCTTGGTAAAAAACATCGGACCGGGTGATGGCGAGCCGCCCCCTTCCGACAGACTGAAACAGCAACAAGGCCTCAAGGGCCTTCTTCAGCGCCCGCGAGCCGCCTTTTCGACCAGTCCCGAAATCCCGAAGCGACGCCGAAGTTCGGCATAAATGCGTTCCGGAGGCAGATCGTAATAACCGAGCAGGACCAGAACATGAAAAAACAGATCAGCGGTTTCACTGACGACCTGGTCGGGATCGCCCCCCTTGCCGGCAACGGCGGTCTCGGTGGCTTCCTCTCCGATCTTGCCAAGAATCTTGTCGAGCCCCTTGGCAAACAGGGAGGCAACATAGGAGCTGTCGGCGTCCTGGTTGCGACGCTGCTGAATAATATGATAAACAGCCTCCAGAATATCGTCTTCGGCACTATCGGGGGGCGCATCCTGCCACAGCAGCCGAGTAAAATTGTCTTCCCCGGTCTCGTCAAAAAACACCGATAACAACAGGCAATCCCCATGGCGATTGAGACGCGCCTCCTGAACCACTTCAACCGGCACGGCCTGCGACTGGGGGGTAGTGTTCGCACCAGGAGGACAGCGATACAGTCGTCGGCTGGACTCGATACGGGCCAGAGTCTCGGGGGTGATAAAAATCAGCTCCCGCAGCCGGCCGCTGCGGGCATCCCGAAGGATGGCCGGCACCCTCCCGGACTCACCAAACTGTACCTGATCGCCAATCGACACGTTGCTTCTCCCCGGTTAAAGGCGCACGGGAACACCCCGCTGACGCAAGTACTCCTTGCACTCGCGGATGGTATATTCACGAAAATGAAAGATACTCGCCGCCAAAGCGGCACTGGCCCCGCCTTCGGTCAACCCCTGGCAGACGTGGTCGAGATCGCCGACGCCTCCCGAAGCGATCACCGGTATCCGCACCCGGTCGCTGACAGTTCGGGTGAGGGGCAGATCGTAACCGTCCCGAGTGCCGTCGCAATCCATGCTGGTCAGAAGAATCTCGCCGGCACCGTAACTTTCCATGCGTTCCGCCCAGTCGACGGCGTCGATTCCGGTGGCCGTTCGCCCGCCGTGGGTGTAGACCTCCCAGCGTTGAGGCTCGCTACCGGGAATGCGGCGGGCATCCACCGCCACCACAATGCATTGGGAGCCGAAACGCTCGGCCGCCTCACGCACGAACTCCGGTCGATAGACCGCAGCGGTATTGATGGAAACCTTGTCGGCCCCGGCATTGAGCAGGTTGCGAATGTCGGCAATCTCGCGAATGCCGCCGCCGACCGTCAAGGGCATGAAGACTCGCTCGGCGGTGCGGGCTACCACATCGAGAAGAATGCCCCGCTTGTCGCTTGAAGCGGTGATATCGAGAAATGTCAGTTCGTCGGCACCCTGGGCATCGTAGGCTTCCGCCGCTTCCACCGGATCACCGGCATCCCGCAGTCCCACGAACTGTACCCCCTTGACCACCCGACCGTCCTTGACATCAAGACAGGGTATAATGCGTTTGCAAAGCATGGCGTTCCTGAAAAGATAAGAATGGCTCCCCGTCATTACAAGGGGGAGCGCCTGGTTGAAAGGCCGTTGCCGCCGGCTGGGGAGTCCGGTGCAATGTCCGATTCGCCGCCGGTCAGGATGCGCGGCGGGTCAGAGCAACCGCCTCGCGCAGATTCAGGCTGCCGGTATAAATGGCCTTGCCGGTAATCACCCCGCTGATTCCCGCCTGTTCCACCGCCATCAGCCGGGCGATATCTTCCAGGGAAGAAACCCCGCCCGAGGCAATGACCGGAATGGAAATCGATTCGGCGAGTTGCCGTGTAGCCTCGATATTCGGCCCCTGCATCATGCCGTCCCTGGCAATGTCGGTGTAGATGATCGCCTCGACGCCGTAGCCTTCCATCTCCCGAGCCAGTTCCGTGGCCCGTTTCTCCGTGACATCGGCCCACCCGCGCACCGCGACCAGCCCGTCCCGGGCATCGATGCCCACCACGATCCGTCCCTTGAAGAGCCGACAGGCCTCGGCCACCAGGGCCGGATTTTCCTTGGCCACGGTACCGAGAATAACCCGACTGACGCCGAGTTCGAGATAGGCCTCAATGGTGGCCAGGTCACGAATCCCGCCGCCCAGTTCGGTGGGAATGGAAACCGCCTCGACAATGCTGCGAATGGCGTCGCGGTTGCGTGGGACACCGGCAAAAGCGCCGTCGAGGTCGACGATATGCAGCAGTTCCCCGCCCTGCTCCTGCCAGCAAAGAGCCTGACCCGCCGGATCGTCACTGTAGACGGTGTCTCTGTCCATGAGCCCCTGCTCCAGACGGACGCAACGTCCTTCCTTCAAATCGATGGCCGGAATAACAATCATTTACAGGTCTCCAAAGTTTTGCAGAATGTGCAGCCCGACCTGCTGGCTTTTTTCCGGGTGGAACTGAGTCGCCATGACATTGTCGCGCCAGATGCTGGAACAAAAGAAATTGCCGTATTCGGTACGAGTCGCCACCAGTTCCTCATCGTCCGGAACCACATAATAGGAGTGGACAAAATAGACCGAAGCCTGATCGGCAATGCCTCGAAACAAGGGCGCCGGTCGCTCCATGTGAATCTGGTTCCAACCCATGTGGGGAACCTTGAGCTGCTCGTCAGCGACCCGCAAATCCTCGGCAAACCGCTTCACCCGTCCGGGGATGATGCCGAGGCCGGGATGCCGGCCGAATTCGTCACTCTCGCTGAACAACAGCTGCAATCCGAGGCAGATGCCGAGAAACGGACGGCCGCTGGCGACCTGCTGCAGAATGGCATCGACAAAGCCGCCTCGTCGCAGATTATCCATGCAGTCCTTAAAAGCTCCAACCCCGGGCAGCACCAGCTTGTCGGCTCGTTCAACCCGCCGCGGATCGGTGCTCACCTCGGCCGTAAAGCCGAGCTTTTCAAAGGCCTTCTGTACGCTGCGCAGATTGCCCATGCCGTAATCAACGATAGTAATCATGTTATTCCAGTTTCCCTTTGCTGGACATGACCCCGACCACGCGCCCGTCCCGACTGCCGGCCTCGTCAAGGGCCCGGCCGAAGGCCTTGAAAACCGCTTCGATAATGTGGTGCAGGTTACTGCCGTAGACCAGGTTGATATGCAGGTTGGCACCGGCATGATTGCAGAAGGCGACGAAAAACTCTTCCGTCAGCTCCACGTCAAAATCCCCGACCTTGGCCTTGGGCAGATCCAGATTGTAAACCAGGTGAGGCCGCCCGGACAGGTCCAGATCCACCGTCGCCAGCGCCTCGTGCATGGGCATGGTGCAGCGGCCGAAGCGCCGCAGACCCTGCTTGTCGCCGAGGGCCTGTTTTACCGCTTCTCCCAGGCAGATGCCGAGGTCTTCCACCGTGTGGTGGCCATCAACCTGGACATCCCCTTCGGCCCGCACCGTCAGGTCAAAAAAACCGTGGTGGGCAAATAGCACCAGCATGTGGTCGATGAAGGACACGCCGCTGGCAATGTCTCCCCGGCCGGAACCGTCCAGGGACAGGGACAGATGGATGCGGGTCTCTGCGGTCTGCCGCTCAATAGTTGCGCTGCGAGGCATCATTGTTTTCCTCCCGGTGGCCGACGCCGCTTCCGTCTCTGGACGAGACAAAGGGCCGGCGGGTTTACGGCTGAAGGCGAAGGGACACGGACCGGCCGTGAGCGGTCAAACCTTCCAGTTCAGCCAGATGTACGACGGCGTCACCGATCCGCTGCAGACCGGCGTGGCTCACGGACACCAGGCTCGACTTCTTGACGAAATCGTCCACTCCGAGGGGCGAAAAGAAGCGGGCCGTGCCGCCCGTCGGCAGGGTGTGGTTGGGGCCGGCCAGATAATCACCGGCCGCCTCCGGCGTATGATGTCCCATGAAAATGGCGCCGGCGTGACGAATCCGGGGCAGCAGCGCAAAGGGGTCGGCGACCGCCAGTTCGAGGTGCTCCGGAGCAATGCGGTTGCTGAAGGTGCTGGCTTCTTCAAGGTCGGCGACGACCACGATGGCCCCGTAACGGGACAGAGACTGACGGGCGATCTCCTGGCGCGGCAGAGCGGCCAGTTGCTCGGCCAGAGCTTCCCGAACCGCCAGGGCAAAAGCCTCGCAGGTGGTCACCAGAATACTGGCCGCCAGAACGTCGTGTTCGGCCTGGGAGAGCAGATCTGCGGCGATATGCCGAGGATCGCCGCTGCCGTCGTTGATGACCAGAATTTCACTGGGTCCGGCGATCATATCGATGTCCACCTGGCCGAAGACCTGTTTTTTGGCCGTCGCCACGTAGATATTGCCGGGTCCGGTAATCTTGTCGACCCGCGGCACGCTTTCAGTACCATAGGCCAGGGCGGCCACCGCCTGGGCACCGCCGATCTTGAAGATGCGCTGGACACCAGCCAGCCGCGCGGCGGCCAGCACATGGGGATTGATCTCGCCGCCGGGCATGGGAACTGCCATGATGATTTCGGTGACTCCGGCCACCTTGGCCGGCAGAGCGTTCATGAGCACCGAGGAGGGATAACTGGCGGTGCCGCCGGGCACGTAGATGCCGACCCGCTCCAGGGGCCTGACCAACTGACCTAGCAGCATGTCCGGTTCGTCCATGGAGATCCAGGATTCCTGCTTCTGTTTGCGATGGAAGGCTTCGATGCGATCCGCCGCCAGTTGCAGACACTCGCGGGAGCGTTCACTGACCGACTGCCAGGCCCGATCCATCTCCGCCGCCGAAACCGCCACCGTCTCGCTGCTGAGCTTCAGGCAATCGAAGCGGGCGGTGTACTCGAACAGGGCACGGTCCCCCTGCCGACGAACCCGATCCACAATCTCCGCCACCAGTTCCTCGATCCCTGCCGGCGATTCCTCGTTGCGCTCCACGATGCGTTGCAGCGCCTTTTCAAACCCGGCGTCGTCAAAACGCAGAAACTGGATCATGACTTCTTCCTCCGCTGGCGCTCCGGCCATTCAAAAACCCTCAACCGGAAATGGACGGCTGCGTAGCGACCACCCTTTCCAGATCAGCGATAATTCGACTGATGCGCTGATGCTTGGTTTTAAGGCTGGCCCGGTTGACGATCAGGCGGCTGGTGATTTCGGCAATGGTCTCCACTTCGACCATGCCGTTGTCCCGCAGAGTCGCGCCGGTGGAGACCAGGTCGACAATGCGCTCGGCCAGACCGACCAGCGGCGCCAGTTCAATCGAACCGTAGAGCTTGATGAGCTCGACCTGCACGCCTCGGTTGGCAAAGTAGCGTTCGGTGATATTGGGATATTTGGTGGCCACCCGAATGTTGGACCAGCAACTCGGGTCTTCCTCGTCCAGCAACGCCTTGGGTTCGGCGACCACCAGCCGACAGTAGCCGAACTTGAGATCGAGTGGCTCGTACAGGTCCTTGTCCTGTTCCATCAGGGTATCTTTTCCCACCACGCCGATGTCGGCGCAGCCATATTCCACATAGGTAGGTACATCCGTAGCCCGCACCGCCATGAAGCGCAACCGGCTTTCACGGTTTTCAAAAACCAGCTTGCGACTGTCGCCGGCCATCTCCGGACAGGTGATGCCGATTTTACCGAAAAGCGCCATCGAATCCTGCAAGATGCGCCCCTTGGGCAAGGCGAAGGTAATGAAGTCATTCATAAAAAAATACCCTTTGGGCTTGTTCGGGGATCACTCGGCTGCTCTTTCAATGCGGCCGCCAAGCTGACGAAACTTCTCTTCGAGACACTCGTAACCCCGGTCCAGATGGTAGATGCGTCGCACTTCCGTGGTGTTGTCCGCCGCCAGACCGGCCAGCACCAGACTGGCGCTGGCTCGCAGGTCGGTGGCCATGACCGGTGCGCCCAGCAGGCTCTTGACCCCCCTGACCGTGGCCCGCCCTCCTTCAATGGCGATGTCGGCGCCCATGCGCTGCAATTCGCAAACATGCATGAAGCGATTCTCAAACACGTTCTCACTGATGGTGCTGGTGCCGTCGGCAAGTACCATCAGGGCCATGAACTGGGCCTGCATATCGGTGGGAAAGCCCGGATGGGGACTGGTTCGAATATTGACGGAGCGCAGTCGCCGCGGCCCCTTGACCCGAATCCCCCCGTCTTCTTCAATGACCTCGACTCCGGCTTCCCGCAACTTGCAGATCAGGGCTTCCAGATGTTCGCCCCGAGCGCCCTGAACCAGGACGTTGCCTCGCGTGATGGCGGCGGCCACCATGAAGGTGCCGGCCTCGATCCGATCGGACATCACAGTAAAATCCATGGGCCGCAGAGCCTCCACGCCTTCGATAACGATCCGGTCGCTTCCCGCCCCCTCGATATGAGCCCCCATACCTCGCAGAGCCTCGGCCAGGTCGACAATTTCCGGTTCACAGGCGGCGTTCTCCAGAACCGTGGTGCCCTGGGCGAGGACTGCGGCCATCATCAGGTTTTCGGTGCCACCGACCGTCGGCAGATCCAGGTAGATCTGAGTCCCCTTGAGACGTCTGGCGCGGGCCTCGACGTAACCGTGATCCAGTTCGATACGGGCGCCCATGGCTTCCAGACCCTTGAGGTGCAAATTGATCGGCCGGGCACCGATGGCACAGCCGCCGGGCAGGCTGACCCGGGCGTGACCGAGACGGGTCAACAGAGGCCCCAGGGCCAGAACCGAGGCGCGCATGGTCCGCACCAGGTCGTAGGGAGCCTCGACACTGCCGATCTCCGTCGATTCGACGGTACACAGGTTTTGCTGGCGTTCCACCCGTGCCCCGAAAGCCTTTAACAAGCGCTCCGCCGTGCCGATATCCCGCAACGCCGGGACATTGCCCAGACGATGGACGCCGGGAGCCAGAAGGGTGGCAAAAAGCAGGGGCAGAGCGGAGTTTTTGGCACCACTGACCTGAACCTGTCCGGAAAGTCGCTGCCCGCCATGTATGATGATTTTTTCCAAAGAAATCGATCCCGTACTCAAAAAAAGGTTGATCCGACAGGAGGGCCTACCCGGTTGCTCGGCGCCCTGCCACGACTCGGGAAACCCCGGCATAATCCTCCCGGCAAAAAATCTCTTCCAGCCCCTCCGTCGCCAGCAGTTGCCGTACCCCGTCAGCCTGGCCGATGCCGACCTCCAGCATCAACCAGCCTCGCTCAGCCAGACAGTGTCCGGCCTGGGCCGCCATACTGCGGTAGCAGTCGAGGCCGTCGGTACCGCCGGCCAGGGCCAGCTGAGGTTCGTGGTCACGGATTTCCGGTTGCAATTCCGCCAGCTCCCCCTGAGCAATGTAGGGTGGATTGGAAACGATCAGATCGAAGGGTCCTCGAGGCAGGCGGTGCAGATCCCCTTGCTCAAAATGGATTCGCTCTTCGACACCGTTGCGACGAGCATTCTCCCGGGCCAGATCAATTGCCGCCGAAGAGAGGTCAATGGCATGGTAGCAGGCATCGGCAAACTCATGGGCCAGGGCGATGACGATCGCACCGCTGCCGGTGCCGACATCGAGAACCCGACTGCCGGCAACCAGTTTTCCGAGGGCTTCTTCCACCAGCACTTCGGAGTCCGGGCGTGGTATCAGCACCGCCGGGCCAACCCGCAAAGGCAGGGACCAGAATTCGCTCTGGCCAAGAATGTAGGCGACCGGTTCGCGCCGGGCCCGTCGACCGATCATCTCTCGGTAGCCTGCCAGTTCGGCTGCTTCAAGAGGACGATCGAAATTGAGGTACAGGCCAACCCGATCCAGCTTCAGAACCGCCCCCAGCAGGACTTCGGCGTCGCGCCTGGCCCCTTCAACCCCCTTTTCCCGAAGATACCCCGCTGTCCATTGGATGACTTTGAGTATCGTCCAGGCCGGCTGCAAATTCAACGCTCCTGTCCAGCCAGAGCCTCACTCTGGAAAAACGTGCTGATGGCTTCAATCAGTTCGTCGATTTCCCCCTGCATGATCCCTTCCAGCCGGTACAGGGTCAGGCCGACACGATGGTCCGTGCAGCGGCCCTGGGGAAAGTTGTAGGTGCGAATGCGCTGGGAACGGTCGCCGCTGCCCACCTGGGTCTTGCGATCCGCCGCCATCTGGGCGTTCTGTGTCGCCACCAGACTGTCGAGAATCCGCGACTTGATGATCTTCATGGCTTTGGCTTTGTTTTTGTGCTGGGACTTTTCATCCTGGCAGGCCACCACCACCCCGGTGGGCACATGGGTGATGCGCACCGCCGATTCGGTTTTATTTACGTGCTGTCCGCCGGCACCGGAAGCGCGATAGACGTCGATGCGCAGATCGCCGGGGTCGATGTCCACGTCAACATCCTCGGCCTCGGGCAACACCGCCACGGTACAGGCCGAAGTATGAATACGTCCCTGGGTTTCGGTGTCGGGAACCCGCTGAACCCGATGGGTGCCGCTCTCGAATTTGAGTCGAGAATAAACCCGCTGGCCGCTGACCATGGCGATGACTTCCTTGAACCCGCCGGCATCGGATTCGGAGCAGCTCAACATTTCCACCCGCCAGCCCTGACGTTCGGCATAGCGGCTGTACATGCGAAACAGATCCCCGGCAAACAGGGCCGCCTCATCACCGCCGGTACCGGCACGAATTTCGAGAATCACGTTTTTGCCGTCGTTGGGGTCCTGCGGCAGCAGCAGCAGCTTTAATTTCTGTTCCAGGCCCTGCCGCTGTTGTTCCAGCACCGGAAGCTCCTCCCGGGCCATTTCCCGAAGCTCCGCATCCCGTTCCTGCAGCAGCTCTCGGTGACCGGCAATCTCGTCGCACAACCGGCGATAATCGGCAAAGGTTTCCACCAGCGGTGAGAGTTCCGCGTGCTCCCGGGTCAACTCCCGAAACCGCTCCTGGCGGGAAACCACTGTGGGGTCAGACAGTAACCCCTCGACCTCCCGCAGGCGGTCGGCCACCTCCTCCAGCTTTTCAAATACAGGATCCACGAACTAGGACTCCTTGGCCGCAAGACCGGGCTGCGAAAATTCCCGACGTACCTGCTCTACATTTCCACAGGTCAGCGAGCCTTCGGGGCAGTGACCATTCAGGCAGGCGGGGCCGGCTCCAGCAAACAACTGCGGCGCGGCGGCGCGGACAATGTGCAACATCGCCGAGGCCAGTTCACGAATCTCCCACTGGGCCCGACGACAGCAGCGCAAAGCAAAGAAATGGCGCAGCTCCCGGGCATTCATGGTCAGTACCAGCTTGGTTTGAGCGGCATTGGGCAGGACAAAGCGGGCATCCTCCGGCGGCACTCCGGCCTCCACCAAGTCCCTGTAGAGGCGGTGAATCTCGTCCAACAGTTCCGCATAACGTCGCTGCAACTCGGGACGTGCGGCGATACTTGGCGGCACCACGGCGGCAAAACGTTCCCGGTGGGAAACATACCTCTGACTCTGTTGTGAAAAGGAGGCCAATCGATGCCGAACCAGTTGATGGGAGCAGGCTCGGCTGATCCCCTCGACGGCAAAGGTGAAGACAGCGTGCTCCAGAACCGACAGGTGCCCCAGAGCAAGGATCTTCTCCAGCAGCCGGCGGCGCTCCTGCGGCTCCTGTTCCAGCAACCGATCGACGGAAGCGGCCGAATAACAGAGTCGGGCCGCTGCGGCCACCACCCGTTCGGGCTCGGGAGTATGCTGCACTAGCTGAACAAACATGGCCCCTCGGTGAGTCTCCGGCACGAAAGGCCGGGGCGCTTTATCTGCCGACAGAATCTTCGGTTCGGAAAAATCGGACAAGCCGCAGCACTCAGGTGCTGCGGCTCAATAGAAATCAGCGGCCTCGAAAGACCGGTACCAACGCTACTTGCTTTTTGCGTACTTCTTGCGGAACCGCTCAATGCGACCGGCGGTATCGAGCAGTTTTTCCTTGCCGGTAAAGAAGGGATGACAAGCCGAACACACCTCGGTGACGATTTCGTCTTTTTTGGTGGAACGGGTTTCAAAGGTATAGCCACAGTGGCAGTTGACCGTGACCTTTTCGTAGGCAGGATGAATTCCGTCTTTCATGCGTATGCTCTCCTTGCGGCCCTGGCTTTGTACAGGGCGGTTGTTTTTTTCTGGCCAAAAAAGCGAAGCCTATTTGATAACACCTCGGCAGGGAATCCGCAAGTCTTTTTCCATCACTCTTCGGCCGATCATTGATTCATGGAGTCCAGAAATGCCTGATTGCCTTTACAGGCAGAGAGTTTTTCCAGCAGGAATTCCATACTGTCGACCACATTCATGTTTGACAACACTTTTCTCAACAGCCAGATGCGCTGCAGGGTGGTGCTGTCGACCAGCAATTCCTCGCGACGGGTTCCGGATTTGTTGATGTCTATGGCCGGAAAAGTGCGCTTGTCCACCAGCCGCCGATCCAACTGCAGCTCCATATTGCCGGTACCCTTGAATTCTTCAAAGATAACCTCGTCCATCTTGCTACCGGTATCGATCAGAGCGGTAGCGATGATGGTCAGGCTGCCTCCCTCCTCAATATTGCGGGCGGCGCCAAAAAACCGCTTCGGCTTGTGCAGGGCGTTGGAGTCCACACCGCCGGAGAGAATTTTTCCGCTCGGCGGCACCACCGTATTATAGGCTCGCGCCAGACGGGTGATGGAGTCGAGGAGAATGACTACGTCCCGCTTGTGTTCCACCAGGCGCCGGGCCTTTTCAATGACCATTTCCGCCACCTGTACGTGGCGGGTTGCCGGCTCGTCAAAGGTCGAGGAAATCACCTCGCCGTTCACCGAGCGCTGCATGTCCGTCACTTCTTCCGGTCGCTCATCGATGAGCAGAACGATCAGGTAGACCTCCGGGTGATTGGTGGTGATGGAGTTGGCAATACTTTGCAGCAGCATGGTCTTGCCGGTTCGGGGCGGTGCCACGATAAGACCACGCTGCCCCTTGCCGATGGGCGTCGCCAGATCCATTACACGCATGCCCAGATTATCCGGATCGGTCTCGAGAATAATGCGCTGCTCGGGATAGAGAGGTGTCAGATTGTCGAAAAGCGTCTTGTCCCGGGCAACCGCCGGATTTTCGAAATTGACTTCGGCTACCTTGAGCAGAGCGAAGTAACGCTCTCCCTCCTTGGGCGGGCGAATCTGACCGGCTACCGTGTCGCCGGTGCGCAGGTTGAAACGGCGGATCTGGGATGGCGAAACATAGATATCGTCCGGTCCCGGCAGATAGTTGGCGTCCGGGGCCCGCAGAAATCCGAAGCCGTCCGGCAATATTTCCAGCACTCCCTCTCCGTAGATGGCGCCGTTTTTTTCGGCCGTCGCGTTAAGGATCGCAAAGATCAGATCCTGTTTGCGCATCCCCGAAGCACCCTCCAGCTTCAGCTCCTTGCCAATGTGAGCCAGATCGGCAATTTTTTTTGATTTCAGATCTTTCAGGTTCATGTGTTCTCCTCACCCGGAGGGGGTGCAATACGGACGTCCGTCCACCGCAGTCCTTCACCACGGGGCTATGCCGGACACTCCTGTGCGGCAGCGCCGCGCCAGCGGGCCTTGCTGCAACTCTGGTTCAATAATGGTAGATAGGGTCGCTGCGGGAAGGGAAGCAGTTCCTTTTCGGCTTCATCCAGCGCCCCGGACGCCATCCGTCCGGTCATCGGGATGATCGCCTGAACACCTCACTTGGTTAAATTAATCTATACAATTTATTAAAAATGAAATCGAAATGAAATCGAGTTTTCTCAGATATTCTGGAATGAATGGTTTTGAAGGGACTCGCGGCCGAACCGCCTGATATAGAGGGGCAATCGATTACTGACAATTATCTACCCCAACAGGAGAGTTCGTGTCAATAACTTATTTTCCTGTGGGCCGGACACCACCGGCGCCCGGCCCACAGTCAGATTATTCGCTTGCCGGTGTTGCGCTGAAGGGATTCAGTCTGCCGGGTCTGAGTTCCGAACGCAACCGATCGAACAGCTTCTGATAAGGTTGCGGCAACTCGGTGTCACGCAGCCACCTGCGTCCGGCAACCTGAAACTGGCGCTCCACACCGGACAGGGTGACATAATGGAGGGCAACCTCGTCACTCAGGTTGTGATGGGCTTCGTCAAAGGCCGGATACTGCAGGTCGAGGAATGACTCGGCCCCCTGGTGTTCCCAGAGAATCTCGCCCGTCGGCAGAACGACCGCAGCCGTCGCCAGCACGCTGCTGTAAGGAGCTTCCAGATAACGGACGCGGGTGCGATCCCAACGGCGCTCCTCCCGCACCGCACCATTGAGAATGATCACCAGCAGGGCGTCGACATTTTCGCGGCGGGCTATTTCCGCCACGGCCCCGGGGTTGTAGCGATAGTGATGGTAGAGCCCGTGCCGCCCCTCCTGCCAGGTTCGCTCCCGCACCAGTCGCTCCAGCAAACCCTGCGCGGAGCCGGTCACCGGCCGCACATCAAAATATCCCTTTTTCTCTTTCAGCATCGCTACCAGAGCTTCGTGGTGGCCGACACTGTTATTCCGCATCAGCGCGACGATTTCCCGGGATTGGGGATGCTTCAGGGGGGCGGTCCCATCAACCAGTAGCGGCACCACCCCCAGAGTCCGCACCTGCTGGCGATATTCCTCCTTGTCGACCTTGAAACTTCCAGCGCCACAGGCCGCCAGAAACACGGTCAAAAAAACCAACGTAAAAGCTCTGCACATATCAGCCTTCCTCTCTTTACTGTTGCTGGTCTGGTTTTCACCGTGACGGCCGCTTCGGCGTGTTTGCTGAAAAGTCGCAACTCACTAAAGGCTTCCGTTGACAGCCGCCCCCAAGATGGATAAATTTACGCAAATTCTATGGTTATTGTCATCCTCTTTATTTCTTTGTCGGCAGGAGGCTCCCTTGCGCTTTTTTTTTCCCGGCTGCGCTATCTTCCTTTTTTTGATTTCTGTTGCGGTCACTTCTTCTTCGGCCGCCAGCCTTGAACCCCTCGGCATGCTGGATGCTCAACTGCTGCCCAAAAACCACGCTGAATTACGGATCGGAGCCTCTTATCAGGACGGCACCCGCAACCTGTTCCGCTCCGGCGGAAACCGGCGCCGCCTGAGTGAGTTGCCCAGCCTGACCCTCAACCTGGGACTGGGGGAACGGGTCGAAGGGCAACTGCAGTACAGTTATCTGCAGCTGAAAAAGAAAGGTCAAAGCAATCAGTGGGGCAGCGGTGACCTGACCGTCGGCCTGAAGGTGCGCCTGTGGCAGGAGTCGCCGCGTCTTCCGGCCATGGCGGTGCGCCTCGCCACCAAACTCCCAAACGCCAGCTTTCGGGACGATTTCGGCACCAATCAGTTCGACTTCTTTATGGATTTTCTGGCTACCCGCAATTATTCCACGTTCTCCACTTATCTCAATCTTGGCCTGGCCATTCTCGGCGAACCCCGTCGCGGCTTCAGCGGGCAAGACGACTCCTTTCGCTACGCCTTCGGGGTTCAGGCGCCGCTGCTGAGCAACCGGCTGCACGGCCTGATGTCCGTGGAAGGCATGGCCGGCAACCAGTCCATCAACCATCGTTGCGCCCTGAAAACCGGTATCCAGTTGTTCATCGGAAGATGGATGTGGGATCTGGGAGGCTCCGTGGGCCTGCACAGCCGCAGCGAAAACTGGGGAGTGCGCACCGGCCTGACCCTTCCATTTACGCTTTCATCTAACTGGTAGTCAGGGCACCGACGGCAGCGGAAGCCGTCGGCACCCGCTCCAACCGAAAATATTCTACGCCCCAGGCGACAACCTCCACCGGGGGCGCACCGCATAACGATTTCGGAACCGGCTGCCCGAGAAACCGCAGGGCCCGCCACAGTTCCTCTCCGGCAGCGGCAGCGGCGCCGTCGCGCTTGCTGATCTTGCAGCCATCCGCCGCCAGAGCAAGGGGCAGATGGATATAGTCCGGAACGGGATAGCCGAGGCAGGTCTGCAGAAAGATCTGCCGCGGCGTTGACGACAGAAGGTCAGCCCCCCGCACAACCTGGGTCACACCGCATTCGGCGTCATCCACCACCACCGCCAGTTGATAGGCAAACAGACCGTCGGCCCGGCGCAACACAAAATCCCCGACCGCTGCCGACAGCCGCTGCTCCCGGGGACCGAACACGCCGTCGACATAGCAGAACAAGTCCTTGGGAACCCGTATCCTCAGCGCCCGGGGACGCCGTCCCGAAACAATCCGCTCTCGGCAGGTGCCCGGATACAGCGGCCCTTCTTCTCCCACATGAGGCGCACTGGCCAGAACCTCCTTGCGGGAACAGCCGCAGACGAATATCAGACCGGCGCCGCGCAGACGCTCCAGGGCCGCTTCATAGCGCGCTGTGCGACAGCTCTGGTACAGCACCGGCCCGTCCCATTCCATTCCGCAATCTTCCAGAGTGCGCAGAATCTCATCGGCCGCACCCGGCACTACCCGCGGCCGATCTAGGTCTTCGATGCGCACCAGCCAGCAGCCGCCCTCCTGCCGCGCAAGACAGTAGCTGCCGATCGCCGCCACCAGTGAACCGAAATGCAGGGGTCCCGTCGGACTGGGAGCGAAACGTCCCACCATCGGCCTCGTTTTTTGCCCATCATCAGACAAGGGTCATCCTCTTTTGCTTTCTTTTAAGGCCATCACCCTCGACTCCAGCTAGGGACTTCAAGCTCCAGGATCCGCAACGACCATAATCATCCACCGACAACGGCAACCTTGTGACAACTGTTTGGAAGTCCGTCTTTTTCAGCGTTGACAAACCTTCCCATAAGCTATATTTATTACCATGCAGGTAACGGATTAAAGAAGAGCCTATGGTCCCTGCCTGTCTGACGATATTTACCAATTCCGGAGATTTTTTCCAATGGTGATTACAAGGGCGACGGAATACGCCATTCGCGCGGTACTTCACATGGCCATGCAACCGCCCGGCGCCACGGTGCTGAAAAAGGACATCTGCCGAGAGCAGGACGTGACTCCGGCCTTTCTGACAAAAATTCTGCAGCCCCTGATCAAAGATGGGATTGTCGGCTCCCAGCGAGGGGTTCGAGGCGGATTTTATCTGAACAGGGCGGCCAATGCCATCACTTTGTTGGACGTGATACGGGCCGAAGAGGGCCCGATCCACCTCAATATCTGCCTCGAAAAGGAAGGAAGCTGCGCGCGGGAAATTGGTTGCCCGGTGCAGCGAGTGTGGCAGAAAGCCCAGGAACAACTGGCCGCAAACCTCGACGCCTACACCTTTGCTCATCTGGCGGAAATGGCCCGCCAGAACCAAACTTTGCCCCTGTGCTGATGCCGGCGGTCGCAGGCCTTGCGGGGGCAGGGAAAGCCAATTGACTTTAAGGCGGCGCTCCTATAGAGTTTCAGCCTGACAATCTGAATAGCAAGCAACATCTTTATCGAGAGTGGTGGAGGGTAAGGCCCTGTGAAACCACAGCAACCGGCTCGCTTTGCGCGAGCGCCAGGTGCTAATTCCTGCCCCGTACGGGGAAAGATGAGGATGGCGTCGCGTGCGGCATGGAATGGCTTCATGCCCTGGATTACGGCCCCTCCTGCATTGAAGTGCTACGGGGCCGTTTTCTGTTGGGGACCGATGAACACCTTGGATCAGCCTGTAGGCATTGTCACAACCGAATACGCGACCTTTGAAAGGGAACTGCCGCTGGAAAGCGGCCGACTTCTGGGCCCTCTGACCCTGGCCTACGAGACCTACGGGCATCTCGACCCAAGTCGCACCAACGCCATTCTGGTAACCCACGCCTGGACCGGCGATGCCCACGCCGCCGGCCGCCACACTCCCGAAGATCGCAAGCCGGGCTGGTGGGACGACATGATCGGCCCCGGCAAGGTCCTGGACACCAACCGCTATTTTGTCATCTGCAGCAATGTAATCGGTTCCTGCGGCGGCTCCACCGGGCCGACCAGTCTCAATCCCCGCACCGGACGCCCCTACGGACTGTCCTTTCCGGTCGTTATGGTCCGCGACATGGTCCGAGCCCAGAAGCTGCTTGTGGAGCGTCTCGGACTGGACTCGCTGCTGGCGGTCATCGGCGGCAGCATGGGAGCCATGCAGGCCCTGGAATGGGGTGTCCTCTACCCCGAAACGGTCCGTTCCATCATTCCCATCGCCGGCACCGGCAGCACCTCCCCCATGGCCATCGCCCTTAACGCCTTGGCCCGCCAGGCCATTTTCAACGACCCTCTGTGGAAACGGGGCAATTACAAGCCGGAACATCCCCCGGCCGACGGGCTGGCCCTGGCTCGGGCCGTTGGTCACATCTCGTTTTTGTCCGACACCTCCATGAATCTTAAATTCGGTCGGCGTTTTTCGGCCCGGGACGGCATGTTCGATTTTTTCGGCCAGTTTGAAGTAGAGCGCTATCTTGCCTATAACGGGCGCAATTTTATTGACCGTTTTGACACCAACGCTTTTCTCTACCTGGCCAAAGCCCTCGACCTCTACGACGTGGCCTGGAATTTTGCCAATCGTGAAGAAGCCCTATCGCGCATCGATTGCCCCTCGCTGTGGTTCGCCTTCAGTTCCGACTGGCTTTACCCGCCGCGGCAGACTGAGGACCTGGTCGCGCAGCTTGGAAAACTGGCCAAACCGGTGGAATACCACTTGGTCCAATCGGACTATGGCCACGACTCCTTTCTCATCGAACCGGAAAAATTTACCCCCCGCATCAGCGCTTTTCTTGATCGCTTGACCACAACGTGACAGAGGCCGGAGGCGGCGACATCTTTATTAAAAAAAAGGCCGGAGCCAGAAACTGGCCCGGTTTCTGAAGGCCTCTATTCTTACTTGACAAGTGCCTAAAAAGCCTATAATTTTTCTAACCAGCAGACTTTCTACAACCACACGGCAGCTTGCCATCGCTTCAAGGATCGCCATGAATTTCACCTCACGTCTCATCAGCCTTCTGCTGGCAGGCGCGGCCCTCGGTGGCTGTGCCGCTTCCACGGCCCCCCTCGGCAACACCCGCGGAGAGGGAGATGTGACCCGCCTCAGCAACATTCAGCAACAACAGGGCCGTCGCATCGAACAGCTGGAAAAACAGCTTCTGCAATTGGAATTGCGGTTTGAGGAACAACAGGTCGCCACCGCCGAACTTCAGCAATGGGTTGCGCAAAACGACACTCGGAACTGGCAAAAGACCGAACCGGCTCCTGATTTGACCGTGCCGACCGCCCCTGCCGGCTCGCCGACGGAACTTTACCTGCAGGCTTTCGCCGACTATGCCGCCGGCCACTATCCGCAGGCCATTGCCGGCTTCAACGCTTTTGTCACGCACTATCCCGGCAACAGCTACGCCGGCAACGCCCAATATTGGCTCGGAGAATGCTACTACGCTCTCGATGACTTTCCTCAGGCGATCCGGGAGTTTGAAAAAGCCGCCTATCAGTACCCGGACAGCGGCAAGGCGCCCGACGCTCTGTTGCGCATGATTCCAGCCCTGCGACAACTCAACCGCAGCGGCCAGGCCGAGGAAGTGCGGCAGCTCCTGCTACGGCGCTACCCCGACAGTCAGGCGGCGGCCCGGGCCAGGGCGGACAACTGAATCTCCCGGGGGCTAGTGATTTGCCCCGGCTTTTTGTGAAGCTCACTCTGTTCCCATGATAGGGGGTCCTAATGTCCAACATTCACAAAGCCCTTTTTTTCGGCTGTCTGCTGTTGCTGCTTGTTGCCGCCACGACTCAGGCCGAGCCCTACATCTATACCATCAAAAAGGGAGATACCCTGTGGGGGTTGTCGGAACGCTTCATCAAAGACCCTTACTACTGGCCTAATCTCTGGTCCCATAATCCCGCGGTCACCAATCCCCACCTGATCTACCCGGGTCAGAAGATCGCCGTCTACGACGGCCGCATCGTGTTCCTGCCAACCGATGGGGAACTCGCTCCGGCCACAACCGAAGTTGTCGAACCTGTCCGGCCCGAGCCCCAGCCGGAACTGGTGGTCAAGACCTCCGGCAAAGCGGAGGGCTTTGTTACCCTTGCTGAGCTGGAAACTGCGGGAATTCTGGTCGACACCACCGACAGCCGACTGATGATGGCCGAAGGCGATACGGTGTTCATCAAAATGGACAGCTTCGAAGGCCTGCAGGCGGGCGATCTCTATACCCTGATTTCCATTGGCGACAAGATCCGTCATCCCGTCACCCGCCGTACCCTGGGCCATCAGGTCGCCGTGGTCGGCCAGGTGCGCATCGACGAAATCGTTCCACCGGTGGTCAGCGCCTTCGTTCTGAGCAGCGAAAAGGAGATCTCGCGCGGCGACCGTTTGATTCCCAGTCAGCTTCCGCTGCAGGAAGTCACCCTGAAAAAGGCCGAGGAACCGGTGCACGGCTTGATTCTCGGGGGTGAAAACGAAAAACTGGCCCTCAGTCAGTTCGACACGATTTTTGTCGACATCGGCTACGAGGATGGTCTGCAGGAAGGCAATATGCTGTACATTTCCCGTTCCCGCCAGGCCAGCCGGTCGGCGCTGCGCGGGCACAATGTGACCCTGCCCGATATTCTTCTGGGGGCGGCAGTGGTGGTCAGTACGCAGCCGGAGACCGCGGCAGCCCTGGTATTGAAATCGACGGAGGCCATTTACGCGGGTGACCGCGTGGTCACTGTCATGGACTGACTCCTGCCCTGCAGCAACCTGGGACAGCGGCCAAGAAAGTCTGAGAAGGGGATTGAATTGTGGTTCAATCCCCCTTTTTATTCCAACCACGCCAACAGAGCCATGAATCAGGAACAGTTTGACTGGTTGCGCCTGCACATGACCCCCGGTCTCGGCCGAGTCGGGCTCATGCGCCTGATGGATGCCTTTGACTCATCGACAGCGATACTGGACGCGGGACCGTCGGCTTGGAAACAACAGGCCGGAATTCGCTCCGCAGTGGCCTCAGCCCTTCCCCCGGCCGGAGATCCCGAGGTGCACAAAGCCGCCCAAAATCTTATCCACCAGGGCGTCTCGTTGATCAGCTTTCGGGATAAGAAAAACTATCCTGCCCTGCTGCGCACCATCTATGACCCTCCGGCTCTTCTCTACATGCGGGGCCACCTGCCCGATCAGCCGGCCATTGCCGTGGTCGGCGCCCGAGGCGCTTCGTCGGCAGGACGCCGCCTGACAACGGAAATCTGTGCCGAACTGGCGTCCCGCGATATTTCCGTCGTCAGCGGCCTGGCCCGTGGCATCGACAGCGCCGCGCACTTGGGCGCACTGGAGACGGGACACACCGTCGCGATCCTGGGCTGCGGCATCGACCGGGTCTATCCGCCGGAAAACACCGACCTGTTCGAACGAATCGCCGCAGCGGGGGCGATTCTGTCGGAACACCCTCCCGGAACGCCACCACTGGCGGGAAACTTTCCCGGACGTAACCGCATCATCAGCGGTCTTTCTCAAGGCGTCTTGATCGTCGAGGCCGCCGATCGAAGCGGCTCTCTGCACACCGCCGATTTCGCCCTGCAGCAGGGCCGGGAGGTCTTCGCCGTACCGGGACCGGTCTATTCCCGAACCGGCAGCGGTGTCAATCGACTGCTCAAGGAAGGCGCTCATCTGGTCACTGAAGCTCGGGACATTCTGGAGATTCTATGGCCGGCAAGAGCCAGGAAACTGCCGCTTCATGCCGACGATCCGCTGCTGAAAACCTTGAACAAACAGCAGCTTTCCGTCTACCGAGCCCTCGGTGAAGAGCCGCTGCACGTCGACGAAATCGCCCGGAAATGTTGCTTGACAGCCATGGAGCTTTCATCTATTTTACTGCACTTGGAACTCCAGGGAGGCGCAACTCAACTCCCCGGAACACGTTACATCCGCCACAGAACCCCAAGGCAACGCGGAGGTTTATGACCGGGAACCCCCTCAAAGAACGGGTGCTGGCCATTGTCAGCATCATCGCCCAGTACGTCGCCGAAGAAAACCGGCTCCCTTCCAGCAGCGACATCGTCGAGGAACTCCTCGCATCGGGTTTTGAGGCCGATGAAATCGATGCCGCGTTTCTTTGGATGGAGAGCTTTTCCCTGGAAACCCGTCCTGCCGAGACCAAGCCTCTGACCATTCCGAGCCAGCGTATTTTTACCCCGGAGGAATGCCTCGCCATTTCCTGCGAAGGGCGCGGTTTTCTGACCCAGATTCGCGGCCTGGGAATCCTCGACCTTGCCGCTCAAGAAGAAATCATTCAAAAGGCCGTTCAATCCAGCGAGGATGAAGTGTCCCTCGCCGACGTGAAAAATCTCACCGCCCTGACTTTGCTGACTCAATCGCACAATGAGTGGCTGCGGGAGGTGGACTGCTTCATGGACGATGACTGGTCCCGTCTCTACCATTAGCGGCGGTAACGGGCCGGGGATTACCGCGGCCCGTTTTGCTTACGGCCCTGCTCGCTACCTTCTTATGGCCTGGCAGGTTTCTGCCAACAATCTACCGAGGCGTTCATGGCTAAATCCCTGGTGATCGTCGAATCTCCCGCAAAAGCGAAGACCATTGAGAAATTTCTCGGCCCCGGCTACAAGGTGCTGGCCTCCTACGGTCACGTTCGGGCCCTGCCCAGCAAACAAGGATCGGTGGATGTGGAGGCCGACTTTGAGCCCCGCTACCACGTCCTTCCCGAAAGCCAGAAACACATCGCGCAACTTCGCAAGGAAGCGAAAAAAAGCGATGAGCTGATCCTCGCCACCGACCCCGACCGCGAAGGCGAAGCCATTGCCTGGCATCTGCTGGAGGCCCTGGGCATTGAGGAATCCGGTGCCAAGCCGCAGGTCAAGCGGGTTACCTTTAACGAGATTACCAAAAACGCGATTCGTGAAGCCGTGGCCCATCCGGGTCATATTTCCCGGAATCTGGTTGACGCCCAGCAGGCCCGCTCGATTCTCGACTATCTGGTCGGCTTCAATCTGTCTCCCTTTCTGTGGAAAAAAATCCGCTACGGGCTCTCCGCAGGCCGGGTGCAATCGGTGGCGCTGCGGCTCATCTGTGATCGGGAAAAAGAGATTCAGTCCTTTGAGTCCCAGGAATACTGGACCATAGAAGCCGACCTGCAGACTGAAAAGGGCGACGCCTTTCGTGCCCGACTGTACGCCGTGGACGGCCGGATTCTGAAAAAGTTCGATATTGCCTCAAAGGATGAAGCCGCCAACCTGGTCGCGGAACTGCAGGGACAATCCGTTCAGGTAACCGCCATCAAGTGCAGTGAGAAAAAGCGGCAACCGGCGGCCCCTTTCACTACCAGTACCCTGCAGCAGGAAGCCAGCCGCAAGCTCGGTTTCTCCGCCCGCAAAACCATGAGTCTGGCCCAGAAACTCTACGAAGGAATCGACATCGGCAACGGAGCCGAAGGGCTGATTACCTACATGCGTACCGACTCCGTGGCCCTTTCCGAGACCGCCCGGCAGGAAGCCAGAGAGATCATTACCCGCGACTACGGAGCGGAGTTCGCCCTGAAAAAGCCCCGGGTTTTCAAGAACAAGGCAAAAAACGCCCAGGAAGCCCATGAAGCAGTACGACCCACCTCCATTGCCAACACCCCCGAAAAGGTCAGGCCTTACCTGAGTTCCGACCAGTACCGGCTGTACCGCCTGATCTGGATGCGAACCGTAGCCTCGCAGATGGCAGCGGCCCTGCTGGACGCCACCAGCGTCGATCTCAGCGCCGGAGACCGGTTTACCCTGCGTGCTTCAGGACAGGTGGTCCGCTTTCCCGGCTTCATGAAGCTGTACACCGAAAGCAGCGACGATGCCGAGGAATCCCATGACGACATGCTGCCCGCCCTGCAGGAGCAGCAGACCCTTGCCTGCAGGGAACTGCTGCCCGAACAGCACTTCACCCAGCCGCCGCCCCGTTACAGCGAAGCGCGGTTGGTCAAGACTCTGGAGGAATATGGCATAGGTCGGCCTTCCACCTATGCCTCCATCATCAACACCCTGACCGCCCGCAAATACGCCCGTCTGGAAAAAAGGGTGTTTTTCCCGGAAGACGTCGGCATGGTGGTCAGCGACCTTTTGAGCCGCCATTTCGAACGCTATGTGGACTACCACTTCACCGCTCAGCTCGAAGAAGACCTGGACGCCATATCCCGAGGCGAAGTCCGCTGGCAGCCGGTACTCAAAGATTTCTGGGAACCTTTCATCCGTTTGCTCAAGCAGAAGGAAACCGAGATTTCCAAACAGGATGTGACGACGGAAAAAACCGACCGGAAATGTCCCGAGTGCCAAAAACCGCTGGTCATCAAACTGGGCCGCGCCGGGCGCTTTCTGGCCTGCAGCGGCTTTCCCGACTGTCGTTACACCGAAGCCTTGCATGGCGCCGCTCGGGAAGAGCCGGTGATTTCGGACCAGGTCTGTGACAAATGCGGCGCGCCCATGCTCATCAAGGACGGTCGCTACGGAAAATTTTACGCCTGCTCCGCCTACCCCGATTGCAAGAATATTCAGCCGCTGGTTAAACCCAAATCCCTGGGCATCCCCTGTCCTGAATGCAAAGAAGGCGAATTGCAGGAAAAAAAGAGCCGCTACGGTAAAGTCTTCTTCTCCTGCAACCGTTATCCCAAGTGCAAGTACGCCCTGTGGGATCAGCCCATCGCCGAAACCTGCCCCCAGTGCGGCTTCCCTGTCATCGTGGAAAAGGTCACCAAACGGGACGGCACCTACCGCAAATGCCCTCAGGAAAGCTGCGACTGGAAACAGGTATTGGTGCCGCCAGAGAAAAAACCCTCAACGGCCGGGAAAACCACCAAAAAGACCGCCGCAAGGAAAAAACCCTCAACCGCCAAAACCGCCAGGACGGCTGCCAAAAAAACATCGAAATAAAACACTCCAGGTCGAACGGACGCCCCTATCCGGTGGGTTTTACTTCAAAGAGCGGCACCCTGGTGCGAGAGAGAGAGTCAGAGGTGCCTGTCACACCCCCCATTACCGTTATCGGCGCAGGACTGGCCGGATGCGAAGCCGCCTGGCAGATCGCTCGAACCGGCTGCTCCGTCACTTTGGTGGAGATGAAGCCCCGGCGCTTTTCCGAAGCCCACCGGTCTTCCGATCTGGCTGAACTGGTTTGCTCCAACAGCCTGCGGGGCACCGGCATGAACAATGCCGTCGGCTGCCTCAAACAGGAGCTGCGCTATTGCGGTTCCCTGTTCATGGATGCAGCCGACGCCACCAGAGTGCCGGCGGGAGGGGCCCTGGCGGTAGACAGACAGGCTTTTTCAACCCGCATCACCGAACGGATCGAAAGGCACCCCCTGATCGATCTGCAGCGCCGTGAAGTCACTGAAATTCCTTCACAAGGACGGGTCATCATCGCCTCCGGGCCGCTGACCTCACCGTCCCTGTCCGACGCCATCGCCCGCCTGACCGGCAACGAACAGCTGTATTTTTATGACGCCATCGCTCCCGTGGTGGAGGCCGACTCTCTCGACCTTTCCGTGATCTGGCGGGCTTCTCGCTACGGGCGGGGCGGAGACGACTACCTCAACTGCCCCCTCGACCGCAGCCAATATCTGGCCTTTGTCGAAGCCCTTAAAACCGCCGACAAAGTTGCAGGGCGGGATTTTGAAAAGGTAATCCATTTCGAAGGCTGCATGCCGGTGGAGGAAATGGCCATGAGGGGCGACATGACCCTGGCCTTCGGTCCGATGAAGCCGGTCGGCCTGGCCGATCCTCGCACCGGCCGCGAGCCTTTTGCCGTCGTACAGTTGCGTCAAGACAATCTGCACGGCACGCTATACAACCTGGTCGGTTTTCAGACCAAACTCACCTATCCCGAACAGCGGCGTATATTCCGCACTCTGCCCGGGCTTGAAAAGGCCCGCTTTGCCCGTCTTGGCAGCATGCATCGCAACACCTTCATCAACGCACCGACCTGCCTGACTCCGGAGCTAGGCTTCAAGAGCGACCCCCGTCTTTTGTTTGCCGGCCAGATTACCGGCGTCGAAGGCTATGTGGAATCAGCGGCGACCGGTCTGCTGGCCGGGCTCTTTGTTGCGGCAAAACATCGGCTCAAACCCGTCTTTCTCCCTCCTAAAACCACCGCTCTCGGTGCCCTGCTGCGCCATCTGTACGCCTCCGACCCGACGAATTTTCAACCGATGAACGTCAATTACGGTCTCTTTCCGTCCCTCTCGGGAGGCCGCATGAAACGCAGTGAGCGGCGCCTGGCCATGGCCGAAAGAGCACTGACGGATATCGTCCCATGGTGGCGAAAAATGTCAGCCTTGCTGACCGGATTAGTCACTCAACCCCTTTAAAAGACCATTTTCAAGGCGGCTTGTTTTGTGCAATAATCCCCGAAGCATAACTCCTTCGCTGCGAAGATGACCGGTCGAAGCTTCACCCGCTACCGCCGGATCTGTCGCCGGTCGATCTTCAGATTCTTTTTCGTCAAGCTGTCGGGATCCAATGGCCCGTTCCCAGTCCATAACCGAACCGCCTGAAGACCTGTTGCAGCGCCTGGCCCAAGTGCCGGAGTTGCAGCCTTTCAGCCTGGCTTTCTACGACCGAAGGTTTCTGTTGCAGGCAAGCGACGAGCCCGACGCCGCGGTTTGTGGAAACGGGGAGAACCCTTTTTGCAACCCGGCCTGCTACGCCCGCCGGGCTGCCCGCCTGGGACTTTCCGAAAACTCGGAAGAACCGACCGTGATTGAGTGTCCGGGAAAAATGCGCCACTGCCTCGTCCCCTGCCGAGACCTTGACGGCGAGCGGGCCTACCTGCTGATTGGCGGAACCCGCAGTGAACAGATCGACTTGGCCTACCTGGAGGAGCTGGCCAGCCTTAACCAGGTTCCCGCCCTGCCCATGCTGGAGCGCTGGAGCCGCCTGCCGCATGCAACAGAATCCGAATTACTGGCGGCCGGTCGCATGGCCCGGGACAGACTGCTCCCCCCGGCAGAGCTTCACCGCGATCCGCAACCCGCCGCAACGGGACTGGACACAACTCTGATCGACGCCCTCTACCGGGCCGACCGGGTTCTGGCCCAGGCAACGGACTGGCCCACCCTGCGTGACGCCATCAACAGCCTTCTGGAACCGGCCTTTGGCCCCCGTTCCGTTTCTCTGCTGATTTTCGGGGACGAGGATCCCGAACTCCCCTGTCTCGAAAGTTGGCCACCCGCCTCCCCGCAGCAGGATCAACGGCACAGCAACGACTCCGAGGATCCCGAACAGATCACCTGTCTTCCACTCAGCTTCGAAGACCGGCAACTTGGCAACCTGCTCTGTTTCGGACCTGCTCCTTCTTCTTATGAAATGCAACTGCTGACCCTGTTGGCTGAACGCATCGGCAGCCGTTTGCAGCGACTGGGAGATTCGCCCGTGACATCTCAGATTTCGGCTTTTGAAAGCAAAGAATTCGGCCACCTGTTGTCCCTTTCCCGGCCGGAAGAACTTTGCCGCCAGATTCTCAGGAACATCGTACAGCGGATCCCGGCCGAAAAAGCTTCCATGCTGCTGCTCAGCGGTTCCGGACAGAAACTGCACCTGATGGCCAGCATCGGCATGAACCGGGCCATGGCAACCAACCTCAGCATACCCGCCGATCAGGGAATCGCCGGCCGGGTAATGCGGGACGGGGAAGTGCTGCTGGTCGAGGACATGGAACGGGATCCGCGCATCGGTACGCCGCCCCGTCCCCGCTATAAAAGCGGTTCTTTTCTCTGCGCCCCGCTGTCTGCCGGAAGCAAACACCACGGCGTGATTTGCCTGGCCGACCACAAAGACGACCGCCCTTTTGCTCGCGAGGACATGGAGCTGCTCACTGCCCTCACCGGTCCCAGCGCGGTGCTCATCGAACGGCTGCGTCACCAGCATCAGATGAGTAAATTGAGGGATCAGGCCGCCCTCGACCCGGCAACGGGTGTCTACAACAAAACCATGTTCAGACGCCGCTTTGAAGAGGAAGTCTGCCGCAGCGGACGCCTGCGACAGGATTTGACCCTGCTGCTGCTGAGCCTCGACCAGCCGGGCCGCTATCTGCGACAACAGGCTCGCGACCTGACCGATCACCTGCGGGGACTGTTGCGCAAAATGGATGTCGTCGGCCGCCTTGAGGCCAACCTGTTTACAGTTCTGTTGCCCGGCACCACCAGCGACACGGGCCTGAGCATCGTTGGTCGTCTATATGATCAAAGGCGCAACCGGGACAAAGGTTCCTTGCCAACCTTTTCCTGCGGTATCGCCTCCTATCCCGATAACGGTGCCTCCTACGAACTGCTGCTGCAATCGGCCCGCAATGCTCTCGGTAAAGCCTCCGGCGATGGCGGCGGCAGGGCTCTAGTCTGCAAAGAGTCGGTCCGCAATGAAAAGATCGTGTTTCTCTGATTGCTCCACGCCCCCTTTTCTCCGGACAGTTCATGCCCCCTGAACGCTTCCCCACCTGCCCGCCGCAAGAACCTTCCCCGCTGGTACTGGCCTCCGCCTCTCCTCGGCGACGGGAGCTGCTTCTGTCCCTGGGACTGCACTTTCAGGTCGTTCCCAGCCGCACCGACGAGAGCCTGCTGGCAGGGGAATCGCCCCGTGATCACGTGCTGCGACTGAGCCGGGAAAAGGCCCTGGAGGTCGCCGGTCGCCGGGACATTGTCGGCCGCTGGTTTCTCGGCAGTGACACCATTGTCCTGCGGGATGCAACTGTCCTTGGCAAACCCCGGGATGCCGCAGAAGCAGCCGCCATGCTGCGCTCCCTTTCCGGCCGCGAGCACCAGGTCCTGTCCGGCTACGCCCTCTACGATCGCAGCCGGCAACTGCTGGAAGCCGGCGCCGTCGCTACCCGGGTTCGGTTCAAAAAGTTGACAGAGGAGGAGATACAGGGCTACATTGCCACCGGCGAACCTTTTGACAAGGCCGGTGCCTACGCCATTCAGGGTTGCGGTGCCTTTATGATTCCGGCCATCGACGGTAGCTACAGCAATGTCGTCGGCCTGCCCCTGTGCGAGGTTGTATCGGCGCTGGAACGCCTCGGCGCCCTGCGCCTGGCGGCCACAGCCGGCCAGCCCCTTTTCCTCCTGCCCGGTTCGGGAACGCAACCATGACAATTTCACAAAATCTGCAACGCATCCAGCAGCGCGTCCACAATGCCTGTCAACGAGCCCGGCGCGATCCCGCCCATGTCCGCCTGGTCGCCGTCTCCAAAACCAAACCGGCGGCCATGATCGAAGCCGCCCTGCAAGCCGGACAGACTCTCTTCGGCGAAAGTTACGCCCAGGAGTTCAGTTCCAAATTCGATGAGTTGTCCGACAAGGTGGAATGGCACTTTATCGGCGCCCTGCAATCCAACAAAGTCAAATACCTTCGAGGCAAGGTTCAGTTGATCCACTCTGTCGACCGCCTCTCGCTGGCCAGGGAGATCGACCGCCAATGGGGGAAAATTGACCGGGTGGCCGATATTCTTCTGCAGTTGAACCTGGGTGGCGAAGCCAGCAAGGCCGGAGCCGACGAAGAGGAACTGGAAACTCTGCTGCGCCAGGTCGCCGAACTGCCCAACCTGAGAGTCCGGGGCCTGATGGCGCTGCCTCCCTACCTGGAGGACCCGGAACAGGTTCGGCCCTATTTTCGTCGTTTGCGGGAACTGGCAACGCTGTTGCGGGAGCGCAAGATTCCCAACGTCGCGCTGCGGGAACTCTCCATGGGCATGAGTCACGATTTTGAAGTCGCCATTGAGGAGGGCGCGACTCTGATTCGCGTCGGCTCCGCCATCTTTGGTGAGCGCTACTAGTTTTCATCTGGAAACAGCCCTTTTCCGTCGTGGCGGCGTCAATTCGCGGCCTTGCTTGTGACTCGGACCATCCCTGGCCCTCGCTCTTCGGGCAGCCAGGGGCTGTCCATTTCCTCTATCCTGTGGAAATGTGCGGCGTACCGATGTACGCCTCTGCACAAGGTCTTGATTTCCTTACCACAACAAAAAAAATGCTCGTTTCCCTTCGGAAAACCGCGCTGTATCCATTCGGAGTTTCCGAATGGTGAACCTAGGATCATTATGAATTCTCAGCAACCGCGAGCTCTTTGGGCTTCCCGGCTGGGCTTTGTGCTGGCCGCCGCCGGCAGCGCCGTCGGCCTCGGTAACATCTGGAAATTCCCCTACATCGCCGGCCTCAACGGCGGCGGCGCTTTCGTTCTCGTCTACCTGCTCTGCATTGCGCTGGTCGGCCTGCCCATCCTGATGGCCGAATTGATGATCGGCCGCCATACCCGGCGTGACGCGGTCGGCGCCTTTATCGCTCTGGAAGGTCGGAAATCCTTCTGGACCTGTACCGGCTGGATCAGCGTCACCGCTGCCTTTATCATTCTCTCCTATTACTCGGTGGTCGCCGGCTGGACCCTTGATTACATCTACCGTGCCGTGGCTGGCAGCTTCAGCGGGCAATCGCCGGAAGCCGTCGAGGGCCTTTTCGGCAGACTGATTGCCGATGGGCCTCGGCAGCTTTTCTGGCACCTACTGTTCATGCTGCTGTGCCTGGCCATCGTCATCGGCGGGGTTCAAAAAGGCATCGAACGCTGGAGCAAGATCCTTATGCCCCTGTTGCTTTTTTTGCTGGTGCTGCTGTTCGTTAACGGCATGCTCAGCGATGGGGCCCGCGAAGGTCTGATTTTCATGTTCCGGCCCGATTTCGCCCGACTGACTCCCGCATCGGTGCTCGAAGCACTGGGGCACGCCTTCTTCAGCCTTTCTCTGGGTATGGCGGCCATGATCACCTACGGTTCCTACCTGAGCCGCGAAGAAAACCTGTTTTCAGCAGGGCTGCGGGTGGCTCTTCTGGATACCGGCATCGCCCTGATGGCCGGCCTGGCCATCTTTCCCATTGTTTTCGCGGTGGGTCTCGAACCCGCAGCCGGCCCCGGTCTGATTTTTCAGACCATCCCGGTGGTTTTTTCCCGGCTGCCCGGAGGCTACCTGCTGGCCATTGTATTTTTCTTGCTGCTGGCCTTTGCGGCCCTGACCAGCGCCATCTCCCTGCTGGAAGCCCAGGTCGCCTATCTGATCGACGAAAAGGGTTGGGGGCGCAAACGAGCCAGCGGTTTCTTTGCCGGGTTGGCCTTTCTGGTGGGCATTCCCACGGCCCTTTCCTACAACCTGCTTGCCGACTGGCAAATCATCGGCTCCCTCAATTTTTTCGATTCGCTGGATCTCATTGCCTCCAACTATCTGCTGCCCGTCGGCGGCCTGCTGGTGGCCCTGTATGTCGGCTGGATGTGGAAGGGCTCGGAGGAAAAGGCCGAACTTCTCTCCGGTGGCGCCGGTCCCGTCTATCCAGTCTGGCATTTTTTGATTCGCTATGTGGCGCCTCTGGCAGTAGCGGTTATTCTTTACTTCAAGCTCGAAGAAACCGGCCTCGTGGCCTGGCTGTTGTCCCTCTTCGGAGCCTGACCGTCAACCGCCCACAGAGAGGAAGGACCCGTGCAACCGAATACGTTTCTATTTGACCTCGACGGCACTCTCATTGATTCATTGCCCGACCTGACAACGGCTCTTAACCTGCTGCGGGGCGAACTGTCCCTGCCGCCGCTGGATCGCTCCGAAACCGCCCGCATGATCGGTGACGGCGCCACCATGCTGGTGCGCCGGGCAACGCCCAGCGAAAGCTTTTCTGCTCAGCGGGTACAGCGCTTTCTCGATATCTACCGTGCTCATCTGCTGGATGAAACCCGCCTTTTCCCTGGCATCGACCAGTTTCTCATGCGCCATCAGGGCCACAGAATGGCGGTGGTCACCAACAAACCCTACGATCTGAGCCTGGCCATTCTCTGCGAACTGGGCCTCGACGCCTTTTTTTCCGCGCTGATCGCCGGAGACGGAAGGCGGGCCAAAAAGCCGGACCCCGAG
Source organism: Desulfuromonadaceae bacterium (assembly GCA_007134025.1). Taxonomy (GTDB): domain Bacteria; phylum Desulfobacterota; class Desulfuromonadia; order Desulfuromonadales; family Syntrophotaleaceae; genus SLLR01. The sequence goes on along the minus strand of SLLR01000003.1, from coordinate 7,604 downwards.
CCGGTGCTGGAAGCTCTTCGGGAGTTGGAGTGCGCTCCGCAACAGGCGGTTATGATCGGCGACCACCATACCGACCTGCGGGCCGGAAAAGCCGCCGGCGTTCAGACCTGTTTCTGTGCCTTCGGCTACGGCCATGACGACGGCCTGAGCCCGGACTACCGGGCTGAGACCGGAACCGATCTGCTTAGACTTTTTCCGTGACCACGAAGCGGTCCTTGCAGGTTCATCAGCCTTCCAAGGGATGGACCGGCAACTGCCTGTCGCCCGAAGGGCCGAGGAAAAACCGGCAGTTCAGCTCTGCCATGGGGCACGACCATGTCTGAAAAAAAACATCCCTGCCCCGACTGCCTGAAATGCCAGTGGTGCTCCGACACCCGCTGTTCACTGTGCCTGCGGCCGAAAAAATCCTGCCGCCGCAAACTCTCCCAGGCCGAGCAGATCGCTCTCTACGAAAGACTTAATCGGGCCCGAAATGAAGTACAGATAGAAGCCCCCGCCAGACGGCGGGTCCTGTTCATCTGCAGTGACGGCTCCTGCCTCGGCCCCATGGCGGCACATCTGACCAATCACGATTTTGCCGACCGCCTGCAGGCTCTGCATGCGTCCCTCGAACCGCAGGGCCTGCGTCCACAAACCCGAGCCGTGCTCGCCGAAATCGGCATCGACGCCAGCACATCGAAGAGCCTCCAGGTCAGCCGTTATGAACGGGATTCTTTCCATATCGTGATAGCCCTGGACGACGAATCAATCGAAAAGGCCCCTCTCTATTTTGCCGGAGTCAGGCGTTATTCATTACACTTCGCCGCCCCGGACCGTGACCTGGCCGACGAGCAGGAGACGCTCTCGGCTTTTTGCGCCACCCGCGACGCCCTGCGTCGGCAACTGAGAGATTTTTTCCGGACACAATAAGCAAAAAAACCGCTTCCTCTTTTCGAAACGCTGGTCTCTTAAGATCCTGAGCACCCAACCCGAATTGAAGCCATCACTATGAATGCTCCCAAAGAACTTCCCGCTTCGGTAATCAACGCCATTTTTCTGCTTGGTCTTTTCTCCTCCATCTGCTTCCGCGTGCTGCTTATCGCCAACGCCCTCTACCCACCGCTTTTCCGGCCTATCTGGTACGCTGGGGTGCTGGGCTATTGCGGTTTTTTTCTGCACCGTTATCGCATAACCCAAAAACGCAAACGGGCCATTCGCGGCATGGATCTGGTTCAAAAATTAAACCAAAATCGCCTTGAATCTGAAGACCGAAAGGCGGTCGCCTATATCCTTTCCTCCATCGATCACAGCAAGGAGGGTCTCAATTACCTGATCATTTTCGTGCTGTCGGCAGTGGCGATCTCTGTCGATCTCTATCTGAGCGCGTAACCCCGAAGTTCTACCCTGCCTTCCGTATTGGGATGGACGATCAACTGTTTGCGGGACGGTTCCTGGCAGCACCGGACCGACCGGGCTCAAGGCGGTCGAGAGACTCGCCGGAGAAGAGAGAACAGAGAAGAGAAAACCCTCGCTTGACTTCGCCGAAGTCAGGCATCAGACCTTACCCTGCAGCGCCGCACACCGGATTCCATGATTCGATGGCGGCTGCACAATTCACAAGCGGGTGTAGCGCGGTCCATCGCCGCCGGTGGGCGGGGTCCAGCGAATGTTGGCGTAGGGATCTTTGACCTGGCATGTTTTGCAGTGGACGCAATTGGAGAAGTCCGCTCGGATCTGGCCTTCTTCGAGGCGGTAGACTTCCGCCGGACAGAAGTGCTGGCAGGGAGCGCCATACCGGGTGATGCACTCGGCGCATTTTTCCCGGTCCAGAATCAGGAGGTGACAGGGTTGGTCCTCTTCGTGGATGGTGCCGGACAGAAACACATCCGTGAGACGGTCCGGCGAGACCAGCGAAACTTCGAGATTCGCAAAGGGCGAGGCGCCCCCTCTGCGAGCCGGTCGAAGCGTTAACGGGTCCGGTTCCATGGACACCTTCCACCAGGGTAGAATCCCGCGAGTGAGCCAGGCGCAGCCGACGGCAGCCACGCCCAGGGCCATATGTTTTGAGAAGGAGGCGCGCACGTTGCGTACGCGCTGAAGTTGGCGCCAGACCGGAGAGTCGCGCAGGGCACGCTCGTAGGCGGCGAGACGGGCAACACCGAAGTCGCCGGCCCGCCATGCGGCGGCGAGGGTTTCACCGGCAAGGCGTCCGGACTGCATGGCCATGTGAATCCCCTTGATACGCAGGCTGTCGAGCAGACCTCCGGAGTCTCCGACGACAAGAGCGCCATCGGTGACCAGATTGGGCACGGAAAACAACCCACCTTCCGGAATTGCCTTGGCGCCGTAGGCCACGACCTTGCCTCCGGCCATATGCGAGGCGATGGCCGGGTGCGCCTTGTAGCGGCGAAAAAGCGCGTGGATGTCCGTTTCCGGTCGAGAATAGTCCAGGCCATAGACATAACCGACCATCACCTCGGTGGCGGATATGTGGTAGACAAATCCGCCGCCGTAGTCGCCGGTGGCGGCCGGGTATCCGAAGGTATGGAGGATTTCTCCGCGCCGGGCTTCGTTTTTCGGGATTTCTACAAGTTCTTTGACGCCAAGGGCGTAAGTCTGAGGTCGGCAGGCGGCCATGCCGTGACTGGCGATGAGCCTTTCGGCCAGATAACCGCAGGCACCTTCGCCCAGCACGATGGCACGGGCGCGAATTTCCTCGGACGGAGCGTAGTTGGATTTCGGCTGGCCGGAGCGGTTCATACCGCGAGGGCCGGTGCGAGCGCCGATGATGCGGCCGGTTTCATCCTCCAGCCATTCGGTGACGGCGAAACCGCAGTAAATTTCGGCTCCCTCGGCCTCGCAAAGCATCGCAAGGTAACGGGTTATTCTGCTAAGCGACCCGATGGGGAACCCGTGGGCGCGCATCATGGATGGCACCCAGGGAATGGGCAGCGAAACCCGGGCACCGGCGAGAAAACGGAACGCCTCGCGGGTGACGTGGGCTTCCACGGGCAGGCGACGGATTTCCTCTTCGTTCAGCAGACCCTCAAAGGCGGCAGGGTCAATCACTGCGCCGGACAGCACATGGTTGCCGATGGAGCGGGATTTTTCAAGTACGACGACGCGGGGTGGGGGTTTCCCACCGCCGGTTTTTTTATGGCAACGCAACAGAGCGAGGGCCGTGGAGAGGGATGCGACACCCGCACCGACACACAGGATGTCGACGTTCAACGGAGACGCTTGCGGTGGACTGGATGGTGTGTTCATGGTTGGCCTGAATTGGGAACTGATTGGGCGCCAAGAGCCTCGAGCAGGGCGGGCAGGATGACGGTCAGGTCACCGACGATGCCGAGGTCTGCGACATCGAAGATAGGCGCGTGGGGATCACTGTTGACGGCGATGATGGTTTCCGCGCCGCGAATGCCGGCAATGTGCTGCACAGCGCCGGAAATGCCGAAAGCAAGGTAGATTTTGGGGCGGATGGTTTTGCCGGTTTGGCCAACTTGCCGGGCGGCGGAAGCCCAACCGTAATCCACGCAGGCACGGGAGACGCCCACCACGCCACCAAGATGCTCGGCGAGACGATGAAGCAGGACCAGGTTTTCGGCCTTTTTAAGGCCGCGGCCACCGGCCACAACGATGTCGGCATCGGCAATATTGAGAGAACTTTTGGTGGCGGCAGAGAGGATGACGCGGAAGGTGGCGGGTGCGAGTTCGAGTGCTTCAACAAGGGTTTGGCCGGCACGGGCGGGATCCGGAACGTTCGCCTTGAAAACATGCGGCCGCACCGTGGCCATTTGCGGCCGGTGGTGGGGCGTCATGATGGTCGCCATGATGTTGCCACCGAGGGCCGGGCGCGTCTGGTGGAGCAGGCACATCGATGGATCAACACTCAGAGCGGTGCAATCCGCAGTGAGACCTGTATTAGCGCGAATCGCGACTTTGCCCAAAAAGGCACGCCCCACGGCAGTAGCGCCAGCCAGCAAAATTTCCGGCTTATGGCGAACGATAAGTTGGCAGAGGGCGTCGGTATAGGTCTCCGCCTCGTAGCGGGCCAGCTCCGGGTGATCAACCAGCAGAACCCTGTCGGCACCCGCGGCAATGAGCGGTGCAGCGGAATGGGCGATGTTATGGCCCAGAACCACGGCGGCAAGGTCGCAGCCACATTCATTGGCAAGACCTCGACCGGCGGCCAGCAGTTCGTAAGCTACCTCGCGCATTTTGCCTTGGTGTTGTTCGGCAAACACCCACACACCCCGGTGGACAGCAGGCGTATTGTGATCTGTGACATCGCCGGACGCAGCGATGACTTCCCCGATCGAGGAGGATTGCAGGCAAGCCTTGCAACCTCGGCAGTTTTCCGGGGAGATGGAAGTGGGTGCGTCGCTCATTTGGAGACCCCTTTATCGCGGAGGATCTTCAGAATGGCTTCCACGGCCAGCGAGGGCATTTCGCGACCATCCATGCGGATACCGCCAGTTTTCCCGGGTGGTACAAAAATTTTCATCACACGGGTGGGAGATCCCTTGAGCCCGCAAAGCTCGGGCACGACCCCGAGCCCGGTGACACCCCATACCGGGATTTTAGCATGGCGGGCGCGCATCCAACCGGCCAGAGTAGCGTAGCGTGGCAGCGGGCCATCCCTTAGCACTGTGACAACCACAGGGAGCGGACCCTCGACCACCTCCATGCCTTCGTCCATGAGAGTTTCCGCAGTGAACCTACCGTCGGCACCTACAGTGATCGAACGGGCGTAGGTGACGAGCTTGTAATTAAGAAACTCGGAGACGCCGGGACCCACTTGCGCAGTTTCCCCGTCGATAGCCTGCTTGCCAAAGAACACCATGTCCACAGCGGGATTGAGCTTCTTGATAGCTCGAGAGATCACGTAGGAAGTGGCCCAGGTATCGGCGCCGGCAAAGGCGCGGTCACTGATGAGGAAACCTTGGTCGGCCCCGCGAGCAATGGCCTCGCGCAAAACCACTTCCGCCTGCGGCGGCCCCATGGTCAACGTGGTCACCTTTGCACCATGGGAGTTCTTGAGACGCAAGGCTTGCTCGAGTGCGTATTCGTCGAACGGGTTGGTGATACTTTCCACCCCTTCCCGCATGAGGGTGTTGGTTTCCGGATTAATCCGGACATTGGCGGTATCGGGAACCTGTTTGAGGCAGACAACGATATGCATGTGGGGTGACTTCTCTGACCTTTCAGCTCAATTCGAGTTGCCCGCCGGTCCCAGGTAGTATCTATCCAAAAACTTCGGATGTATACAGCGCAGTTTTCCTCTGGGAAACGAGCAGTTTTTTCTTGTGGCAAGGGAATCAAGGCCTTGCGCGGAGGCGTACATCGGGTCGCTCTCCTAATAACTTCTTTGCGAACCCGTCACTTTTCCGGCATTCGAATTGCTTTGACCTCGAGAAACTCCTCCAGTCCGTAACGGCCCATCTCTCGCCCGTTGCCCGACTGCTTATAGCCGCCAAAAGGCGCCAGCGGATTATCCGGCCCGCCGTTGACCGCGACCTGTCCGGCCCGTAACCGAAGGGCCACAGCCAGCGCACGCTGTTCATCAGCCGACCAGACTGCGGCCGCCAGACCGTAATCGGTTTCGTTGGCGATGCGAACCGCTTCCTCTTCGTCCCGATAAGTAATAATTGACAATACCGGTCCGAAGACCTCCTCGCGGGCAATGATCATCTCAGGCGTCACCCGGCCGAAAACCGTCGGCGACACATAGTAACCCCGCTCCAGCCCGGCCGGCGGCCCGACGCCGCCGCACAACAGTTGCGCACCTTCCTCGATGCCTTTTTGAATATAGTCTCTGACCCGCCGCAACTGACGGGCCGAAACCAGAGGTCCCAGCTTGGCTTCGCCCCCCATGGGATCGCCGACGGAAAATTTACTTGCCCCTTTTATTGCCAGGGCCACCGCCCGCTCGTAGAGCGTCTCCGGGACCAGCAGCCTGGTCATGGCGTCGCAGGTCTGGCCGGAATTGATGAAACAGCTTTCAAGGGTTGATTCTATCGCCGCAGCGAGATTTGCGTCATCCAGCACCAGGGCCGGAGATTTGCCCCCCAGTTCCAGGGCGACACGCTTAACAGTGGCCGCCGCCAGTTCCGACACCCGCCGACCGGCGCGAGTCGAGCCGGTAAAGGAGATCATGTCAACCTCGGGATGCCCCGCCAGACATTCCCCGACTTCTTCACCGGTGCCGCTGACCAGATTGAACACCCCGGCCGGCAATCCGACCTGGGTCGCGACATCGGCCAGCAGAAAGGCGTCAAGGGGGGTTATTTCACTGGGCTTGAGGATTACCGTACAACCGGCCAGAAGGGCCGGCGCAACCTTGAGTACGACCTGTAGAAGTGGGTAGTTCCAGGGGGTGATACAGGCCACCACGCCGACCGGTTCCCGCACCACCAGAGCGTTGCCGATGTGCTCGTCTTGAAAGCAGTCTACCATATCGGCAAAGCCTTCTATAATATCGAGAGGCATGGCGATCTGAATAGACCGGGAAAAGTCCAGCGGCATGCCAAGTTCGGCGGTAATGATGTTGGCCAGTTCCTCGGCTCGCGCCCGCAAACCTTCCGCCAGCTTTTTAAGCCAGGAAGCACGCTCCTCTATTGGAGTCGCCGCCCAGCCGGCAAAAGCCGCCCGCGCCGCGCAGACCGCGGCGGCAGCATCCTGCACGGTACCGGCCGGTACCGTAGCGATAACTTCTTCTGTGGCCGGATTGACCACCTGCAGCGTTTCCCGCCCCCTGGCAGAAACCCACTGTCCATCGATATACAAATTGTCCCGAACAACCATGTGCTGCGCTCCTTGTCAGCCTGCCAGTCTGTCAGCCCTCAGCCCACGAAACTCCGGAGTCATTTATTGCCCAACTCCGCGGAGCGCTGCGCCGCCCGGGCCACAGCCTCCATGAGCGCAGCCCGCAGGCCCTTCTCTTCCAGAGCCTTGACCGCCGCGATGGTGGTGCCCCCGGGGGAGCAGACTTTGTCCCGCAGCTGCGCCGGATGCTCGCCTCCTTCCAGAACCAGTCGGGCCGCTCCGGCCACGGTCTGGGCCGCCAGAGCCAGAGCCACATCCATAGGCAGGCCCTGCTGTACGCCCCCTGCAGCCATGGCTTCAATCACGGTATACACATAAGCCGGGCCCGAACCAGACAGGCCGGTGACCGCGTCCATCTGGCCTTCGTCGACCACCCGCACCATGCCCACCGTTTCAAACAGGTGACGGGCCGTCTGCATATCCTCCTCGACCGCTCGACTTCCCCGACAAATCGCCGTCGCTCCGGCGCCGACCAGTGCCGGCGTGTTAGGCATCGCCCGGACCAACCGTGCGCCCTCGGCAAAGAAGCCCTCCAGAGTCAGGCTGCAGATTCCGGCAGCAATCGAAACCAGCAGCGCCTCCGATTTGAAAACCCTGGCAATTTCAGGCATAACGGAGAACACAACCTGCGGTTTAACCGCCAGCACCACGACCTGAGATGCCGGCACCACCTCCGCCGCGGTCTCCCTGGTGTCGATACCGTAACGTTCGGCCAGTTGCAGTCGGCGACTTTTCAGGGGCTCGGCCACCAGGATCTGGCCGGCCGGAAAGGCGCCCTTGATCAGACCCTTTATCAA
>SLLR01000060.1 GCA_007134025.1 Desulfuromonadaceae bacterium | reverse complement strand
GATCACCTGAATCCTTGACGCAGGCCCGGCCGCGCTCTACTATCATGTTTTTCAAACAACCCTTTCTGGTCTGGCCGCCCTTGCCCGGGCTTTCCGGCCGTCGCGAGGACTCCGTGTACAGTCCCATGGTGATGGATCATTTCAGCAACCCGCGCAACGTCGGCTACATCGAAAACCCCACCGTCGCCGTGCAATACGGCGAGCCCTCCTGCGGCGACTGCCTGCTGATCTTTCTAACCATCGAAAACAACCGGCTTAGGGAAATGAAATACAAGGTGCTGGGCTGCGCAGCCGCCATCGCCACCGCCTCCATGACCAGCGTCATGGCCACCGGCCGCACCGTGGAGCAGGCACTGAAGCTGACCGAGAAAGAGATCGCCGAAGCTCTTGGCGGGCTGCCGCCGGACAAGATGCACTGCTCCAATCTGGCCGTGGGAGCCCTCAAGGCGGCCCTTGACGTTCACCTCGGCCGGCAGCAGGAGCAGGAAGTATAAACCCCATCACGACAACGTCTCCATCCTCTCGGGAGGACCGATCATGAAAGAGCGCCCAGCGAGCTTTTTTAAAGCCGCCCTTCTCTCCTTGTTGCTGGCCCTCTGCCTGTCCACAGCCGGCTTCGCCAACCCCCTGCGGCCGGAACAGGTTCCCGGACCCCTCAAGCCCTGGATCGACTGGGCGCTCCACGGCCGGCAGGAAGCCGCCTGTCCTGCCTTGTGGAACACCGCCGATGAACGCCGCTGCCGGTGGCCCGGGCTGTTGCGTCTTGATGTGGATGGATCCGGTGGCCGGTTCGAACAGGCCTGGGAGCTGTTTGTCGAAGAGTGGGTGCCGCTTCCTGCCCATCAGGGCTCCTGGCCCGTCGATGTTCAGGCCAACGGCCGGCCTGCGGTGGTGATAGCCCGGGACGGCGTGCCATCGGTACGTCTCGGTGCCGGCCAGCACCGTCTTACAGGGCGTTTTGACTGGCCCCAACTGCCCGAGTTTCTCGACATTCCCGGCCACACCGGTCTGCTGTCGGTGGTTGTTAAAGGAAAGCCCGCGCCATTCCGCTTGGATCGCGATGGCCGTCTGTGGCTGAAAGAAACGGCGCAGCAGGATACAGACACAGAAGAACGCCTCAGCCTGCAGGTATTTCGCAAGCTCGGTGACGGCATTCCTGTCACCCTGACCACCCGTCTGGTGCTGGACGTGAGCGGTCCTTCCCGGGAGTTGGTGTTTGACCGGATCCTGCCCGGGGATTTTGTGCCCGTGACACTGCAAAGTGAGTTGCCGACCCGCAGCACGGGCGAAGGCGGCCTGCGGATCCAGGTGCGCCCGGGCCGGTGGGAGCTGGACCTAGTGGCCCGCCATCGCGGTCCCCTCGATCGACTGAGCTTTGAAACGCCCGGCGAGCTCTGGGTCGCCGAGGAGATCTGGTCTTTTGAAGCAAATCCCGCCATTCGCCTGGTGACACCGCAGGGACTGACCGGCGTCGACCCCCGCCAGTCCGGAGTTCCCGCCGCCTGGGCCGGGCTGCCGGCGTTTCTGGCCCGTCCCGGAGAAACCCTCAGCTTGCGGGAAACCCGGCGCGGTGACCCGGAACCGGCTCCGGACCAACTGACTCTGCACCGGGATCTGTGGCTGGATTTCGACGGACGGGGATTTACCCTGCGGGACCACATCGGCGGGATCATGACTCAGGGCTGGCGGCTGGAAATGCTGCCGCCGTTCGTTTTGGGCCGGGTTGCCGTTGACGGCGAAGAACGTCTCATTACCCGCAATCAGGATCAACCGGGAATCGGCGTGGAAGTGCGGCGGGGACAACTCTCGCTGGTTGCCGACAGCCGCCTCGAAAAACGCTCGGCACAGCTTCCCGCGACCGGCTGGAATCGTCCTTTCAGCCGGGTTGAAACGACCTTGAACCTGCCTCCCGGCTGGCGCCTGTTGTACGCCACCGGAGCCGATTCCATCCCCGGTGTCGGTCCGGCCCGCTGGAGTCTGCTGGACCTGTTCATCGTGCTCCTCACCGTTCTGGCGGTCGGCAAGCTGTGGGGATGGCGCTGGGGATTGGTGGCCCTGCTGGCCCTCGGTCTGTCTTACCATGAACCCGGCGCGCCCCGCTGGATCTGGCTGCAATTGCTGGCCGGAGTGTCCCTGGTGCGAGTTCTTCCCGCAGGCAAGCTGCGGCTGCTGGCCGGTTGCTATCGCAATGCCCTGTTGTTGATTCTGCTGCTGGTGCTGCTCCCCTTCGCGGCCCACCAGGTGCATTCAGGTCTCTATCCACAGCTGGAATCCCGCCGCTCGGCGACGGTCTCCATGGACCGCGCCGCAGATTCCGTCGCTCGGGAACAGGCTCTTGTGAGCCGGGCCAAAAGCACATCGGCAGCCGGGGGTCGTCTCGCCCCGGCTCCGACCCCAACCCCGCGACGCCTTTCAAGCCACGACCCCGACGCCCTGGTGCAGACCGGCCCCGGCCTGCCCGGATGGCAGTGGCGTTCCGTTCCCATCGCCTGGAGCGGGCCGGTGCGGGCCGACCAGACTCTGGGCCTTTACCTGATTTCACCGAGGATCAATCTGCTGCTGGCTTTTGCGCGGGTGCTGCTGCTGGGAATATTGGCCTGGTTGATGCTCGATTCGGCACCTTCCAAGGGGGGCGGCCGATGTTTTCGGCCGGGCTCGGGCTGGCTGCCCCTGCTGGCCGTCGCCCTGCTCGCCGCTCAACCGGCGCAGGGCGCGATTCCGGACCAGGAGACCCTGCAGCAGCTTCAACAACGGCTGCTGACACCGGCGTCGTGCTTTCCCCACTGCGCCGACCTGCACAGCCTGGAACTCAACTACACCCCGACCAGCCTGTCCCTCGACCTGACCCTGCATGCCGACGCGCCGGTGGCGGTGCCCCTGCCCGGAGAGCGCTCTCAGTGGAGCCCTTCACGAGTGCGCCTCAACGGCCAGCCCGTCGCCATTTACCTGGACGAAGAAGGTCGCTGCTGGGTGCCGCTGACTGCCGGTCGCCACCGGCTGACCATGCAGGGTCCTCTGCCCAACCGACCTTCGGTGGTGCTGTCGCTGCCGCTGTCGCCGCGTCGTCTGGCCGCCGCCGGGCAGGGCTGGCAGCTGGAGGGTGGCTCCCTCCGGCGACCTCCCGCCCAGCTTCAACTGAGCCGTCTGGCGGCCTCGGGACAAACGGCCGAGGACGACGCGGAGCCCCTGACCCTGCCCTCCTATTTTCAGGTGGAGCGTACTTTGAAATTCGACCTGCAATGGACCGTGCATACCCGCGTGGTGCGTCGTTTCAAGGGCGGAAGCGCCGGTCTGGTCCGTATTCCCCTGCTCGACGGAGAAGCGGTCACCAGCGACAACATCCCGGTGCGGGAGGGTCATATCACCCTCCAGATCCCCGCCGATGTCGATGAGATCCGTTGGCAATCGCTGCTGCCGATCACCCCCGAGCTTACCCTGCGGGCCGCCTCTTCGGAGCAGTGGAGCGAAACCTGGCGGCTTGATGCGAGCCCCGTCTGGCACGTTGAAGCAACCGGGCTTGCCGTGATTCATCATCAGGACCGGGCCGGCCACTGGCTCCCCGAGTGGCGGCCCTGGCCTCAGGAAGACGTCCTGTTGCACATCTCCCGACCCCAGGGGGTGCCCGGCCGAACCCTGACCATCGACAACAGCGCCCTGCAGCTTAAACCAGGCCGCCGGACCACGGAAAATCGCCTTCAGATTCAGCTCCGCAGCAGCATGGGCGGCCAGCATTCCCTGCGACTTCCCGAGGGCGCCGAACTTCAACAGGTGCGTCTCAACGGGGCCGCCCAACCCCTGCGGCCGGCAGGGCGGATCCTGACCTTGCCGGTGATGCCGGGGGAAACGCAGGCGGAGATTTTCTGGCTGTCCCCGACAACAGGCGGCGCTCTGTCGCGCACCCCCGAGATCGACCTGGGCGCGCCCAGTGTCAACGCCAACCTGCGCCTGGAAATCCCACGGGATCGCTGGGTACTGTTCGCCAAGGGGCCACAACTCGGCCCGGCGGTACTGTTCTGGAGCCTGCTGCTGGTGCTGCTGCCGCTGGCTTTTGGCCTCGGCCGTACCGGCCTGACGCCGCTGCGCTTTCACCACTGGCTGCTGCTGGGTATCGGCCTGACCCAGTTGCGGCCTCTCAACGCCGTGCTGGTGGTCGGCTGGCTGCTGGCACTGGGTTGGCGGCACAACCATCCCCTGGACGGGAGGGATCGCACCTTCAATCTGGTGCAGATTCTGCTGGTCGGACTGACCGTGCTGGCCCTGTTGTCCCTGTTCGTTTCGGTACAACAGGGCCTGCTGGGCGATCCGCACATGCAGATCGCCGGCAACGGTTCCTCCGCCTACCAGCTCAACTGGTTTCAGGATCGGACCGAAGCGATCCTGCCTCGGGCCTGGACCCTGAGCGTGCCCATGACGGCCTACCGGCTGCTGATGCTAAGCTGGGCTTTGTGGCTGGCGCTGGCCCTGCTCCGCTGGCTCAAATGGGGATGGCAGGCTTACAGCAAGGGCGGACTTTGGCGGCCGATGCGGCGAAAAGCTCCCAAGGTACAACAGCCTTCGGTATCTCCGCCACAGAACAAGAGATGAAACACTGCGGCGGAAATATTCGGAAGGCTTGCGAAATAGCGTTTGGCAGGGACAACCGCTGTGACCCGCTGTCTGGCAAATCCGGGACGCGGAAAGGGGGGCTTTGTTTCAGGCCGTAACATTCTGAAAGTGGCGGCGCAGCGCAGCGCTAAAATCCGCCGGATGCAGATCCAGGTCCCGCAGCCAGGGAAGGGGGTCGCCGGTGTTGCCGGCCACCAGCATGGTCAGCAGATCCGGGGTCAGGGGAAACCAGGGCCGGTTCTGCAGGCAAGCGACCAGCGGCTTGAGCAACGGCAGGGGCAGGAACAGCTTGCGGACCCGGGCTACCCCCAAGACCTCGCCGAGCCGATCGAGCAGGGCTGTGTAGTGCATGCCTTGCCGGCCGCACACCGTATAACAGCGGCCTTCGCTGGCCGGACGGCGCAGGGCGGCGACAAAGCCGGCAGCTACATCCTCCACCGCCACCGGGGCCAGCTGATAGCAGCCGTCACCGATCACCGGCACCAGCGGCAGCAGACGAATCTGTTTCGAGAGCAGACTGCAGAACCGGTCTTCCCGGCCAAAAATGATCGATGGGCGAAACAGGGTCCAGCGCAAAGAGCTGCCGCATACTTGCTGTTCGGCCTGCCACTTGCTGCGGTAGTAGGCGGTGGCACTGTCCGCTACAGCGCCGTTGGCGCTCATGTGCAGAAAACGCCCTAACCCCTGAGCCTCGGCTGCCGCCAACAGATTGACTGTTGCCTGCAGGTGCAGCCTTTCAAAGGTGATCCGGCGGGCGGGAAATTCCCGGATAATACCGACCAGGTGAATCACCGCCTCACATCCTTCAAGAGCCCCGACCAAAGAAGCTGAATCAGTGACATCGCCGATCCTGACATGAAGCCCCTGCACCGCCGGCAGCCGGTTTTCCGATCCGGGACGAACCAGGCACACCGGCCGGTAGCCTTCAGCCGCCAGCCGACGCACCACCTGCCGACCGACAAAACCACTGCCGCCGGTGACAAAGACCTTCAAGATCCACCTCCCTGTCTCAGCCTTTAATCACTGCCAGCGGCCGCAAGCGGGCCACCGGCCGCCCGATCCCGGCCTGCTCTACCACCTGCACCACCTCGGCGACATCCTTGTAGGCCTCGGAGATTTCTTCGGCGACCGTGGCCCTGCTGGCGGAGCGCAGCAGAATACCCGCCCGGGCCATCTCGGCGAAGATGTCCCTACGGTGGGCGGCCTTTTTTGCCCTGTGCCGGGACAGTACCCGACCGGCGCCGTGACAGACGGAACCGAAGGTTTCCTCCATCCCCCGCTCGGTTCCCACCAGCACATAGGAATAACGACCCATATCGCCGGGAACCAGGACCGGCTGGCCGATGGAGCGATAGCAGGCGGGAAGGACCGGGTGGCCGGGAGCAAAGGCCCGGGTGGCTCCTTTGCGATGCACGCAGAGGCGGCGGCGCTGCCCCTGAAAGCGATGTTCTTCCCAGGTGGCGATGTTGTGGCAGACGTCGACGATGAGGGACAACTGCAGGGCCTCGGCGCCAAGGCCGAGGGTGTCTTCAAAGGCCTGCCGCACGGCAACGGTGATCAGCTGCCGGTTGGCGAAGGCGTAGTTTGCCGCGCAGGCCATGGCGGCCAGATAGCTGCGACCCTCGGTGCTGCTCAGGGGGGCGCAGCAGAGCTGGCGGTCGGGGAGTTCGATGGCGTATTTTTTTGCCGCCCGCAACATGACCCGCAAGGCGTCGTCACAGACCTGGTAGCCGAGTCCGCGACTGCCGGTATGAATGGCCACCGTGATCTGCCCGGGAAACAGCCCCAGAACCTCGGCGATCTGCGGATCGAGAAGCTCCTCGACGTACTGTATTTCAATAAAGTGGTTGCCGCTGCCCAGGGTTCCCAGCTGGCGCCGGCCCCGTTCCAGAGCCCGTTCCGAAAGCTGCTCCGGATCGGCTTCGGCGATACAGCCTTCGGCCTGACTGCGGAGCAGATCCTCGGCGCTGCCCAGCCCCCGTTCCACCGCCCAGCGGGCTCCCCGCAGCAGCACCTGACGCTGCTCCGCCGCCGTCAGGGACAGATCCGAACGGCAGGAACCGACCCCCGAGGGCACCTGCTGAAAGATCTTCTCGGTCAGTCGCGGCAGCAGCGGCCGCAGTTCCTCTGCAGTGAGCCGGGAACGCATCAGACGCACTCCGCAGTTAATATCGTAGCCGACCCCGCCGGGAGAAACCACCCCTTGATCGGCGTCAAAAGCCGCCACCCCGCCAATGGGAAAACCGTAGCCCCAGTGAATGTCCGGCATGGCCAGAGACGGGCCGACAATACCGGGCAGGGTCGCCACGTTGCGCACCTGCTCCAGAGCCTGCTCCTGACGCAGTCGGTCCATCATGGCCCGGCTGGCGTACACCAGACCCTCGGTGTGCATGGCCCCCTGCCGGGGAATGCGCCAGCGCCAGGCGTCGATCTGTTCAACCTTGACGGTCATTGACGGCCTCCTGTTCCATCCCTGTGACTCATTGGCCCGGGGTTACAGATCGAGAAAGACCCGCGCTTTCCAGCCGTCCTCCGTTTCGACGACGGAGAGGCGGTGATAGGTGACCGCCTTGACCTCCCGCAACGGAGCGGCCTCTTCCGGAGCAAAAGCGCCACACAGGGTGGCGCCAAGATGGCCGGCGTTTACCGCGTCGATGGTCAGTCCCGACGGCCGAAAGCCCCGCTGTTGCACCACAAACAGCAACTCGCTCAGCCAGGCCACCAGAAGCTCTTCCCGATCGCATGCCTCGACCTGCAGTGCAAGGTTCTGCCGACCCCGGCCGGGGCAGGGCGTGCCGAACAATATGTCCAGCAGGCCCCGGGCGGCCTGTACAAAGAGGGCATCAAGACGCCTGGCCCGCGCTTCAATGCCCATGTCCGCCGTATGCTCCAGCAACCGGTACATATCCGGAGCCTGCTTCGGGCATAGGGCGGTTTCAGTCATCGCGCCGCCACTCGACCCGGCAGACGGCGTGGTCGTCGCTCCAGGTGACGTTCAACTCTCCCTGATGGGCCTTGTGCAGGGCCCGGCCCAGATGTTCGGCAAGCTTTTCCTCGGTTGTCTCGATCTTCAGGGTGTCCGCAGAAACGTCCATGCCGATAATCCGCTCCAGCGGATTTTTTTCCATCGCTCTGAGTTCTTCGTTGCGAATCAGATTGCGGATCTCCCCTTCGCGGCGCCACAGATAATCCCCTTGCAGGGTGACGAATCCCTCGGCATAGCCATCGCGGATTTTGCGGCAGGCTGGGCAAATCACCGAGGTCAAGCAAGGATCTTTCCGGACCGCGTCCACCTCCTCCGGATTTAGAACCCAGCGTTTGTTTCGGTACAGAGCTCCGCACTCTCTGCACAGGGCCGGTTCCTTGAGGCCGGCCTCGTCCCGGTAAGGGTCCCTGCTGGTGTTCTGGCGTCCCCGTTTGTCGCTGATCCCAAACTTTCTAACGTCCTTTTGCATACTTGCCTCCCTGACAGACAGTTAGAGGTGCTGACATCAAGTATACCACTTGCGGACAGCCCTTATCGGCTCTCCAGGCAGCGCAGTACCGCCCGGCAGGGAGCCCCGTCAGCGACGGCGAGCTTGAGGGGCAGACAGATCAGCTCGTAGCGTCCCTCCGGTACCCGGTCCAGATCCAGCCCTTCGAGGAGCAGTATTCCCGCCTGTAAAAGCAGGCGGTGCACGGAGCCGTCCCCGTCGGCCTTTTCCACGGACAGATAATCGATCCCCACCAATTGCAGGCCCTGAGTGACCAGCCAGTCGGCACCGTCGGCGGTCAGAGCGCGGTACTCGGCACAGAATCCGGCTCGTCGCCAAAGCCGGGAATTGCCGGTTCGAAGCAGCACCCGTCCTTCTTTGGGAAGGGGGCAGCGGGCCAGCAGTGCGGCATCGATGGGCCCCGGCCAGGGACTGAGATCCCACACTCGACAAGGGCCGATAAGCCGTTCCAGCGGCAGGGTCGCGGCGGTTTCACCGGGCAGCCCCACATGACCCGGCAGGTCCATGTGGGTGCCGCTGTGACTACCGAAGCTCAGCTCGGTCAGCGCGAAGCCCTCTCCGGCAGGCCGCAGCAATACCGGGGGATCCCCGGCAAACCCGGGCAGTTCCTCGACGAGGGAAACACTGATGTCATAGAATCTCATGGCAGCCTCCGGCGCAGTCTTTCGGCCGCAGAGCTCAGGCTTTGCCCGTCAACTTTACTACGGGATGCCGTAGGCCCCACTCCCTGAAACAAAAAACGGGGCACAGTCCGCTGTTGCGGAGTGGCCCCGTTGTCTTTTGCGGCGCCGATCAGTTGGCCGCGGTGTTTACCACATACTGAATGAAGGGATTACCCAGCAGAATGATCATGGCGACGACGAATATGTAAATGGCCAGGGACTCGATCATCGCCACCCCGATCAGCATGGTGGTGAGCACCTTGCCGCTGGCCGCCGGGTTGCGGGCCACGCCCTCCACTGCCGCCTTGATAGCAATACTCTGGCTGATGCTCACGGGAATCGATCCCAGCGCCATGATGCTTCCGGCAATAACAATACACCAGGTAAAATAATCCATGTTGGTAACTCCTTGTTAGGTTGGCGTGAAAATTTCGGCTCCGGCGCATTGGCCGCAAGACCGGAACGACTCAGTGGGCTTCTTCCAGTGCGCTGGCAAAATAGATCATCGACAACAGGGTAAAGACATAGGCTTGAATAATGGCCACCAGTACGCCCATAAACATCATGGGCAATGGCGCCAGCAGCGGCGCCAGGAAAAAAAAGATCAGCAGCACCACCTCGTGGCCGTACATGTTGCCGAAAAGGCGCAGGGACAGGGAGATGGGACGGGCCAGATGACCGATGATCTCGATAGGCAGCATCAGCGGGATCATCCACCACACGGGGCCGGTAAACTGTTTGAGATAGACCAGACCGTGCTCCCGAAAACCGATGGCGTGGGTCAGCAGAAACACCGAAAGAGCCAGACCGGCGGTGGTGTTGATATTGGCGGTGGGCGGCTGAAATCCGGGAATCAGACCGACCAGATTGGACACCAGAATAAACAGGCCCAGGGTGGCGATTACCGGAAAGTAGGCCCGCCCTTTGGATCCCAGGGTGCCGCCTACCAACCGCTCGAATTGCTCGAGCACCAGTTCCATGAAATTCTGCAGGCCCTGGGGATCCCTGCGCAGCCTGCGGGAGGCAAAAAACCCGCTCAGAATCAGGATGGCCATCACCAGCCAGGCGTGGGTCACATGATTGAAGTGGCCGTATTCGGCCAGTTGTTCCGGGCTGGCAACTCCCGATTTTTCCACCAGCCACTCAAGAATCAGAAAAGGATGGATCATAATCCGTCCAGACCTCCCTTAAACAGCGCCTGCAGAGCCAGCAGCAGAAGATTGATCACCACCACCGACAAGCCGACGGCCAGAGCCGTTGATGAAACTCGGCCGGAGGCGATCAGCAGAGAAATAACCCCGGCTGCGCCGGCCAGCCGCAAAAGGGCAGTGTACATAAAACGACCTGTCGGTCCAGGACCGCTCTCCATGAGCGTGCCGGTCAGAGAGTGGCGCAGCCAGTAAAAACCGCCGATAGCGATCAGGCCGCCGGCCGCGTTTCCCAGAAAAACCGCGGCCGAGCGCCACAAAAGACTGAGAACCAGCAGCGCACACCATACAATCCAGTTGCGGCGGCTGAGGCGGGAGGGCAGCTTTTCACCCCTCTTCCACATCCTTCGGCTCCTCCTCCTGCTGGCGCCGCAGTTCCATCCGAGCCAGAATAAAGATGTTGCGGTAACCGGCGATCACCCCGAAACCAATAAATACCAGGGTCAGCCAAGGGGAAGTACCCAGCCAGCGGTCCAGGTAATAGCCGATGAGCAGCCCCATAACGATAGAGGCTACCAGAGAAATACCGATGCCTGAGAGAAAGCCCAGAGATCGGTAGAGCTGCCGCTTATTTTCTTCCATAGGATCTTTCACGCGTTATATGAGGAGGTCTTTCAAAAGCCTGCCGCTGCGCTGCTTTGGCCGGCAGATCAACGGTACCGTCACAGGGTAAAGAGTTTGACAAAACCGGCAAAAAGCTGCTCGTCCGGTCCGCTGACCACGTGCTCCTTCATGAACTTGAGGGCCTCAAGGGATGACCGGCGGGTATGGTAGGGACGATCCGAGGTCAGGGCCTCGTACACATCCGCCAGGCGACAGATGCGGGCGTAGGGATGAATCTCCTCCGCCGGGCGACCGTAGGGGTACCCGCGACCGTCGTCCCGTTCGTGATGCTGCAGGATAATGGTTCGAGCCTCCTCCGTCATCAGCCCGCTCTCTTCAACCATCCGGTAGCCGTCGAGGACGTGACGGCGAACCCTTTCCATCTGCCGATCATCCAGCAAGCCCGGCTTGTTGAGAATCTCGATGGGAATTTGGCATTTCCCCAGGTCGTGAAGAAAAAACCCGACCCCCAGAGCCTGCATGTCGTGGTCCCTGTCGTCGCTGAACAGAAGTTTGGCCAGGGCGATGCTGAAAATACCCACATTGGTCGAATGAACGTAGGTACTGTGATCGTAGGTGGTCAACTGGATCAGGTGCCGGGTGGCTTCATGATCGGTCACGATGAGCTGAACCGTCGGCTCGAGAATTTCGCAGGCCTGGGAAATGAAAACGGCGCGCGGTTCCGCATAGGCCCGCTGTAGTGTATGCAGACAGGCGACATGAACCGCTTCGGCCTTCCTCTCCATCGCCACCGCCGGATCAGCAACCACGGAAATCAGCGTCTCCTTGAGGTAGGCGTGGTACAGATCCCGTTCTTGCTCACGAATAAACAGGGTCTCGGCGCCGCTGTCAATCACTCGTTGCCGAGCCGCCTGATCGAACAGAATCCCTTTTTTGGCGAAAAAAACGTAACGACCGCTGTGCACCCGGCGATAAAGGTCGCAGGGCGTAGCCCGCTCGAACTGCAGAGTCGCCAGCGCTACAGGCTGGAACAACTCGCTGGCAGCTTCGGTATCCTTCACAATCCCTCCGAAAAAGCGGCTGAAGAAAACCCGATCCGATTCGCTGGACAGAGTGCCGGTCGCCTGTTCATTGGAAAGTCATACGCATTCGAACGCCTCGTTAATATAATTCAGTTCCACTGTTTCGTCCAACCGCAGCAGGACCACCTTAAATTGGTGGAAAACAGCGTCCAAATGACTGGCTCAGGAATTCAAATAAGCTGTGATGCGGCGGCCCAGGGTTTCAAAAATCCGCCGGAACTCCTTTTCGTCCCGTTCCAGCAGAGTGATGCGAATGCCCCGTTCCGCGGTACAGAAGGAAGACAGAGGCACCACGCAAATGCCGGTGGAAGCCAGCAGATAGTAAACAAAACGCTTATCCAGAGCCACCCCGGGCTCCGCCACCAGTTTTTCCACCAGCTCCCGAACCTCGGGCAGCTCTACCGGCAGGGTCTGGTGGTCACGGAGCACCCCTTTTATAAAAACCACGCTCATGTAAAAAGCGCCGTTGGTGCGGTTGACCTTGATGCCTGGAATCTCCCGCAGCAACTCGACGGCAATATTGGAAAACTTTTCGTACCGGTCGATGCGCTCCTTCAGATAGACCGGATACTGGGGATGGCTGAGCAGTTTTGGAATGGCCTTCTGGGGCAGGGTGGTGGAGCAAACCTCGACCATTTTGGCGTCGAGAATACTTTTGACGTATTGGCTGAACACCGCGTCCTTGTCGGCATTGTAGACTTCCACCCAGCCGCAGCGGGCTCCGGGCCAGGGCACTTCCTTGCTGATACCCTTAAGGGCCAGGGCCGGCACCTCGCCGACAACGTCGGAAAGGGGCTTGGTAGAGGTCCCGTTGTAGACGATGTTGTGGTAGACCTCGTCACAGATGATGAACAAATCGTATTCCCGGGCGATGGCGACCATTTCCTGCAGAATCCGCTCGGGGTAGACGGCCCCAGTGGGATTGTCGGGATTGATGATAAGAATGCCGGCAATGCTCGGATTGTACTTCACCGTCAGACGCAAATCGTCGAGATCCGGATACCAGTGGTTGTCCGGGTCGAGGCGGTAGGAGATGGGCCGGGCACCGGCGTGAGCGGCCTCGGCGGAGGAATGGGTGGAGTATGTGGGCGAGGGGCCTATGATCCGCGCTTCGCGGCGAAGAAAGCCGTAGACTTTCTGTATGGCGTCACCGAGACCATTAAAAAACATGATGTCGTCGGCGGCAATCTGTATTTTACCTCGCCGGTTGGTCTGCTCGGCCAGAAACTGCCGGGTTTCCAGCACTCCGCGGGTGGGACTGTAGCCGTAAGAACAGTCCTGCATGACCAACTCGGCCACGACCTTTTTCATCCACTGGGGAATTTTTTCTCCCTTGGCAATGGGATCGCCAATATTTTCCATATTGGTTTTGATGCCCATTTCCTTGAGCTTGTCGGCAATCTCCACGATGGCCCGAATCTCATACACCAGTTCTCCGGCCCCTATATGAACAATGTTGTTGCGCATGTTCCGCCAATTCCTCCTCTGTGGATCCCGACCCGCACCGAGTCGCTGTTTCGAAACAAAAAAGACCACGAGCCCGGGGCCCATGGTCTTACTGACTGTCTATCGGCTTCGGCGTCAGGCAGTAAGACGTTGACCAGGACCGTGCCCGGCCGCCGCGCTGTTTGCCCGCGCCGCCGCTCTTTCACCACAACCGTATCTGCTTGAAGGCATTTTTTCCTCCTCGGAATAAACCTCTGTCTGGTTATCACAGGGTTTATTCGATGTCAATCCCGTTGTGCGTAAAAGGTTTTATCCTTACGGGCGGTTTGTGTTATAAAACAACTATTTCCTTCAAGGAGCAACAAAGTCCCATGTCTTTCACTAAAATTATTAGGCTCCTGCTGCTGACCGGTGGCGGTATCTTTCTGATCCTGTGCCTGGGTCTGCTCGGCGCTTATTTCTACGTTTCCGCCGGCCTGCCCAAGGTGGCGACCCTGGACGATTACCGCCCCCCCATCATTACCCGCATTCTCAGCGACGACGGTTCCCTGATTGCCGAGCTGTCCCGGGAACGGCGCATTCTGGTGCCGGTCTCGGCCATGCCCGAGCAACTGGTACAGGCCTTTATCGCCGCTGAAGACGCCAAGTTTTTCCAACATCAGGGGCTCGACCTGACCTCGATCCTGCGGGCCGCCCTGCGCAATCTGCGGGCCGGAGGCATCGTGCAGGGGGGTTCGACCATCACCCAACAGGTGGCCAAGAGCCTGCTGCTCACCCCCGAGCGGAAGTTCTCCCGCAAATTCAAGGAAGCGATCCTGGCCTGGCGCATGGAGCGGCACCTGAGCAAAGAGGAGATTCTCTATCTCTATCTCAACCAGATTTATCTCGGCCACGGGGCTTACGGCGTGCAGGCGGCAGCGGAAAATTATTTTGCCAAGAACGTCGAAGAGCTGTCCCTGGCCGAAAGCGCCCTGCTCGCCGGTCTTCCCCAGGCCCCCAGCCGTTATTCGCCTTACCGCCATCTGCAGCGCGCCAAGGACCGACAGCGCTATGTTCTGGAACGAATGAAGGACGAAGGCTACATCGATGAAGCAACGGCCGCCCGGGTGTTCGCGGAAGAAGTGACGATTCATTCCCGCAGCCGGCCTCGGGTCGCCGGTTCCGCCTACTTTGTGGAACAAGTCCGCCGCTACCTGGATCAGACTTACGGCACTGAAAAGACTCTGACCCAGGGGCTGGAAGTCCATACCACCATGAATCCGGCCCTGCAGCAGGCGGCACAGCAGGCGGTTCGCAACAATCTCCGTGCTCACGACCGGCGTCAG
Organism: Desulfuromonadaceae bacterium; assembly: GCA_007134025.1. Classification (GTDB taxonomy): domain Bacteria; phylum Desulfobacterota; class Desulfuromonadia; order Desulfuromonadales; family Syntrophotaleaceae; genus SLLR01. The sequence continues at coordinate 11,162 of SLLR01000060.1, read as the reverse complement.
GGATATCGCGGACCGTTGCGGACACTGGATGCGGAGCAGCAGCAGGCCTTCCTGAAAGAACAGGAAACCGCCTGGCCCGAACCGCCTGCGGTAGGCGAACGCCTTGAAGGGGTGCTGCTCGAAGGCAGCCGGCAGAGCCTGCTGGTGCAGATCGGGTCACATCTGGGCACCATTGCCCTTGAGGACATCGTCTGGGCCGGAAATCTCCGCGTGGTAGCCCGCAACCAGCCCCTTCGGGTGGATCAGCGTAACCGACAGATTCAATTGCCGGTAGGCTCGGTACTACTGGTGGAGATCGTCCGGCCACCTCGAGACGGCCGACTGGGGCTGGCCCTGGCTCAGGAACCGGAAACCCAGGGGGCCCTCATCGCCCTTGACCCCCGTAGCGGGGAAGTCAAGGCCCTGGTGGGGGGCTACGACTTCAACCAGAGCCAGTTCAACCGGGCCATTCAAGCCCGGCGCCTGCCCGGTTCCGCCTTCAAGCCGCTCATCTACGCGGCGGCGCTGGACAAGGGCTACACCCCGGCGACCATCATGCTCGACACACCCCTCATCTACCGGGAGACAGGAGAGCAGGGCGAGGAACGGGAATGGCGGCCGCGCAACTATCGCGGCACCTTTTCCGGAGCCACAACCCTGAGAGAAGCGCTGGCTCTATCCTATAATGTCGTCACCATCAAGATCCTGCAGGATATCGGGGTACGCTATGCCATCAGCTACGCTCACAAACTGGGCATCGAATCCCCTCTGGCCACGGATCTCACCCTGGCCCTAGGTTCCTCGGCCGTGTCGCCTCTGGAATTGGCTACGGCCTACAGCACCCTGGCCAACGGCGGCATCCGCTTGAGCCCGAATTACATCAGTCGAATTATCGATCGGGACGGCCGCATTCTGGAATCGGTGGACCCTTCCGACTTTCCCGAAGGCCCGGCAGCGGACCAGAAAATTCGCAATAATGCTTCAGAACGGGTTATTTCCTCGGAAACCGCCTTTTTGGTCACCAATTTGATGGAAAGCGTCGTGCAACAGGGTACCGGCACCCGAGCGCGAGCCCTGGGACGCCCGGTCGCGGCCAAAACCGGTACGACCAACGACCTCAAGGATGCCTGGTTTGCCGGATATGTACCGCAACTGGCCGCCGTCTCCTGGATCGGTTACGACCTGGAGCGCTCCCTGGGGAGAAACGAAACCGGCGCCCGAGCCGCGTCTCCGGCCTGGTTGGAATTCATGCAGGCGGCCCTTGAGGGGGTACCGGCCGAACATTTTCCGGTTCCGGACACCATCGAATTTCGCCCCATTGACCCCAATACCGGCATGCTAACGCCGGAGGACTCTGCCGACACCGTCTACGAGGTTTTTGCTCCCGGAACCGCCCCCACCCACTACGCCCTGGAACGTCAGCAACCCAGTTCTCAGGATTTTTTCAAAATGGATATGGAAGATTTCTGAAAACAGCTCTCGCCGGTTGCGATTAATGGCATAAAAAAGATCCGCCGACCTTCGGGTTGGCGGATCTTTTTGTCCCCCAGTCTCACTGATAAAAAACCTTACCGGGCCCGAACCACCCCGACCCGGGGACAGTCTTCCTGTAACGGACAACAAGAGCACAAGGGGACCGGCGCCTTGCAGAGTTCCCGTCCGTGCCAGATCAACAAGTGGGCGCTCTGCACCCAGTGCTCCCGAGGCAGCAACAGACAGAGATCCTGCTCGATCTTTTCCGGAGTTTCGTTGACGGTCCAGCCAAATCGGCGGGCAAGCCGCTTGACGTGTGTATCCACCACCATGCCGGGAATACCAAAGGCATTGCCGAGAACCACGTTGGCGGTTTTGCGACCAACGCCGGGCAAACGCACCAGTTCCTCAAGGCTGGTCGGCACCTGGCCACCGTGCCGCTCCAGCAGCCTTTGGCCACAGAGAACAAGATTGGTGGCCTTGTTGCGATAGAAACCCGTCGAACGGATATCCAGTTCCAGGGTGGGCAGATCAGCGCAAGCCAGTGCCTGAGGGTCAGGGTATTTTTCAAACAGCGACTCGGTGACCTTATTGACCCGCTTATCGGTGCACTGGGCGGAGAGAATCGTCGCCACCAGCAGTTGAAAAGGCGTCCGGTAATTAAGCGCGCAATGGGCATGAGGATAGAGCCGGTACAGCCGGTACAACAGGGCCAGAGCTTTTTTTTGTGACACGGGAAGTTTCATGGAGCCCGAAAGGGGTGAAGATTTGTGACTTATCCACACTGTCAACAGGCTTATGCACAGGCTCTGCGGCGCCTCGATTCTCAGCCGGGAACTGTTTCCATGGGCCGTCTTTTGATCCCCTTGACCTGAAGAGTTTGTCGGGTATCGGTAAGTTGTACGCTGAAGCAGACGGGCAGGTGGGTGGAGGCTTCGCGGGCCAGCGAGCCGTGCTGTACGGCACAGTCCAGAATCCGCAGGCCACCCCGGCAGTACCCCCGATCCCGGCTCAGCAGGGGAAAGCGGGCCGGATAGGTAGCGCTCCAGAAAGGTCTCGGTGTGCGGCGCAGGGCACCCGGCCAGGTAAAAAGCAGGGTTGCCGCCAGCGAATCGGCAAAATCGCCGACCAGCAGTTGCGGGCAACAAGCACTGTGGCGTCCGAGCAGATCCTCTTCGAAGAGGTTCGATGTCTGCGCCCGGTAGCGAAAAAAACCGCCGGTGAGCCGCACATTAAAAAGGTGCAGCCGTTGACCGGCAACATCCACATCCGCCTTCTGACAATAACCGCCCGAACCCAGTTGGTACTGCTGCACACCTCGAAGCGGCACGCGGGTGAGCAGAGCATTGTCTCCCGCCCGTACGCCGCCGTGGTGCTCCATCTGCAGCTGGGACGCCAGATAAGCCAGCTGCCCGGCATGGCCAACGCTGTTGACGTCCTGCAGGGCGACAATATCGACCGCGGCCCGGCGAATCACTTCGACCACCCGGTCGGGGTCGGTGCGATCGTCTGCTCCGCGACATTGGTGCACATGGTATGTCATGACCCGAATCACGCGCACCTTCCACCTCGGCCCACACTGCGGTTCAGGAGTAAAATTCCGGCTTCAGGCGCCGCTGCATCAGGTCCCGCACAGCCTGTCGCGGGCTCTTGTCTTCATTGAGAATGAGGTAAATCTGCTCGATGATGGGAGCTTCCACCCCCAGTTTCCGGGCCAGCAGGTAGGCAGATTTGGTGGTCTGAACCCCCTCGGCGACCATCTTCATGCCCTGAAGAATGTCCTTGAGTTTTCGGCCTCGACCAAGCTCCAGTCCCACGGTCCGATTGCGGGACAGATCGCCGGTGCAGGTAAGGACCAGGTCACCCATTCCCGAAAGGCCGGAAAAAGTAGTGCGCGCGGCCCCTTTGGCCAGCCCGATACGAATCATCTCTTCCAGTCCCCGAGTGATGACCGCCGCCCGCGTATTATAACCGTAGCCGAGACCGTCACAAACGCCTGCCGCCAGAGCAATAACATTCTTGAGGGCACCGCCCAGTTCGACACCGATAACGTCGTCCTGCCGATAGAGACGAAAAAACTCGCAGCTGAACAGTTCCTGAACAACCCGCGCCACATCGGCGGAGATGGAAGCGACGCTCAGTGCTGTGGGAATCTCGGCGGCCACCTCGCGGGCAAAGGTCGGACCGGACAGATAGGCAACCCGCTGTACTTTGTCCGCGGGGAGCACTTCCTCGATGACTTCGGACATAATCATCAGAGTGTCGGTTTCCACCCCTTTGGCGGCAGAGACCAGCAGAGTGCCGGGGGCGATGTGCGGCTCGGCCTGCTGCAGCACCTTGCGCAGCTGCTGGGATGGCGCCACCAGTACCAAAACCTCCCGGTCCCGGGCCGCCTCGGCCAGATCGTTGGTAACGGAAAGGTTGGCGGAAAGAGTGAATCCGGGCAGATAGAGATCGTTGACGGACGTCTGACGCATTCTCTCCACCAGATCCTTCTCGTAGGCCCACAAGGTGACGGCATGGCCCTTTTTGGCCAGCAGATCCGCCAGCGTTGTACCCCAGCTTCCAGCTCCGATAACCCCGATTTTCATCCTCTGCCCCCTCAGATCGCCTTGCGTTTTTTTTCCATTCGTTGCCGGATCTGGTCCATTCTCAGTTCCAGAACCTCCGGCCTGTGATAATCCTTCTGCAACCGCTCCAATAAATCGAGGGCCGCCTGCAGTTCGCCTCTTTCTTCACGAACCATCGCCAGACCGTACAGGGCTTCCCGGTAATAAGGACTGGCGGGATACTGGTCGGCAAGCCCCTGAAAGATGCTTGCCGCTTCCTTGAGAGTTCCCTCCAGCGCATGGATGGATGCGACGCGAAACAGCACTTCGTCGAGCCGCTCGCTGTCCGGATACTGTTTCAGATAATGTTCAAACTCGATGCGCGCCTGTTCGAAATGGTTGCGGCGAAAATAAATGTCGGCAATTTCATACTGGAAATTTTCTCCACCGGGGTCTCCGCTGTCCAGCAATTTCTGATAAGCCGTCAACGCCCGGTCATAATCCTCAAGCCGGTATTTATAAATTTCCGCAGCCCGTTGCTGAGCCCTGGAATCCTCGGGATAGCCGGGGTAATCCCTTTGTACCAGCAGATAGGTCAACAGGGCCTCTTGCTCCCTGCCAAGATGCAAATACAGTATTTCGCCAGACTGCAACAACGCCTGGGGAGCCAGGCTGCTGTGGGGGTGCTGTTCATAGAGCCGGCGGAATTTTCGCAACGCCCGATTGTAGTCGCCGTCTAAAAACAGTCCCTCTCCCCGATCGAACTTTCGCTGCGGGCCCCCAGTGGTCTGGAAAAAAAACAGCGCCAACCCCAGCGTCCCCAGGGTCACCACATAAATCGCCAACCACGGCCGAGAAAAAAACCGTTTACTCCTCTTCCGGCGTCTCTTCTCCTCCCTCAAAATCCTCTTCCGCAGCTTCCATATCTCCATTGGCCTCATCCTTTTCGGCCAGCTTGGCCACAGCAACGATGCGTTCATCACTTTCGAGGACCATCAGCCGAACTCCCTGGGTATTGCGACCGATGATGGAAAGATCGCTGACGCCGGTGCGCAGTACCTTGCCTCGATCGGTAATAAACATCAGATCGATGTCTTCGTTGATCAGTTTGATGTCCACAACGCGACCGTTGCGTTCGGATGTTTTAATAGTGATGATGCCCTTGCCTCCCCGACCCTGAAGACGGTATTCACCAAGGTCGGTGCGCTTGCCGTAGCCGTTCTCCGTCACCGTGACCAGGGTCGCTGCTGAGGCTTCGCTGACCACCTCCATACCGATCAACTGGTCGTCGCCCTCAAACTGCATGCCGCGAACACCCCGTGAGGTTCGGCCCATGGGGCGAACGTCGGCTTCCGAAAAGCGAATTGCCTTGCCGTTGCGGCTGGCCAACAGGATGTCCATGCTGCCGTCGGTCAGGCGACTGGAAACCAGCCGGTCTCCTTCATCCACGGTCAGGGCGATGATGCCGCCGACACGGGGGTGAGCGTAGGCCATCAGATCGGTCTTTTTGACGATGCCGTTGCGGGTAGCGGTAATAATGTACTTGCCCTTGGTGAATTCTCTGACCGGCAGAATCGTAGTGACATTCTCGCCGTCGGAAAGCTGCAACAGGTTGACAATCGCCTTGCCGCGGGCGGCCCGGCCGCCCTGGGGAATCTCGTGAACCTTGAGCCAGTACACCTTGCCGAGGTCGGTGAAAATCAGCACATAGGAATGGGTCGAGGCAACGAACAGCTGCTCAACGAAATCTTCTTCCTTGGGGCGCATGCCCGTCCTTCCCTTACCGCCCCGCCGCTGCGCCCGATACAGGGAAACCGGGTTGCGCTTGATATAACCGCTGTGGGAAACGGTCACCACCATTTCCTCGTCGACGATCAGATCTTCCAGAGACAGTTCGTTAGCTTTGGCGATAATCTCGGTACGCCGGGCATTGCCGAACTGATCACGAATATCGCTCAGTTCCTGCTTGATAATGGCCAGAATCTCTACTTCGCTGGCCAGAATTTCCTTGAGCCGTTTGATCTGCGCCATGACTTCCTGATATTCCGCCATGATCTTTTCGCGCTCAAGACCGGTCAGTCGGTGCAGACGCATGTCAAGAATGGCCTGCGCCTGCAGGAGCGAAAAAGCAAAACGGTCGATGAGCCGCTGTTTGGCTTCCGCCGGGTTGCTCGAGTCCTTGATGATAGTGATGACCTCGTCCAGATTTTCCAGGGCCAGCTTCAACCCTTCCAGAATATGGGCCCGGGCTTCCGCTTTTTTCAGCTCGAAAATGCAGCGACGAGTGACGATTTCCTTGCGATGGTCGACAAACCGGTCAAGAATTTCCCGCAGGGACAAAACCCGGGGCTGCCCGGAAACGATGGCCAGCAGAATAATCCCGAAGGACGACTGCATGGCGGTCATTTTGTGCAGTTGGTTGAGAGTCACCTGGGGAATGACTTCTTTTTTCAGATCGATCACCACCCGTATGCCGTCGCGGTCCGACTCATCCCGCAGGTCGGATATGCCTTCGATTTTTTTCTCCTTGATCAGGTCGGCAATTTTTTCGATCAGACGGGCCTTGTTCACCTGAAAGGGAATCTCCGTGATCACGATACGTTCCCGGCCGGTTCGTCGGTCCTTCTCCACCAGGGCTCGCGCCCGGGTCTGAATGATGCCACGACCAGTTCGGTAGGCTTGGTGAATCCCTTCCCGTCCCAAAATAAAGCCGGCCGTTGGAAAATCGGGGCCGGGGATATGAGTCAGCAATTCCTCGAAACTCAGGGTCGGATTGTCGATCACCGCAATCAGGCCGTTAATGACCTCAACCAGGTTGTGGGGGGGGATTTTGGTTGCCATGCCGACGGCGATCCCTTCGGATCCATTGACCAGCAGGTTGGGAAAGCGGCAAGGGAGCACCAGCGGTTCCTGCAGGGAGCCGTCGTAGTTTTCACCGAAATCGACCGTTTCCTTGTCGAGATCGGCCAGCAGTTCGTGGGCCAGACGAGCCATGCGCACCTCGGTATAACGCATGGCCGCAGCGGAATCGCCGTCAATGGAACCAAAGTTTCCCTGCCCGTCAACCAGCGGATAGCGCATGGAAAAATCTTGTGCCATGCGAACGATGGTATCGTACACCGCGCTATCACCGTGAGGATGATATTTACCGATGACGTCACCGACCACACGGGCCGATTTTTTGTAAGGTTTGTTGTAATCGTTGTTGAGTTCGCTCATGGCGAACAGTACCCGCCGATGAACCGGCTTGAGCCCGTCCCGAATATCGGGCAATGCCCGGCCGATGATGACGCTCATGGCATAGTCCATATAGGACTTGCGCATCTCATCTTCGATATTGACACTCACCTTGTTCTGTTCCGAAAGCATCCAGATCCTCCGGGGGTTCAGCGGCGAACCCCGTAAAAAGTAGGCGGCCCGACCAGTATTTAAACGTCCAGATTGGCGACGTTGAGGGCGTTGTTTTCGATGAATTCACGCCGAGGTTCGACCTGATCGCCCATCAGCACGGTAAAAATTTCATTGGCTTCCACTGCGTCCTCGATTTTGACCTGCAGCAGAATCCGTTTGTCCGGATCCATGGTCGTTTCCCACAGTTGATCCGGGTTCATTTCACCCAAGCCTTTATAGCGTTGAATGTAGATACCTTTTCTGGCCCGGGCCAGAAAATGCTCAAGGAGTTCCTGAGCGGTCTGCACCGTGGCCTCCTCTTCCCCCTCCCGGGAAATAAAAGCCTTTTCACCGTTGCAGACGGACACTACCTGACGACGGGCCTGCAGCAGCAAATGATACTCATGACTGGAGAGCGTTTCCAGAACCGGCCTGTCGATACGGGCCCGGGTATTGCCTAAAGTGAAAAGTATCCGCTGGGGATCTTCCAGCAGTTCAAAGCGGGCCCGAGGCTCCAGCTGACGCAAATTATCTGCCAGTGGCTGCAGATCCAGCAGGTCGGAAAAGCCGTTGGAAACCCGTCCTTCGACAAAAATCCGCAACAACTCCCGGTTCACACCTTTATTGACAATCTTGTCAAAAAGCCGGTTGTATTCGATAACGTGACGCAGTGACGGTATAATCTGCTTGCCCCGCAACACCTTGTCGCTCTTTTCCATCTGCACCGTCATGCCATCCACCCCTTGATTCAGTAGATGTTCAAGAAGTGCCTCATCGTCCTTGAGGTAGAATTCCTGTTTGCCTTTTTTGACCTTGTACAGAGGGGGCTGGGCGATATACAGAAAACCGCGAGCGATGATTTCCGGCATCTGGCGAAAGAAAAAGGTCAACAGAAGGGTTCGAATGTGGGAACCGTCCACGTCGGCATCGGTCATGATGATAATGCGGTGGTAGCGGGCCTTTTCGATATTGAAATCTTCCTTGCCGATGCTGGTCCCCATGGCGGTGATCAGAGTACGGATCTCATTGGAGGTGAGCATCTTGTCGAACCGAGCCTTCTCCACGTTGAGAATTTTTCCCTTCAAGGGAAGGATCGCCTGGAAACGCCGGTCTCGTCCCTGTTTGGCGCTACCCCCGGCGCTGTCACCCTCGACCAGGTAGATTTCGCTCAGGGCCGGATCTTTTTCCTGACAGTCAGCCAGTTTGCCTGGCAGGGAAAGACCGTCCAGCGCCCCTTTGCGACGAGTCAGATCCCGTGCCTTGCGGGCCGCTTCCCGGGCTCGGGCCGCTTCAATGCCTTTTTCCATGATCTTGCGCGCCACCTGGGGATGCTCCTCCAGGTAAACGGCTAACTTTTCGTTCATCAGTGATTCCACAAAACCCTTGATTTCCGAGTTGCCGAGTTTTGTCTTGGTCTGCCCTTCAAACTGGGGGTCCGGCACCTTGACGGAAATCACCGCCGCCATTCCTTCCCGCAGATCGTCTCCGGAAACCGAGGCCTTGACGTTCTTGAGCAGGTTGTTGGCGGTAGCATAGCTGTTCATGGTCCGGGTGAGGGCCGCTTTGAAACCGATCAGGTGGGTTCCCCCCTCATGGGTATTGATATTGTTAGCAAAGGAAAAAATCTTTTCATCATAGCCGTCGTTGTACTGGATGGAAATTTCAATATCCACCCCTTCCCGTTCGCCCTTGATGTAGATCGGTTCGGGGTGCAAAGGCATTTTGGCTCGATTGAGATACTTGACAAAGGAAACAATTCCTCCTTCGTAAAGAAACGTGTGTTCTTTCTCGGTTCGTTCATCGGTGATGCGGATGGTCACTCCGCCGTTCAGAAACGCCAGTTCCCGCAGACGACGGGAAAGAATTTCAAAGGAAAACTCGGTGGTATCGAAGATATCACCGTCAGGCCAGAAAGTAATTTTGGTTCCCCGTTTGGCCGTTTCCCCTTCTTCAAGCAAATCTGCCTGCGGTACCCCTCGGCAATAGGTTTGACTGTATTTGCGGCCCTTACGGCGAATTTCCAGTTCCAGTTTTTCAGAGAGGGCATTGACGACCGAAACCCCCACGCCGTGCAGACCGCCGGACACCTTGTAGGAGTCGCTATCGAACTTGCCACCGGCGTGGAGCACGGTCATCACAACCTCGGCGGCGGATTTTTTCTGGGTCGAGTGCATCTCCACCGGAATTCCGCGGCCGTTATCCTCGATCGTGACCGAACCGTCGAGATGGATCGTCACCAGAACCTCGTTACAGTGTCCGGCAAGGCTTTCGTCGATGGAATTGTCCACCACTTCGTAGACCAGGTGGTGCAGACCTAAGGGACCCGTCGAACCGATGTACATGGCCGGACGTTTGCGAACTGCGGAAAGCCCTTCAAGAACTTTTATACTTTCGGCGCCATACTCCCTGTTAAGCTTCTCTGTCATGGTTTCCTCGTACATTTATTGACAGGCGACGTCCCCAACCCTACCTTCACAGATGTGAAAAAACCGGGCATCGTCCAGGCCTTTGTCACGCAAAATATGCCGATCGGTGGCAGTAATAAAAACCTGCCCCTGTCGGTCACGCAAAAAATCGAAAAAAAATTCCTGCCTTTGCTGATCCAGTTCTCCCGCCATATCATCCAGAAGTAAAACTGGCGAAAAACCGAATCGTTTCTCCAAATCGATTATTTGTGCCGTTTTAAAGGCCAGAATAAAAGAGCGCTGCTGGCCCTGGGACCCATAAAGTTTCAGCGACTGTCCTGCCACGGAAAAAAGCAGGTCATCGCGATGGGGACCCGCCAGAGTACGCCCGAGACGCTGCTCTTGTAAAGCCGCTTGTGCCAGTTCCAGACGAAAATCATTGCGCAGAGCCTCCAGTTTGCCAGAAGGCACGGAATAGGACAGGTCCGCGTGCTCCCGACCAGAAGTGATCTGACGGTAGATATGCCTCACTTGAGGAGCCAGATCTTGCAGATATTCGAGACGGTCCCGACGTAAGAGACAGCCCGCTTCGATAAGCTCCTCCGTCCAGGGGCGCAAAAGTGCGGCGCTGGCTTTGTCTTTGAGAAGACGATTACGCTGCTGAAGACAGCGCTGATAATGACGAGCCCTGTCCAGAAAAGAAGGCTCGGTGTGAAAAATAGCCCGATCCAGCAGAGCCCGGCGTCCGGCAGGATAGCCCCGTGTGATAGTGGCTTCTTCTGGAGAGAACAAAATTGTCGTCAAGGATCCAAAAAAATCGGTCGCTCTGGAAATTGTTTTACCATTTATCCTAGCTGATTTCTGGTGTGCCTGAAGTAAAAGCTCGATGGTTGTCTTAATACCCTCCATACTTACTTCACAAAACAATCGAGAAGTTGACGTATCCCTTCGAACCAATTCATGCCCCGGTGACCCTCTAAAACTTTTTAAATGACTTAGGAGGTAAATAGCTTCAAGAATATTGGTTTTCCCTTGAGCATTGTTTCCCCATAAAACATTGAAGTTTTTTAAAGGTTCTATTTTTAAATTTTCTATGTTTCTGAAATTACGCAGGGATATTTTTTTAATATACATAAAAAAATTTCACTATAAAATAATTCCCTGTTTTTTAAAATTAAAGCCTCATTGGCATAACTACAGCTAGATAATTATCATTTTTACAGGATGTTATCATGACTAATCCATTCCGATTTGATTTTTTTTTGTAAAACAGTATAACTAACATGAACAGGAGAAGAAAAATGCTGTACAAGAAGCGGGTGTCCAAACAAATTGTTCCTTTAGTTGCGAAGAGCGTGTTGACGTC
>SLLR01000034.1 GCA_007134025.1 Desulfuromonadaceae bacterium | reverse complement strand
TCTTCAGCTCGGCAAAAAGTTCATGGGCCCTTTGATTGGCGTAGGTCACATTGAATTGGGGATCGGAAACGATCAGGGCGGTATTCAGGTTTTCCCATACCTGGCAGGTGTCGGTCATAACCATGAGCTCCTTGTCGGCAAAAGATTAGGTCAATTTATTCCATCCCCCGACAACGGGCGGTGAAACATTCGAGGCGGAAAATCCGCTGCGGCCCTGTTGCGGGATTTGGCAGACGCAACTTTCCCGCCGCGAACAGCTTTCCGAAAAGTTGATCCAAACGCCGTTCTAATATGCCCAGTCAGCCCGACAAAGTCAAATGTTTAGCTTTTTGGTTTGCCCATAACATCAGCGCGGCGCTCTGTTCAGGATCGTTCTGGCGAGGGGCCATCCAGGGTCAGGCAGGCGTCCAGCAGCCCGCTCTGCTGAGGATCCGCCGACCACAGGTTGCTGACTCTGGACAGGGTCAACAGGGCCAGCGAGTTGCGCATGCGCCCCTCGGCAATGTCTCCACGGGCCTCCTCCAGGGTCGCCAGGCTCACCGCGATGTCTTCCCCGTCGTCAAGCTGGCGGGGCTCACACAGGCGCACATTCCGCGCCAGCCACTGGTGCAGGCGGTTGTTCTGATAAGCGGGATTGGGCTGCACCCAGCCCAAGTAGACCCAGTCGCCGTCGGCATAACCCGTCTCTTCCCGGAGTTCCCGACGGGCCGCCTGCTCGTGGTCTTCGTCGGGGTTGACCAGTCCGGCCGGCAACTCGGTGGTGAATTCGGCGGCGCCGAACCGGTATTGGCGCACCAGCACCAGCCGCTGGTCTTCGGTCACCGCGGCTATGGTCACCCAGTCCGGTACTTCGAGAACCACTGCTTTGAGACAGGCTCCGTTGCGGGGGTTCTCCATCCAGTCGTAACGCACGGTAAAGATCGGCAGTTCCGCACCCGCTTCCGAGCGCAGCAGTTTCCAGGGTTTCTGTCTCTCGTGGTCAGCCACTCAAAACTCCTTATGTCTTCGGTTTCCAGGGGATCGGCGTTTACTGAAAAACAGCCACCAACAGCCTTGCCGCCAAAGCCGGGTTATGGTACCAATGCGCAACTTTTTTTCAAGAGAGGCGCCATGATCCACCTGACCAATATTTCCAAACAGTATGGCTCGCAGATCCTTTTTCAACAAGCCAGTTTTCAGATTCCCGCCGGCACCCGCAGCGGGCTGGTCGGGCCCAACGGGGCCGGAAAATCATCGATCTTTCGCCTGATCGTCGGCGAAGAAAGCATCGATGCCGGCGAGATCACCTGCGGCAAGAAAACGGTCATCGGTTATTTTTCCCAGGACGTGGGCGATATGGCCGGCCGTTCGGCTTTAGCGGAGGTGATGGCCGCCTCGGCCCGCACCATGGAGCTGGGTCGGCAGATCAGCGAGATGGAAGCGGCCATGTGCGAACCCATGGCCGACGACGCCCTGGCGGCCCTGCTGGAGCGCTATGGTGACGCCCAGCAAGAGTTTGAACATCGCGACGGCTACAACCTCGAGAGCCGCGCCCGGGCGGTACTTGACGGACTCGGCATCGGAGAGGAAATCTGCCGTCGTCCGGTAGAGGAGTTCAGCGGCGGCTGGAAAATGCGCATCGCCCTGGCCAAGATCCTCACCCTGAACCCCGATGTGCTGCTGCTGGACGAGCCCACCAACCACCTGGATGTGGAATCCATTGTCTGGCTGGAAAACTGGCTTTCCGAAGAATATCAGGGAGCGGTGCTGATGACCAGCCATGACCGGGATTTCCTGAACCGGCTGGTGACCCGGATCATCGAAGTCGGCAACCAGACCATCACCACCTATGGCGGTAATTACGACTATTACCTGCAGGAGCGGGAAATCCGCCGCGAACAACTCCTGGCCAGCCATCGCCGCCAGCAGGAGATGCTGGCCAAAGAGGAAGAGTTCATCTCCCGCTTCGCCGCCCGGGCCTCTCACGCCGCCCAGGTCCAGTCACGGGTAAAAAAAATCGAGAAGATCGAACGTATTCAACTGCCGCCGGAGCTGAAAACCATCCGCTTTGAGTTCAGTGAAGTGCCGCGCAGCGGTGACGACGTGGTGCTGCTGCAGAACCTGGCAAAAACCTGGTTCCTTCCGGACGGCACACAGCTTCCGGTCTTCAGCGGAATTTCGGGGCTGATTCGGCGGGGCGAGAAGATCGCCGTGACCGGGGTCAACGGGGCCGGCAAATCAACCTTCCTGAAAGTGCTGGCCGGCCGGACCAGTCCCAGCGCGGGAACCGCGACCATCGGCGCCTGCGTCCGCAGCGGCTACTTCAGCCAGCACTCCATGGAAATTCTGGATTCAGCAAAAACCGTACTGGAAACCGTCAGCGAAGCCTTGCCCATGGCGTCTGTGGGCAGCGTCCGCAATCTCTGCGCGGCCTTTCTGTTTCAGGGTGACGATGTGGACAAGCCGGTGGCTATTCTCTCAGGAGGTGAAAAGAGCCGCCTGGTGCTGGCCACCCTGCTGGCCCAACCGCTGAACCTGCTGATTCTCGATGAACCGACCAACCATCTGGACATTCTCTCCCGGGAAGTGCTCCTCGAGGCTCTGCAGAAGTTTGCCGGCACGGTGGTACTGGTCAGCCATGACCGGCATTTCCTGCGTAGCCTGGTCAGCCGGGTCTTTGAGATCGATCACGGCCGGCTGCTGACCTACGACGGTGATTACGACTACTATCTGCACAAGTCGGGACGCGAGCTTTTCCCGGCCGCAGCGGCCAGAGGCTGACCGAAACAGACGAACAAAAAGGAACGATCATGACTGACCTGAATCAAGACAGCCTGCTGGCGATACTGCTGGAGGAGACCGGGTTCCGCAAGAGCCAGATCGAGCAGACCGCGACCCTGCTTAAAGAAGGAGCGACGGTACCCTTTATTGCCCGCTACCGCAAAGAAGCCACCGGTGAGCTGGACGAGGTGCAGATCCGTCTGCTGCAGGAACGCCTGGCCTATCATTCAGAGTTGAACGAGCGACGGCAGACCGTCCTTGGCTCTATCGAGGCGCAGGGCAAGCTGACACCGGCCCTGCGCCAGAAGATCGAGGCTACACAGCAGAAAACCGAACTGGAAGATTTGTATCTGCCCTTCAAGCCTAAACGTCGGACCAAGGCCTCCATCGCCCGGGAGCGAGGGCTGGAACCTTTGGCGGTAGAGCTGCTGACCGCTCGTGCCGGGGGCGCATCGGCCCTGGAGCGGGCCGATGCTTTTGTCAATCCGGCTTTGAAGGTGACCACGGCGGAGGAGGCATTGCAAGGGGCCGGGTATATCCTGGCCGAAAAGTTTGCCGAAGAGGCCAAAGCCCGGGCCCTGGTCCGGGAGCTGACCTGGCAACAGGGCGTGTTCTGTTCCCAGGCGGCGCGGGGCAAGGAAAGCACTGTCAGCAAGTTCGAAATGTACTACGATTTCAGCGAACCGCTGCGGCAGATCCCGTCTCACCGGATGCTGGCCATGCGCCGGGGTGAAAAGGAAGATCTGTTGCGTCTGCGCATCAAGGCCCCCGAAGAGGAGATCCTCGGCCGCCTGCAGACCCTGTTTATCCCTCGGGACAACCCCTTCGCCGCCCTGTTGCGGGAGATCGTTGCCGATGCCTATCAGCGCCTTCTGGCCCCATCTATCGAGGTGGAGTTGCGCCTGCAGGCGAAAACCGCCGCCGATAATGAGGCGATTCGGGTCTTCGCCGAGAATCTGCGCAACCTGCTCCTCGCCGCTCCGGCCGGCAGCCGTCGGGTGCTGGGCGTCGACCCCGGACTGCGCACCGGATCCAAACTGGCGGCCGTCGATGCCACCGGTCAGTTTGTGGCACATGTCACCATCTATCCCCATTCCGGAAGCGGCGGCAAAATCGAGAGCGCCCGTCACGAACTGCTGCGCCTGATCAAGGACCACGCGATTGAGATGGTCGCCATCGGCAACGGCACCGCCGGCCGGGAGATGGATCAGTTCGTCCGCCAGTCTCTGAAACAGGCGGGGCTCAAGCTGCCGGTGGTCATGGTCAGTGAAGCCGGGGCCAGCGTTTACTCGGCCTCGGACATTGCCCGGGAAGAATTCCCCGATCTGGACCTGACCGTGCGCGGTGCTATCTCCATCGCCCGTCGCCTGCAGGACCCGCTGGCCGAGCTGGTCAAGGTCGATCCCAAGAGTATCGGGGTCGGTCAGTATCAGCACGACGTCAGCCAGGCCGCGCTGAAAAAAGCCCTCGACGAGGTCGTGGAATCCTGCGTCAACTTTGTCGGTGTCGATCTCAACACCGCCAGCTGGGCTTTGCTCAGCTTCGTCTCGGGCATCGGCGAATCGCTGGCCAAGGCCATCGTCCGCCGCCGGAACAGCGAGGGAGCCTTTGTCCAACGCAAGCAACTGCTCAAGGTCGCCCGCTTCGGCAAGAAGGCCTATGAGCAGGCCGCCGGTTTTTTACGCATCCGACAGGCCGAACAGCCCCTGGACAATAGCGCGGTGCATCCGGAACGCTACCCCCTGGTGGAGCAGATGGCAGACGATCTCGGCATTACCCTTCCGGCGCTGATCACCCAACCGGAACTGCTCGAAAAGATCACGCTTGAGCAGTACGTAGACGGAGATATCGGCCTGCCGACCCTGCGGGATATTATCGCCGAATTGAAGAAACCGGGCCGCGACCCCCGCGAGAGTTTCGTTAGCGCCAGCTTTCGTGAAGATGTCATGGAGATGAATGATCTGCAGGAAGGGATGTCCCTCAACGGTATCGTCACCAACGTCGCCGCCTTCGGCGCCTTTGTCGACATCGGCGTCCATCAGGACGGCCTGGTGCATGTCAGTCAGTTGGCCGACCGGTTTGTTAAAGACCCCAACCAGGTGGTCAAAGTCGGGCAGCAGGTGCAAGTGCGGGTGCTGGCCGTGGACCGCCAACGGCAACGCATCGGCCTCAGCATGCGCAGCGGCGAGAGGGGTCAGCCACAAAAAAGCAAACCGGCGTCCCCCAAAAAATCGGCGGCCGCAAAGCCCGTTGCCGGCGGCGGCACGCTCGCCGCAGCGCTGCAAAAATCGGGTTTACACCTGAAGTCCGACAAAAAACCCTGAAAACTCAACCGCAATGAAGGGTTTGTTCTGGGTCTCGACACCCCGGGTTGACGCGGCAACCCAACCCAAAAACAGACAATGTGATGCCGACGACCACCCGGCCACCTTGACTTCAAGGGCCCGTTGCCGGAAACTGCATTGATCGCAAACAGCGTCTTTTCAAACCTATCCGGTTTTTTCTCTTCGGGCAAAAAACCCTCTTAAAAACTCGTGATTCGGGCGTTTTCCGCCGGATCTCTCAGGCAGCCATGGCCCGCATACTACATCTTTCCCGTGGGGGCGCCTTCGGCGGCAGCCAGCGGCAGCTCGCCTATGTGACGGAAGACCTGTCGCCGAAACACTCCCATGTTATTGTCTGCATCAGCCCCGGACCCTTTGTCGACTATTGCCGGGCCCATAACGGGGCCACCCAGGTTATGAAGTTACGCCCCTGGCGTAAGCGGCGCCATTTTTTTTTCCGTTACCGGGATGCCCGCCAACTGACGCATTTTGCCCGAGAACAGAAAATTGATCTGGTCCACTGCGCCGATCTGTGGCTGAGCGGTTATCTGTTTCAGGTCGCCGAGGCACTCGGCGTTCCTTCGGTGCTACATGTGCGAACCCCGGTGTCCGTCGCCCAGGTTCGCAAGAATCGATTTGCCGCAGCCACCGCCATCGTTGCCATCTCGCGGCGGGTTCGGGAGAATCTGCTCTCGGCCGGAATCGAGTCCAGGCAAATCACCCGGATTGACGACGCCATCGATACTGAGCTCTTTGGCCGTCCGCCCAAGACCAACGTCCTGCGCCGGGATTATCCCGACAGCGGCCCCTTTCTGGTCGGTCTGGCCGCTCATATTCGACCGGCGAAAAAACAACTGGAATTTCTGCAGGCAATACATCACTTCGACCGGGTTAGCAGCACCAAGGCGACCTTTTTTCTCATCGGCTTCTGCCACGACCCGGCCTATCTTGACCGACTGCAGCGGTTTGTTCGCGAACACCGTCTGCACCAAAGGGTCGTTTTTACCGGCAACCGCCCGGACATGCCCGATGTTCTGCATTCCCTGGATCTGCTGGTCAGCCTCTCAGGCGGTTCGGTCATGTTTGAAGGCATGGCCTGCGGTACCTGCGTCCTGTCGGCAGGCTTCACCAAAAGGGAGCAGGCCGTCCACCTGCGGGATGGTGAAACGGGAGTGCTGCTGGACTCTCAAGAACCTGCTGAACTCTACGCGGCCATGGACGGGCTGCTCACCGATCCAAAACGGCGACAGCGGCTGGGACGACAGGCCCGCGACTGGGCCGAACAACATCTGGATCGCAAGCGGATGGCCCGTCAGATGGACGCACTGTACGCCAAACTGATCATCGGGACGCCTTGCCGCCGGGACCAGGGCCAATCCACCTGAACCACAGGGAGGCCTGCCTTCACCTGAGACTCCGATTCCTTCTCCACAGGCACGGCAATCCCTGTGGATAACCCGCCCTGACCGGTGCGCTTATCCCCAGCTGTCCCTTGGGCCCGGTGCCCGCCCCGGCCCCCCTGGGCATTGCCATATTTTGTCGTGCCTGAATCGCTACCCCAGCGACCGGCGGCTACAGGCCGGCAAAAAAACAACGAAAATCGCTTCTGTCTTCGACCGGTCTGCTGGGGCTTGTGCCCCCAAGAAGAAACGTTAGGGTTTTGTTTGCGGCCTGTTTGGGGGGCTTTGGCTGGCCTGCTTTTTTTTTAGGCAAAACGGTGATTCTCTAGGAAAATCAAGGGAGAGGAGTTCACAGTTTCCGGCTATGCCGGGAGTTTTACACAGTCGCCGTGGATAGTTTTGGAGACGGTCGCTAACAGGGAGGCATTTCGACTGCCGTTGTATACGTCTTGCCCAGCCGCTTCAGTGCTTTTTCGACAGCCGGGCCTTCAGAGATTTTTTCCCGCCCTGCTTGACATCGTAATAGCCTACCGCCCAACGCCGCAAAGGGAAAAACTTCTTGTTCCAATGGCTGCAATAACAGGCAATGAACAGCTCACGATCCGGCCAGTCCACTTTGTAGCAGATCCGCATCAGATCCAGTATCCGCTGATGGCCGTCGAGCACCTTGATGCCGACCCGAGCCCGGCCGATATCGATGAAATAGGGAATAAGGACAAATAAACAGCGATGAAAAAAAGCATAGAGCTTGATACACCCCCGAGTTGCCAATCCAAAGCCCCCGGATCCGCTTTCAATGCCGCAGCGCCGTTAACTCCGGTCAACCTCCTGCTGTCCTTCCAATTCCAGTACCCGAACCGTGGTTGCCAGCACCGTATCGGCCGTCAGTGACAGGCTGTCGATCCCGCAACGCACCAGAAATTCGGCGAATTCGGGATAGTCGCTGGGTGCCTGGCCGCAAATGCCGATTTTACG
This sequence comes from Desulfuromonadaceae bacterium, assembly GCA_007134025.1. GTDB lineage: Bacteria > Desulfobacterota > Desulfuromonadia > Desulfuromonadales > Syntrophotaleaceae > SLLR01. Next base: position 52,402 of record SLLR01000034.1, on the reverse strand, counting down.
ACCGGCTTTTTTCACCCGGGCGATGACGTCGGCGAGGGCCCGGGTCACTGCCTCGTTCCGTTCGTCATAGAGATGGGCAACAATCTCCGAGTCCCGGTCCAGACCGAGAATCAGTTGGGTCAGGTCGTTGGAGCCGATGGAAAAACCGTCAAACAGTTCGGCGAACTCTTCAGCCAGAATCACATTGGACGGGATTTCACACATCACATACAGTTCGAGCCCCTCTTCTCCACGCCGCAGACCCTCTTCGGCCATGACCTCGATCACCCGCCGCCCCTCCTCCAGGGTGCGACAGAAGGGAACCATCAGTTTGATGTTTTTCAGCCCCATGGTCTGACGGGCTCGCTGCATGGCCCGGCACTCCAGCAGAAAACCTTCCCGGTAGCGGTCGTCGTAATAGCGGCTGGCTCCGCGAAAACCGAGCATCGGATTGGCCTCATCGGGTTCGAAACCGCTGCCGCCCAGCAGATTGGCGTACTCGTTGCTTTTGAAGTCGCTCAGGCGAACGATCACGTCCTTGGGATAAAAAGCCGCGGCAATGGTCGCCACCCCCTGGGCCAGCTTGTCGACAAAATACTCGCCGCCGTCGCGGTAACCGCGAATCAGCTCGGCGATCTGCCGGCGCTGCTCGGGATCAGCGACCCGCTCCGGGTGAAGCAGGGCGATGGGATGCGCCTTGATGGCGTTATTGATGATAAATTCGAGGCGAGCCAGACCGACCCCGTCGTTGGGTATTCGGGAAAGGCCAAAAGCCTGGCTGGGATCGCCCAGATTGAGCATGATCCGGGTGCGGGGCCGTCGCATTTCCTTGAGGTCGGTGCGTTGAACCTCGAAAGCCAGTTCTCCCGCATAAACCTTCCCCGTTTCCCCTTCGCAACAGGCCACGGTCACGGTCCGGCCGTCGTCCACCACGTGGGTGGCGTTGCCGGTACCTATCACGCAGGGAATCCCCAGTTCGCGGCTGACAATGGCCGCGTGGCAGGTGCGTCCTCCCCGGTTGGTGACAATGGCCGCCGCCTGTTTCATGATCGGCTCCCAGTCGGGGTCGGTCATCTCCGTCACCAGCACGCTGCCGGCATCGAAACGGGCAATGTCGCCGGCACTGTCGATCACTTTGGCCGAACCGGAGCCGACTTTGCCGCCCACCGCCCGACCCCGGGCCAGAACCTCCCCGGTTTCCTGCAGCTGATAGGTCTCCATGACGTGAGCGGCGGCGGCTGACTGCACCGTTTCCGGGCGCGCCTGCAGAATGAACAGTTCGCCACTCTCGCCGTCCTTGCCCCACTCGATGTCCATGGGCCGGTCGTAATGCTCCTCAATGACACAGGCCATGCGGGCCAGTTCCAGCACCTCGTCATCGCTCAGGCAAAACCGGCGGCGGTCCTCCTCGGCGACCGCTGTTTCACGTGTCCCCTGAGCGCCGTCGGCAGCGTAGACGATCTTCTTGTCCTTGCCCCCCAGACGGCGGGAAAGTATCGGTCGCGAGCCGTCTTTGAGGGTCGGCTTGAAGACCAGAAACTCATCGGGGTTGACCGCGCCCCGCACCACGTTTTCACCCAGCCCCCAGGCGCCATTGATGAGCACCACATGGGGAAAGCCCGATTCGGTATCGATGCTAAACATCACTCCGGCACAGGCCAGGTCGGCGCGGATCATCTTCTGCACACCGATGGACAAAGCCACCTGAAGATGCTCGAACCCCTTGTCTTCACGGTAGTTCATGGCCCGGTCGGTAAACAGCGAAGCGAAGCAGTTGCGACAGGCGTTGAGAAGCTCGGCGGTCCCCTCAACATGAAGAAAGGTGTCCTGCTGGCCGGCAAAAGAGGCATCGGGAAGATCCTCGGCGGTGGCACTGGAGCGCACCGCAACCGCGCAATCTGCACCGTATTCCTTCTCCATGCGGGCGTAGGCGGCACCAATCTGGTCGACCAGCACGGCGGGCAGTTCGGCTTCGCGAATGTCGCGCCGAATCTGCCGCCCCGCTTCGGCCAGGCTCTCCAGGGAATCCCGTTGCCATTCTTCAAGCAGCGCGGCAATGCGCCGCTCGAGGCCGGTTTCCTGCAGAAACAAGCGATAACCGGCCGCAGTGACGGCAAAACCTCCCGGCACCCGAACCCCCGTGCCGTCCAGAGCGGCGATCATTTCTCCCAAAGAAGCGTTCTTGCCCCCTACCAGGGGCAGATCCCGCAGGCGGATATCCTCAAACCAGCGGATATAGTCGGCTTGCGTCATTATCGCACCTCCGTTAGATTGGAACGGTTCGTAAACTGCGGACCCTTTCTTCAAATCTAACAGAGAACCGGGGGATGGCCATTACCGGGGAAGAGAAAGGAAATGGCCCTGTCGTTTCAGGGGTGGAGTTCAGAGGGAGGGAAACTCGACGGCCTTCGGCGCCACGAAAACCGTCATCGCGCATTCGCCGCCGAGAGCCGCCAGCAGGCTTTCGGCGTCCTCCCGACGGGACTCGGGATAAGCGATTTCCACCAGCGCCTGGTGGGGGTCGAGAGTCCGGACGAACGCCAGGCCATCGTAACTTTCCAGAATAAAACGCAAATAACCGATCTGTCGGCGCGGCAGCTGATAGTGCTTTTTCAACAATGGAATTCTCCCGTGGCAAACTCTAGCGAAAACAATCCTCCGCCCCCCGCAAAGCCTTCGGCGGAAGGACCAGACCAGGTCACCTGGACACCTCTTGATCCATCCCGGCTGAACTGCTGCTCAGACCCGATTCTGAGTCGCAGTCGGGCCCGTGTCTGGGCGCTGGTTCTCGAATCGCGGGACATCACCTGCCGCCTCGAACAGCAACAGGGCCGTTGGCGGATTCTGGTACCGGAAACGGAAATTAACGCCGCTGGCAACGAACTGCGCCGCTATGAAAAAGAAAATCGCAACTGGCCTCCCCCGCCGGCAACTCCCGTAGCCCTTCGCAGCAACAGTTTGGGTACCTGGTGCCTGCTGCTGCTCCTCGGGATCTTTCACAACCTGACCGAACTCGACGCCGCCGGTTATTTTTTTCACTCTGTCGATTGGCTGGCAAGGGGCAGCGCCGACGCGGCGGCGATCCGGGCCGGTCAATGGTGGCGGGCGGTAACCGCCCTGACCCTGCACACCGGCGGCATCCACCTGCTCGGCAATCTGCTGATCGGCGGCTTTTTTATCGATCGACTGAACCGGGAACTCGGCATCGGACGAGGCTGGCTGCTGGTGCTGTTGAGCGGGTTTCTGGGCAATCTGGTCAATGCCCTGATGCAGCCGGACGGACACCGGGCGGTAGGACTGTCCACCGCCGTATTTGGCGCCGTAGCGGTGCTGGCCGTGCGCAGCGCCCGACATTACCAGGTCAGCCTCAGGCACCGCTGGCCCCTGCCGCTGATCGCCGCCCTGGCGCTGCTCGGACTGCTCGGCAGCGGCGGAGAACGCACCGATCTCGGCGGTCATCTGTGGGGATTCGCCGCCGGGCTCGCGGTGGGCTGGCTGAGCAGCAAAGTCTGGCCCGGCGAGACGGGACCCGCCGAGCGCCGGAACCTGGCCGCCGGGCTGGGAGCCGCAGCACTGATTCTGGGTGCCTGGCTGCTGGCCCTGACCGGAAGCTGAAAAAAACCGCCTCGGAGATCTTTCCGAAGCGGCCTGTGCGGTGCGGAGCGTCGGCTTCAGGGCCTGGCGGACCTTCTTTCACTGCGCCAGATGCCGATCAGCAACAGACCGACCCCGACACAGATGGCCATGTCGGCGACGTTGAAAGCCGGCCAGTGGTAGCTCCGCCAGTGCAGGTCGAGAAAGTCGATCACTGCACCGAGACGCAGCCGGTCGATGAGGTTGCCCACTGCTCCGCCGAGAACCAGGCTGAGACCGACCTGCTGATCCCCCTGATGCCCTTCCAACTGCTTTAAATACCAGAAAATCCCCAGCACCGCCAGCAGCGCCACGGTAACCAGAAGGGGCACTCGAAAGGCCTTGTCGGCAAACAGCCCGAAGGCCGCCCCCTGGTTGCGAACATAGGTCAGGTGAAAAAAGTTCTCTATCACCGGCCGCGATTCATAGAGTTGAAAGGTCCGGTCAATATAAATCTTGCTGAGCTGGTCGAGAAGCACCACCAGCCCGGCAACAGGCAGCACCTGCCACAGGCGACGGCCCATCATGAGGCGGCCATGGCCTCCCGGCAACGCTGGCAGGCGCCGGGGTGGGTCGAGTCCTCGCCGACCGTCGGCGAATAATTCCAGCACCGCTCGCACTTGTCGCCAAGGGCCTTTTCAATGCGGATTTTCAGACCGGGCACCGCCTCGCCGCTCTGGCTCTCCTCCAGTCCGCCGGCCAATTCCGCCTGAGAGACGATGAACAGCGTCGCCAATTGTCCCGCATAGGCCGTCAGCAGCTCGGCTACCGGTCCCGGGGGGGCCTGCAGAAGCACTCGGGCGTCCAGTGAGTGGCCGATGAGCTTGTCGTTGCGGGCCCGTTCCAGGGCCTTGCTGACATCGGAGCGGACCGCCAGCAGCAACCGGTAGCGCTCGTTCAGGGCGCTGTCCTCGAAACTGCTCCCAAAACGGGGAAAGCGGGCCAGGTGGACGCTCTCTTCACGCTCTCCGGGCAGACATTGCCAGACCTCCTCGGCGGTAAAGGACAGTACCGGGGCAATCAGCCGGGTCAGGCCATCCAGAATCCGGTACATGGCGGTCTGGGCGCTGCGCCGCTCCTGGCTGCGGGGAGCTGAAGCGTACAGCCGGTCTTTAAGCACGTCGAGATAGAAGGCGCTCATCTCGATGCTGCAGAAGTTGTGCACCGCATGATAGATACCATGGAATTCGTAATCGCCGTAGGCCTGCTCAACCTTGCGGCCGAGCACTTCCAGTTGCCCCAGAGCCCACCGGTCGATCTCCAGCAGTTCGTCATCCGCCACGCTGTCTCGAGCCGGGTCGAAATCGTAGAGGTTGCCGAGGATATAGCGGGCGGTGTTGCGAATGCGCCGGTAGGCGTCGGAGAGCCGCTGCAGAATCATCTCGCTGATGCGAATATCGTCCCGATAGTCCTGGGCCGCCACCCACAGGCGCAGAATTTCAGCGCCGTATTTTTTGATCACTTCCTCAGGCGCTATCACGTTGCCCATGGACTTGGACATCTTTTTGCCCTGTCCATCCACCACAAAGCCGTGGGTCAGCACCGCCCGGTAGGGGGCCACGCCGCGGGTGCCGACGGAAGCGAGCAGACTGGAATGAAACCATCCACGATGCTGATCGCTGCCCTCCAGATAGAGTTCTGCCGGGGTGTTCAGGTAGGGCCGATGTTCCAGAACCGCCGCATGGGAAACACCCGAGTCGAACCAGACATCCAGAATATCCGTCTCCTTGACCAGTTCGGATCCGCCGCAGGCGGGGCAGCGGGTGCCCTCCGGCACCAGTTCGGACGCCTCTTTTTCGAACCAGATGTCGCTGCCGGCGGTTTCGAAAAGATCCGCCACGTGGTGCATGATGGGACCGTCGGTGAGCGCCTCGCGGCAGCCGGCACAATAGAAGATGGTGATCGGCACCCCCCAGCTGCGCTGCCGGCTGATACACCAGTCGGGCCGCTTCTCGATCATGCCGTAAATACGTTCCCGCCCCCAGCGGGGAATCCACTGCACGTCGTTGATGTGCTGCAGGGCCCGATCCCGCAGATCGTTGGCGGCCATGGACACGAACCACTGTTCGGTAGCCCGAAAAATCACCGGCTTCTTGCAGCGCCAGCAATGGGGGTAGCTGTGCGACACGGTAGTGACCTGGAGCAGGGCACCGACCTCCGCCAGCTTGGCGTTGACCGCTTCGTTGGCCGCATCCAGCTTCATGCCGCCGAAAAACTCCAGATCGGCCACGTAGCGGCCGTAGTCGTCCACCGGATTGAAAATCTCCAGCCCGTAGGCCAGTCCGGCCTGATAGTCTTCCTGACCGTGGCCCGGCGCGGTATGCACGCAGCCGGTTCCAGCTTCAAGGGTGACATGCTCACCGAGAATCAGCAGCGAATCCCTCGCATAAAAAGGATGACGGCAGACCTTGCCTTCAAAAAGCCGGGCCTCAAAGGTGGTCACAACCCGGTAGGAGGACGTCTCCAACTGCGCCATAACGCTCTCCACCAGCCCTTCGGCCAGCACCAGCAGCTCGCCACCGGCTTCTACCACCGCGTAGGCAAGCGCCGGATTGAGACAGATGGCCAGGTTGGCCGGAATGGTCCAGGGAGTGGTGGTCCAGATAACGAAAGAAAGTGGACGGCCGGACAGCTCCTCAAGTTCCGCAGGCAGAGTGTCGGCAAAAGGAAACTTGACGAAAATGGAGGGCGAGGCATGGTCGGCGTACTCCACCTCTGCCTCGGCCAGGGCGGTGACGCAGGAAGCGCACCAATGAATCGGCTTCTTGCCCTTGTACAGGCCGCCGCGCTCGGCGAAGCGGGCCAGTTCACGGGCGGTGGCCGCCTCGTAGTGCTCGGTCATGGTGAGATAGGGCCGGTCCCATTCGCCCAGCACGCCGAGACGTTCAAACTCCCGGCGCTGAATGGCGACCCATTCATCGGCGTAATCCCGGCAGGCCTTGCGAATCGCGACCTTGCTCATCTCGCGCTTTTTCTTGCCGAGCTTTTTATCCACCATCAGCTCGATAGGCAGGCCGTGACAATCCCAGCCGGGCACGTAAGGCGCATAATACCCCTGCATGCGACGACTTTTCAGAACCAGATCCTTGAGGATTTTGTTCAGGGCGTGGCCGATATGGATATGACCGTTGGCGTAGGGAGGACCGTCATGAAGGGTGAAGTTGGGCAGTGAGCGGCCCGCCTCTTCCAGCTTGCCGTAAAGATCCTGCTTGCGCCAGTGATCGAGCATCTGCGGTTCCCGCTGCGGCAGGTTGCCGCGCATGGGAAAATCCGTCGCCGGCAGATTGAGGGTTGTCTTGTAATCCATGTCGTGCTCCCGGGTTGCCTGCATGGGTAAAAATCAAGTCAAACAAGTTAGCAAAACAGCCCTGCAAGTACAAGAAAAAAGGCCTCCCGAGGGGAGGCCGGCAAAGCGGAAAGGTGCAAGGCAAGGTCCGATCCGGATCGAATTCCGCGGATCAGTTCCGGGCCTTGGTCAGACCGAGGAGGCTGCGACGCAGCAGGCTGGAGATGTTGGTTCCCGACTGTTTGGCCGCCTTTTTCAGCAATTCCATTTCCTGGTCGTCAATGCGGCAGGATACGATAAATTTCTTCGGCTTTTCAACGGAACGCCCCATGATAAATACCCTCCGGAAAACTGTCGCAACAAAAGAGTTCGGCTGTATCTGAATATGAAACAGATCAGTCAAGGGTCTCTGGGCGCCTATCTTTCAGAGCATCCGGCGCCTGGGTTTTTGAATCTGCACGGTTCCGGTCGTTCGGTCCCGACCGCACCGACCCTGACAATGCAAGGGGTTTGCCACGGGCTCATTTTCCGCCTGGGCCGGCACAAAACAACTTCATTTTCAGAGGGTTAGCCCGGTGCCTCAGGAATGCATACAAAAATCGCTGAAACTTCGACAACGGGACAATCGGACACAATCCGCTCCGGAGCGTCACAATTGGCCCCACCCCTGGTGGCCGTGCCGAAGCGCAAAAAGCGCCTGCCCCGGGAGGAAACAGGCGCTTTTTGCGCTGCCCTGGCAGGCGGCGCGGACTACCCTTGTCGCTTCTCGGCGGCGAGTACGGTATTGCGCAACAACATGGCGACGGTGGTGGGACCGACACCGCCGAGACGAGGAGTGATCCAGCCGGCCACCTCGCTCACCTCTTCGGCGACGTCAGGAAGCAGCTTGCGCCCCTCCCAACTAATGCCGCCGCTGACTACCACCGCCCCGGACCGGACCATATCCGGCTGGAGGATGCCCGGGCAACCGGCGGCAGCGATGACAATGTCAGCCCGCCGCGTGTAATGGGCGAGGTCGGAGATGCCCGAATGGACCACGGTCACCGCCGCATTGGCGAAGGGTTGTTTGAGGGTCATCAGCAACGAAAGCGGCCGACCGAGGGTCGGTCCGCGGCCGACAATCACCACCTCCTTGCCCTCCACCGCAATCCCGTAATGTTTGAGCATCTCCCGTATACCGGCTGGCGTGCAAGGCACCGGTCCGGGTTCCTGCAGCACCAGGCGGCCGAGATTGACCGGATGCAGTCCGTCGGCGTCCTTGTCGGGATCCATCAACATCAGGGCCGCGTTAAAATCAAACCCTTTCGGCAACGGATACTGGACGATATAAGCGTCCACATCCGGGCTGTCGTTAAAGTCTCGAATCGCCGCCAGCAGATCCCCCTGGGTCGCACTGGCGGGAATCTCGATGTGAAAAGACGCGATGCCCACCGAGCGGCAGGTCTCCCGCTTTTTGTTGACGTAACTGACGCTGGGACCGTCGTCCCCGACCAGTATAGTGCCAAGTCCGGGGGTTATGCCCTTTGTTTTCAGTGCCGCGACGCGGCCGGCCACATCCGCCAGCACCGCTTCGGCCACCACCTTTCCTTCCAGCAATTTTGCCGCCATGACAACTCCTCATGCAATGGTTAAAACAGGTTTCAGCGGACCTTCATTCCAAGGTCCGCGGGATCGCGAAAAAAACAGGACTCGGACCAGCCAAATCCAGATCAGCACTCTTTGATCACCATGGCGATTCCGTGTCGGCAGGCCTCCTCGTAGCCGGCGTGCTGTTCCACATTATCATCTTCCGGTTCCTTGGTCCTGACCGGCGGCAGCGTCAGTTCCACCGGCTGCCAGCCATGTTCCACCAGATAGTGATGAGCGCGACGCAAGGCCCCGTCCGGATCCCGGTCAAGGACCCAGAACCGGGCTCTCTTATCCTCCCTGGGAGAATCCATCTGATCAACGGGGGTTTTCGAAGCAAAAAATTCGAGGTAATAGACCTTCATGGCTCGTTTATGTTGGCAACACAAGAATTTTTGCCGGCGCAGGCTGTTGACAAACCGTCTACCAAAACCGACAACCCCGACCGGCATCGAAAATGCGATGGTTTTTGGGCAGGAGTATGGACCAGATTGCCCCGCAATGTCCAGTAACGGCTCGCCCCGTGACCGCCGCGGATCTTACCGGCCCTGTGCCGGCTTCGGCAGCTTGTCAGCGTTCCGACCGAGCAGCAGCAGACCGAGCCACAGGGAGCCGCCGGCGGCCAGAAACAGCACCGACAGCCCCAGCCATTGCCCGATCATTCCAAGCAGTAGCGAACCGCTAAAATTGCCTGCATCCAGAGCGCCGGTATAGATGGCCGTCACCTTGCCCCGAATCAGCGGCGGCTCGTCGCGGACCGCCCAGGAATTGAGCGCCGGATAAAGAATGCCGTGGCCGCAGCCGCCCATAAAGCCGACCAGGGCCAGATCCCATTGTCCCCGCACCAGCGGCAGCAACAGCAGACCGGCGCCGGTCAGGAGCAGGGCGTAGGGCAGCACGCGGCGCTCACCAAAGCGATCGGTGAGACGGCCGCCCAGCACGCGAATCAGAATCGCGGCGCTGGAGTAGCAGAAAAAATAGAGGGAAGCCAAAGCGATCAGGCGCTCGGCGGCGAGGGGGGCGACAAAGTTTCCCGAGCCCGCCAGACCGAAACCGAAGAGCATCGAAAGCAGTCCGATCCGGATCATCTTGGGCCGTTTCAACACCGCCAGAAAAGGTGTCAGGGATCCTTTATCAGTTCGGACCAGGGTTTCCCGCAGGGGCAGGTGGCAGACCAGACCGATGGCCGCCAGGGCGCTGGCAGAAAGAAAAAAGGCCGGTTCGGACCAGCGCTGCAGGGCCAGTTCACCCACCAGGGGTCCCACCGCCAGACCGATCAGCCCGGAGATTCCAAACATGCCGATGCCCTCGTTGAGGCGCTGAGCCGGTACGATATCCGCCACATAAGTGAAACAGGCGGTAAAGCAAAAGGCCAGGCCGATGCCATGCACAATGCGCAGAACCAGCAGGAATGGATAGACCGTGGCAAGATCCCGCACCGGCAGCAGGTAGACCCAGGGAAGCAGGGTCAACAACAGAGAGCCCAGAGTGTAGCTGTGTTTGCGACCAAGACGGTCGATGATTTGCGCCACCCAGGGGCGGCACAAAGTCGCCGCCAGGGCAAAGACGCCCATGATCAGGCCGATATCAAACTTCGATCCGCCGTACTGTTCGATCAGCAGGGGAAACAGAAAAAACACCCCAAAACTGGCCGCGGCGGAGAAGTTGGCCGCCGCCATGGCCAGAAACGCGGCGCTGTACAGACGAGGAGCAGGGACGGAGTTCATACAGTCCTTTCGCTTCAGCCCGAAAACCGTTGCAATTCACTTCATCAGGCATTGCAATAAAGAGGTTCTTATTGTTTAATTTCCACAGCAGGTTTTTTGAAAGCAACAGCGCTTTTCCCCCTGCCCGTCACCCCTGCACGCTCTTTTTCTCTCAAGGAGGACACATGAATCTGTCGACAATCAACGCCTGGTTAACCTTGTACGGACTGCGCCTGCTCGGCGCCATTCTCATCCTGGTCATCGGGGTCTGGCTCAGCAAACTGCTTACCGGTTTGCTGCGCAAAGTCCTCAACGCCCGCCAGGTCGACCCGACCCTGGTCGGCTTCTGCGCCAACCTGGCATACGGCGCGCTAGTGGTTTTCGTGGTGATCGCCACCCTCAACCAGATCGGCTTTCAAACCACTTCGATGATCGCGGTCATCGGCGCCGCCGGCCTGGCCGTCGGTTTCGCCCTGCAGGGCTCTCTGGCCAACTTCGCCGCCGGGGTCCTGATGGTTCTGTTCAAACCCTTCAAGGCCGGAGATTTCATCGAGGGTGCCGGCACTGCCGGAACCGTCGAGGAAATCAAGATCTTCAGCACCCAGATGAAGACTCCCGACAATAAAACCGTGATCATCCCCAACGGCGCCCTGCTCGGCGGCAACATCGTCAATTACAGCACCAAGGGAACCCGGCGCATGGACCTGGTGATCGGCGTCAGCTACGGTGACGACATTCGCAAGGTAAAACAGGTTCTGCTCGACATCATCGGCGCCGAGGAGCGTTTCCTCAAAGATCCCGCACCAGTCGTGGCGCTGCTGGAAATGGCCGACAGCAGCCTGAATTTCGCCTTCCGCCCCTGGGTCAATGGCAGTGATTACTGGCCGACCTATTTTGATACCCTGGAGACCATCAAAACCCGTTTCGACCAGGAAGGCATCTCCATTCCGTTCCCGCAACATGACGTACATCTCATTCAAGCCGCGGACAAACCGGCCGCCTGACCGGCGCATCGCAAAAATCCAGATTCGCCCCGCCAAGCCCTGGGAAAACCGTTTCTCAGGGTTTGTTGCGTTTTCCCGTGGCGCGGGTCGCTGGCACCGCCCGGCGATTCTGCGGCCAGGGTTGGTTTCATGGTGGAGCTTCCGACTTTCCCGGGTAACGTCCACTGTCGCAACCGGCTCAGGCCAGACGCAGAACTTCCACCAACAACTCCGTCACCCGCACCATGTCCTCCAGGCTCACCGATTCCTCCGACGTGTGCACCCTGGTCATGCCGGTGCCGAGAATCGCCATCTCGATGCCGAAGCTGCCGAGGATATTCGCGTCGCTGCCGCCGCCACCGGCGCAGACCTGCAGAGGCCGACCGAGGTTTTCTGAAGCCAGTCGAACCAGCCGAACAAGAGCAGCATCGGCATCCACCGCCAGACGTGGATAATCGCTGAACACCTGCCGATGGACAGAAACCTCCACCCGTTGTCCGTCGATGAAGCAAGTCGACTCCCGCGCCGCCTGTTCCAGGCAGGTGACCATGTGCTCGGTCTGAGCCGCCAGTTTGGCCTCGTCGTGACTGCGCACCTCCCCTTCCAGGATCACCCGGCCGGGCACGATATTGGTGGCCTCGCCGCCGTGAAAAGTGCCGATATTGGCGGTGGTTTCGAAATCAATCCGTCCCAGACGCATGGCCGCCACGCCCCGGGCCGCCACGGCGATGGCGGAGAGTCCCTGTTCCGGGGCGATCCCGGCGTGGGCTTCCCGCCCGACCAGGGTGAAACGCATTTTGTTGGCTGCCGGGGCGGCGGTGATCAACCGATCCACACCGGTGGTGTCCAAGGCCAGCCCCCGGCGGGACCGAAGCCGGGCCGGATCCAGGTGCTTGACACCAAGCAGCCCCACCTCTTCGCACACGGTCACCAGCAACTCGATGGGGCCGTGGGGAATCCCCTGTTCCCGCAAGATCTCGAGAGCTTCGATAATTTCTGCAATGCCGGCCTTGTCGTCGGCGCCCAGCACGGTATCGCCGACACTGGTGAAAACCCCCTCGCGAAACAGCGGCTGCACCCCTTCGGCCGGACCGACAGTATCCATGTGCACCGCCAACAACAGCGGATCACGGTTCCCGTCGCTGGCGGCAAAGCTGGCGATCAGGTTGCCGCTCTGGCCGCCGATCTGTACTCCGGCGTCATCCATTGTTACCGTGGCGCCCAATCCCCGCAGACGCTGCTGCAGATAGAGGGAGATCTCCCCTTCACCGAAAGCCGGACTGGAAAGGCCGGCCAGGTGGCGGAACTCCTCGGCTATCCGTTGTCGATTGACCATGGTCGCTGATCCTGTCTATGGTAAGAGGTCACGTTGTCTGTCCCTGCTGTCGCCTGCGGCCAACAACATAGTTGATTTGTAGCGATTAGGCAATGCGGGCCCGTTGCGACGCCGGCCCTTTTTCGACTGCCCGGCAAGATCTTGTACTACAGATCGGGAAGATCTTCATGAACCATCTGGCCCACCTGTTTCTCGCCGAACCCACCGATAGCGGCTACCTTGGCGCGCTCATGGGCGACTATGTCAAGGGCCGACTCGACGGGCACTTTCCGGAAGCCCTTCGCCGCGGACTACTGCTGCACCGTAAAATCGACCGTTTCGCCGAGACCAATCGCCACTTTCTGCGCAGCAAACGCCGCTTCGACCCGGCCCTGCGCCACGCCCGTGGCATTCTGGTGGATGTTGCCTACGATCACCTTCTGGCTCTTCACTGGTCGGACTTCTTCCCGATCCCCCTGGAAAACTTTGCCGCCACCATTTATCGCCTGCTGGAGCGGTATCACAAGCTTCTGCCTTCGGCCCTGCAACAGGCGGCGCCAAAGATGGTGGAAGCTGACTGGCTGGTTGCCTGTCGAAAAAAGGAGACGATCGCCAGGGTGCTGGAGCGCCTGGAGAAACGTCTTGGTCAACGCATTCCTCTGAGTACCGGCCTGAGCCAGATTGAAAGTGATTACCGGCAACTTGCGAGCGACTGCCGTCTGTTCCTCGACGACGCCGCGGCTTTTGTAAACGAACAAAAGCAATAGCCTTCCGGGCAAAAAATTCTGTTCCAAAGTACCGCTGCCAGAACCCTCTGTGGCCCTCCCTGCGACTTCGTGCAAGTCTATCAGCTACAAGCGTTTAAAGCTCTGGTTCGGGCACCACAAAGGCCTTGACAGAGGGGACGTCGCTGTTCTAATGATTTTTGCACAACCCCGGAGTTGTGATCGGATTCTTCTCTCTTCTCTTTTGCTCAGGAGGAACCCATGTTTGCCGTCATCGTCAAAGTGCAGATCAAACCGGAACACCGCGAAGACTTTATCGAGGCCATGCTGCAGGACGGCAGGGGGTCCGTTAACAACGAACCGGACTGTCTGCTGTTCAACATCGTCGAAGACCACGCCGATCCCAATCGACTGCATCTCTACGAGGTCTACACCAGCGAACAGGCTTTCGATGCTCACAAGGAGACTCCCCATTTCCAGACCTGGCTGGAAACCACCCGTGACTGGCTCGCCGCTCCGCTGGAAATAGCCACGGGAAACCACCTGTTTCCCGCCGATTCGGTCTGGCGCAAGCAGAGTTGATCCGCTCCCCAGAGCCGTTTCAAAGCTCCCCTGAAGCGAGGGAGCTTTTTTCTTTGAGCGCTGCCAAACAAGGAAATGCTGTCTTATTAGGGCACGATAATTGCTTTTTTGATTCGAGCCTTTTGAGGCTCTCCGGAATCCCATCCGCCGCCCCGGCGGATTTTACACAGTCCAGGAATTTTGCCCCTTATGATCAACTCTGTGCTCACAATCCTCCGCAGAGGCTGCCTTCTTGCCGCTCTGATGCTTTTCGCCGGCGGCTGCGCTCCCGACCACCTGCTGGTGAAACAGACCGACCTGGCCGAACTGTTTCTGCACATGGATGAACACCACGCCCGCCAGGAACTGTTTGTCGCTCGACAACTGGCCGAGCAGCGGGACACAGTGGCTGCCGGCCAGCAGCGGCTGCTGCAACAGACTGACGATGCCTGCCGTGCTTTAGAAGGGCGTCTTCAGGCGCTGGAAGAGCAACACGAGCGGGTTTTGCAGAGCGCGGCGCGAATAGAGAAGCAACTGGGCGGTGCGCCGTTGCAGAACCGGCTACGTGAAAGCCGGGAACTGGGTCTTCAAGGGCCTGATTACCAGGCCACTGCTCATGACGGCAAACAGCTGGTGGGAGCGGTGGAAAAGGTGTTTTTGTCACCACCGGGCATTCAGTTTCCGGCCCGCATCGATACCGGGGCGACCACCTCGTCCCTCAACGCCGGCTCTGTGGAGTTTTTCGAACGCAACGGGGAAGAATGGGTACGATTCACCCTGGAGCAACCTGAAAACGGCCAGGGCACGGTTCTGGAACGCAAGATCGTGCGCATCGTGCGAATCATCCAGGCCACCAGCCCGGAGTGGGAGCGGCGTCCGGTGGTGGCAATGGGGGTCACCGTGGGCAACACCACCCAGATAGCTCAGTTTACCCTCTCCGACCGACGCCATCTCGAGCACCCGGTGCTGATCGGCCGCAACATTCTCCTCGACCTGTTCGTGGTCGATGTCAGCCGATCCCATATCGCTCCGCCCCTGCTGCCCAAGGAACCTTCTACCAACAACAAGGCCCCATGACCTCTCGCAAGCTTTTTCACTGCATCGTCGCGCTGCTGATCCTGGCCGGCATCGGCCTGGGCTGGCTGCGCCACAGCCGCATGGGCATTCCGTTCCTGCCCGGAACCCATCGCCCCGTTTGGCTGGCCGAGGCCCGCATCGACTTCATCGCCCAGGGGGAGCCGGTAACCGTCAGTTTGGATCTCCCCGATAATCCGCCGGGTTTTTCCATCTTCTCGGAGCAGGCCGCATCGCCGGGCTACGGTTTTTCCATCCTCGACAACAAGGGGCTGCGCCGGGGAGAATGGTCGATCCGCTACGCCAGCGGGCCACAGACCCTCTACTACAAGCTGCAGGTGATTCCCATACCCCGGGGAAAGACTGACGAAGGCGGCCCGCCCGCGGAAATCGAACCGATCTATTGGAACGCCCCTGAAGCCCTGGCCGCCGGCCAACTGCTGGAGAAGGCCTATGCCATGTCCAGCTCGCCGGAAAGCATGACCCGGGAGTTGATCAAGCTGCTCAACAAGCCGGAGCCGGGTCAGAACGCCGCCCTGCTGCTGGGGGAAACCCCGCTGGCGCCGCTGCTCGCCAAGTTGCTCAACTACGCCCGGATTCCAACCCGCATCGTTCTGGGTCTGCGTCTTGAGGACGGCCGCCGCAACCAGCAGCTCAGCCCCCTGATCGAAATCCACGATGGTCGCCACTGGCGGCAGTTTGATCCCCTGACAGGTGTTGAGGGTGTCCCGGACGACTTCCTGTTGTGGCACCAGGACGGCCAGTCGCTGCTGGAAGTGCGCGGCGCCAGCCATTCGACCATCCGCTTTGCCATGATGCGCCAGAGCATTGCCGCCACTCAGCTGCCTTATGCCGTGGGCGACCGGTCGCCGCTGGCCTTTCTGGGGCCGCAAAGCCTGCCGGTGGAGGAACAGAACATGCTGCGGATGCTGCTGATTCTGCCCCTCGGCGCCCTGGTGGTGGTGTTCATGCGGATTATGGTTGGGGTCCGCTCTTCCGGCACCTTCATGCCGATCCTGATCGCCCTTTCCTTTCTGCAGACCACACTGCTTCCGGGATTGCCGAGCTTTGTCGCCATCGTCGCCCTCGGTCTGCTGCTGCGCGGCTACCTTTCCCGCCTCAACCTGCTGCTGGTGGCCCGTATCGCCACCATCGTCATCATCGTTATTTTCATCATCCTTTTTTCCAGCCTGCTCGGCTACCAGCTCGGCTTCAACACCGGCATGACCGTGGCGTTCTTTCCCATCATCATTATCGCCTGGACCATTGAACGCATGTCCATCCTATGGGAAGACGAAGGCTCTCGGGAAGTTCTGGTTCAGGGAGGCGGCAGCCTGCTGGTGGCGGTTCTGGCCTACCTGCTGATGCGCTGGCCGCTCATGGTCCATCTAAGCTTTCACTTTCCGGAAATCAACCTGATCACCGTCGCCCTGATTTTGATGATGGGCAACTACACGGGTTACAAGCTCTCCGAGCTGCGCCGCTTTCGCGCCCTGTTTCCGAGACTCGGCCCATGAGATGGCTGGTCGGCCTCAAACAGCTGCAGGAGCTGGGCATCCTCGGCATGAATTGCCGGAACATCGATTTCATCGGTCGCTACAACCGACGCAGTCTCTACCAGTTGGTGGACGACAAGCTCAGGACCAAAGAACTGGCAAAACGGCACGGCATTCCCATGCCCCGGCTGCTCTTTACCCTCAAGGAACAACACCGGGTCAAACACATCGGCAACCTGCTCGAGTCCATGTCCGAATTCGTCATCAAGCCGTGCAAAGGGTCCGGAGGCAAGGGCATTCTGGTCATTGGAGGGCGTGAGGGGGAGTTTTTCGTCAAATCCTCCGGAGCGAAACTGACCCTCCAGGACATTCAGCGGCACATGTCCAACATCCTCGCCGGACTCCATTCCCTGGCGGGCACGCCGGACACTGTCATGATCGAGGAACGGATCGAACTGGACGGCCGCTTTGAAGGCTATTCCTACCAGGGGATTCCCGACCTGCGGGTGATTGTGTTTCAGGGATACCCGGTGATGGCCATGCTGCGGCTGGCGACCCGGGACTCGGACGGCAAGGCCAATCTGCATCAGGGAGCGGTGGGGGTCGGCCTGGATCTGGCCACTGGCCAGTGCCTGAATGCGGTGCAGCGCACCCTGCCACTGCAGCGCCACCCCGATACCGGCAAAGCGTTCACCGACATTGAAGTCCCCAACTGGCGGGAACTGCTGGTGCTCACCTCCCGCTGTTATGAAATGACCGGACTGGGCTATCTGGGAACCGACATCATTCTCGACCGGCAACGGGGTCCTCTGTTGCTGGAACTCAACGCCCGGCCCGGGCTCTCCATTCAGGTCGCCTGCGGTTTTGGCCTGCTGCCCCGTCTGCGCCGGGTCGAATCGCTGCGCAAAAAGCACGCCTGCGCCGAAGACCGGGTCGCCTATGCCCTGTCAGTGCTGGGAGCGATGAACGGAAAACACGCGACTGAAATGGCACCCTGAAGGTTCTTTTATTCCCCCGAAATCACAAAGGCCAGACCCACAACAGCATCGGGATACCGACCAAAACCACCAGGATTTCCATAGGCAATCCCATCCGCCAGTAGTCGCCGAAGCGAAAACCGCCGGGGCCCAGAATCAGGGTATTGTTCTGGTGGCCGATGGGCGTCAGAAAAGCGCAGGAGGCGCCGACAGCCACCGCCATCAGAAAACTGTCGGGATTGACACCAAGCTGGGCCGCGCTACTGATGGCGATGGGGCACATGACCGCGGCGGTCGCCGCGTTGTTCATGAAATCAGACAGGGTCATGGTCACCACCAGCAGGATAGCCATCGCGGCCACCGGATTCCCCTGAGCGAGTTGCTCCAGCAACGCTTTGGCGACAAGATCGGCAGCTCCTGTTGATCCCATGGCCCCCGCCACCGGGATCAGGGCCCCCAGCAGCAAAATGATCGACCAGTCGATGGATTCGTACATCTTGCCGGGCGAGACGATTTTCAACACCACAAACAGCAGCACCGCCGCGGCAAAAGCCAGGGCCGCCGGCAGCAAGCCGAGCGTTACGAAGACAATGGCCAGCAGCATGACCATCATGGCGAGCAGCGCGTGGCGGGTGTCGGGAATCACCAGGGAACGGCTGGCCAGCGGTACGCAGCCGAAAAGGCTCATAAAACCGTTCAGGGCGTCTTTGCCGCCCTGCATCAGAATCACATCGCCGGCCTGAAAGGCAGTCGTTCGAAGGCGCTTGATGGTACGTCGTCCCCGGCGTGAAATGGCCAGCAAGTTCAGGCTGTAGCGGCTGCGCAGCTGCATGTCCCCGGCGGAGCGACCGATCAGGGCCGAGGAAGGCATCACGGCCAGCTCCTGCAACTCGATCTCTTCCGAAGAGACCGGCTTTTTTTCCTCTTCCTCGGGCTTTTCGACTTTTTTGGCGTTGCCGTTTTCCTCCGACTTCTCACCGCCGTCCACCGGTACTGCTTCCTCCAGCTTCAGGCCCAGCGCGGAAAGTACCTTGGCCAGGGCTTCCGGGTCCGCCTCGATGACCAGAATATCACCTTCCCGCAGCACCCGGCTGGGGTACGGGGCGACAATCCGAAAGTCGTTACGCACCATGCCGACGATCTGGGCGTCGGCTTCCCCCAGATCCTTTTCCACCTCGCGCAGGGTTCGGCCAATGGCCTTGCTTTTGGGCTGAATCCGAGCTTCGGTCAAATAGGTTCCGGTATCAAAGGAAAGCCCCGCCGCCTCCTTGCGGAAGGGCACCAGCCGCCAGCCGATAACAATCAGAAACAAAATGCCGACGACAGCCACCGAGGCGCCCACGGGAGCAAAGGCGAACATTCCGTAACCACTACCGACAAGCTCGTTGCGAAAACCTGAAACGATGAGGTTGGGGGGGGTGCCGATGAGGGTGGTCATGCCGCCGAGAATCGTGCCGAAAGACAGGGGCATCAGCACCTTGCCGGGCAGGATCTTGTGTTTTGCCGCCATCTGCACCGCCACCGGCATCAGCAGAGCCATGGCACCGACATTGTTCATGAAAGATGAAAGCAGCGCGCCGAGGCCGACAAGCGCCGCAAGACTGGTGAAGAACCCTGCCGACTTGGGCAGCAGGCGCTGGGTCAACACATCGACGGCCCCGGAGGATTGAAGGCCGGTACTCAACACCAGAACGCAGGCCACGGTGATCACCGCCGGATGGCCCAGGCCGTAGAAGGCTTCTTCCACGGCAACCAGTCCGGCAAAAACGCTGGCCAGCAGGGCCACCAGAGCCACGATATCGTGCCGCCAGCGACCCCAGACAAACAGGATCACGGTGACGGACAGAATCACGAGAATCGCCAGTTGTTCGTAGCTCATAGGCAGCACCCGGCCGAAAAAAATCACCGACCATGTTTCTAGGTCGCAAAAAATTGCCCGGATTCTTCAGAAAAAATCGAGCACTCATAGGCGGCTGAAATGTTTTTTGGCCGTCCTCTGCGGAGCAAAACCTCCGGTAGCCTTTTACCGGGGAATCCTTTCACTCGGTGGGCAGAGGGAGCAGGGCTCGTCCCAAAGGGTTGTTCAGTTTGTCTGCGGCGGCCCGGCTAGTCTGCCGCTCCCGCCCGGCCCCGCCCTTCATCCACGCCGCGCACGACCAGCATCGCCAGGCCGAACAGCAGAATGCAAAACAGAATAGCCGTGTGCAGACCTACCAAAGCCTGCAGAACACCGAGGGCCAGAACTCCAAAGACTCCCGCCAGCTTCATCGCCATCCCCCAGAAACCGAAAAACTCCGCCGCACGATGACGGGGTGAAAACAACCCGACCAGGGTTCGGGTCGAAGACTGGCAGGAGCCCAGGCTTAGTCCGGCGACACAACCCACCACCAGAAAGACGTACTGGGCCTGCCATTCCACTCCGAAAACCCTTCCCAGAAAGGTGGTCAGCAACGGCGTCAGATAAATCAGGGCAATGGCCGTGATCCACAGCAGCAGGGTGATGCGATAGGTGCGCAAGGCGCCGAGGTGGTCCTGGACAAAACCAAAGCCCAAGGCTCCGGCGGCGGCGGTAATCTGGACCAGCACAAACATCCAGGTACGCACGTGGGCTTCCCAGCCGATGACCTGCGCTCCGTAAATAAAGGCGTAGGTAATGATAATGTAAATACCGCTCATGGCAAAGAAAACCGAACCGAGCAGCACAGCCAGGTCCCGCCGGCGACCAATTTGCCCCAAGGTGACACGCACGCGATCACAACCAATGCCGAAATAGCTGCGTCCGGCCGGCAGTTCCTGGGGCGTACCCCGTTCCCGCAGCCAGACAAAGGTCGGAATCGCCGCGGTCATGAAGAAAAAGGCGGCCCAGGGTCCTACCCAGCGGATGCGCTGAAAATTCTCGGCGCTAACCTCGCCGAGAAACAGCAAAACGAAAATCGCCGAGCACATGCCGCCGACATACCCCATGGCCCAGCCAAAACCGGAAATCTTGCCCAAATCCTGGGGCGGCCCCAACTCCGGGAGAAAGCTGGCGACAAAGGCCTCGCCGATAGAATAACCGAAGTTGGAGAAAACCAGCAACAGGACCCCGAGCAGGGCGTAGCCGGGCGCGACAAAATACAGAGCGGCCGTCGCCGCCACGGTGAGCAGATAGCTGGCAAACAAAAACCGCTTCTTGCTGCCGGTGTAGTCCATGATCGCTCCTGCCACCGGCGAACAGACCACCACCAGCAGATAACCGATGGCCAGCGACAGACTCCAAAGCAGGTTGCCGATTCGATAATCCGGCCCGTCGCCGACAATCACCCTGGTAAAGAGATCGCCGAAAACCACGGTAATAATCAGCAGGGTATAGGCCTGGTTGGCAAAATCGAACATGGCCCAGCCAAAAATCTCTCGCCGGGGAGCCCGCTTTGCAGGCTCGACCTTGCTTTCCGGTCCCCTTCGGCCATCCTCATAAAACATGCCAGCCCTCACCCAAAAAAACCGGCCGATCACGAGCCAAAAATCACAGGAGCAACAGCAGGCTCAGAGCCATCACCAGCATCCCGGCCAAAAGACCCAGCAGGCTGTCGTGCCCCTTGCCGTAGGCCCGGCTGGTGGGCAGCAACTCGTCCAGGCTGATGTACACCATCACGCCAGCCACACCGCTGAGCAGCACGGCCGTCACCTGGGGCGGAATCCCTCCTTCCGGACCGCTGAAAAAAAACAACAGGCCGAGATAACCGATCACCGCGCCCAAGGGTTCAGCAAGCCCGCTCAGCAGGGAGTAGCTGAAAGCCTTCCAGCGACTGCCCGTTGCATAGTAGATAGGCACTGAAACACTGATCCCCTCCGGGATGTTGTGCAGGGCAATGGCCAGGGCAATGGCGATGCCGGTAGTGGGGTTCTCCAGTGCTGTCAGAAAAACCACAAGACCTTCGGGAAAATTATGCAGGGTTATGGCCAGAGCAGTAAAAAGCCCGGTGCGCATCAGCTTTTTATTCTCCAGCCCATGCGCCCTCATGTACGCCTTTGGCGCCGGGAAATCCTCGCTTTTCAGCGGCCGGATTTCCGCCTCGGAGTGCACTTCGTGGGGGTTGACCGCCGCCGGGACCAGAGCATCGATCAGGCCGATCACCAGCATGCCAGCAAATAAGGCTCCGGTGTTGATCCAGTGGCCCGGAACCTCGCCGTAGATCCCGGTGAGGGTTTCGCCGGCTTCAAAAAAAATCTCCACGAAGGAAATATAGAGCATGACCCCGGCGGAAAATCCCGTCGCTATGGACAAAAACCGGTAGTTGGTGCGTTGCGCGACAAAGGCAATCAGGCTGCCGATGCCCGTACTCAGACCCGCTATCAGGGTCAATCCAAATGCCAACCCGACAGAACCCATGCCAAACTCCAGGTGAACAGTAATGATCTGGTACTTTCCGACAGTGACAGAGAAATTTCTACCCTTCCCGGGACGGACTGTCAACTGTTCGAAAAAATCCTGTTACAGACATTCCTTCCCATTCGGCGGCTTGACAAGCTGCGACAACTGCTGATGCGGCGAAAACAACTGATCAATATTAAGACCTTATGTTCGGACATGGTGACAGCGACCGGAGGACCACCGAAGTCAAAAAAACCGCAGGCAGCGGCATGACCCTAAAGGAACAAGTGCTGCGGGCCGATAAAAAACAACAGGCTGACCTCTGCCCGGCAGCCTGTTGATGCAATGGCCTTCGATCCGGCCGACCCCGACCAGCCCAAGGAGCGCACCATGAGCCTTCAAACCTTTCCCGTCCGTTCCGGCCTGCCTTCAACCGACCTCCGGCCTGCGGCGAAAACGGCTGAAAACAAAGGCATCTTCGCCGCCCGACTGGATCAAATCTTACCTGCTCCACAAGGTTCCGGCTCCGGTCCTTCGCAGGCGGATCTTGAAGCGCGCCTGCTGGCCCTGACCCTGAACCGGGGCCTGCTGGATGAATATTCCGACTCCGGCCGGGACTATTTTCCCAGCCTGCTACGCCAGGTGCGGCCAAGCCTTCCTGCTCCGGGCGGGCCACCTCCCCGAAGCCGCAACTCCCATGGCGGCAACGGCTTTCGGACCTACGATCGGACCGGCAAGGCCCCTTCTTTGATCGAGAGCGACAAGGGCTTTGAAACAGCCGCTGTCCAGGCTCCAAGTCCTTCACAGTGTCCCCCGTCCGCCACCCCCCTTGAGGACATAATCAACCGAGCCAGCGAACGTTTTGGGGTGGAACCGCAGCTGATTCGAGCGGTGATTCAGACGGAAAGCAGTTTTCGACCCAACGTCGTATCCCCGGTTGGAGCGCAGGGACTGATGCAACTCATGCCGGCCACGGCCCGGGACCTGGGAGTAGCTAATCCTTTTGACCCCGAACAGAATGTGATGGGCGGCACCCGCTACCTTCGGCAACTGCTGGATCGCTTCGACGGCGACCTCGATCGGGCTCTGGCCGCCTACAACTGGGGCATGGGAAACGTGGAGCGCCGCGGCATGGATCGCATGCCCCGGGAGACGCGGGACTATCTGGTCAAGGTGAAAGAGGCGGTGAGACTGTCTTGAGAAAAGTCAGGGGGCGGCTTCAGTAGTTTCTGCCCTTCCAGGATCCCCCACGGCCCAACAAAAACCTGCGGGCGGAATCGATGGTCATCAGAGTATAGACCACCCCGGCCAACGGCAGTAGCGCGCTGAGCATTGGTGGCAGATGATACCAGCGAATCATGGGCACGAAGGTGCGGGCCATGATCAACCAGCTCGTCCCCCCGATCAGGCCGGGCCAAAGACCGAACCAGCCCCGGCCGACGACGCCCCGGCCGATCCCGAAAACCACAGCCAGAGGCGGCACGAGAAACAGCAGGGCCATACCAACGACCGTTCCGGCCAGCAGCCACCAGGACTGATGCAACTGCACGAAGGCGGTACGCACCACCATGCGCCAGACCGGCGCAAGCCCCTGGCAGGGCCTGCGGCTGATCACGTCCCGGGTAAAACCGAGCCAGATTCGACCGCCGCCTACACGCCCGTGAGCTTTGATCAGCCGACCCAGGGAACAGTCGTCAATCAGCGCACCGGCAATGCGCTCCAGGCCGCCGGCCCGTTGCAGAGCGGCCCGACGCACCAGCACGCAGCCACCAGCGGCTCCCGCGATACGGCGGCGGCTGTCTCCGACCCGTTGAAAAGGGTAAAGCATGGCGAAAAAATAGACAAACGCCGGCACCAGCAAGCGGGCCCAGAAACCTTCATAACGCAGCCAGGCCATCACCGACACCAGATCCTGATCGCCGGTTACCGATTGGGCCACCAGTCGCCGAATGCTGTCGGCGGGATGGCCGATGTCCGCATCGGTAAACAAAAGCAGCGGCGCGGCTTCTGCCTGGCTGGCGGCAACCCCCTGCTGCAGGGCCCACAGCTTGCCGGTCCATTGCGAAGGCCGATGGGGAGCGTGCAGAACCTGCAGAATCGGCGCATCGATGCTACGGGCTACCTTGCCCGTGCCGTCGGTGCTGTGATCATCGACCAGAAACACCCGCAGGCGGCCGGGATAGTCCTGACTCAGCAGAGTCGGCAGGGTCTCCGGCAGCACATCGGCTTCATTGCGGGCCGGCACCACCACATCCACCGCGGGCCACAGACCCGATCCGGTACAGCGCTTGGACCCGGGCAGCCGAGGATCTATTTTCCAGAAGCCGCCATGACCCAACCACAGAAACAGCCAGGCCGTCAGCGACAGGACAACCAAAATCAACCAAACCATCTGCCAGCCTTTCCTGCTCCCTGAAACCTGTTCAAACGCCTGGCCGTAACCGCTACCGCCATGTTGCTCCTCCTGGAATCGGACCAGGTTTCAGGGTCTGGTATGGTCACTGATGCGGTAGGCATAGACAAAGCGGCCTTTGTCGCTGTCGTCATAGTGACCCTGCATCCCCAGTTCCTCGACAAAACGGCGCAGGACAAAGTTGGTTTCCTTATCGCTGAAGGCTTCGCCGCAGAGCCACAGGTCCACATTCACATTCAGCTGATGCTCTTACAGCAGCCGGGTGAGGGGATCTATGGTGACGCCGATGTACCAGCCGTTGTAATTCTGGTCGTGACGGGAAACGAAGGATTGAATATCGCTGATGAGTCTTCCGGTTCCGGAGGGCATGTTCTGCTCCTTTCGGTTGGCGCCGGTGATTCCGCTGGAAATCGCCGGATAATCACCGGGGGGCCTCGGTGGTTGCAATAGTCTGCCGGGCTCAGAAACGGAGCTATTTCAGGCCCGGGAGATGAAGCGGCAATCACGGGTATCGACTTTGATCTTTTCGCCGGATTCAAGATAACCGGGAACCTGCAACCGCAGACCGGTCTCGAGTACCGCCTCTTTGGTCTGGGCGGTTGCCGTGGCTTTTTTGATCGCAGGAGCGGTTTCAACCACCTGCAGTTCAACGGTCAAAGGCAGGTCGATACTCACCACCTGCCCCTGAAACACTCCCAGCTGCAGCTCCATACCCTCGAGCAGATAGTCACAGGCGCTCTTGAACATCTCGCCGGCCAGTTCGTACTGCTCGTAATTGTCCAGATCCATGAACACGCCACCGTCACCGGCAGGGTAAAGATACTGACCCTTACGCCGTTCAAAGTCAGCTTCATCAACGCGATCTCCCCCCTTGAAGGACTTTTCCAGCACCTGTCCGGTCAGAAGATTGCGGTATCGGGTCTTGTACAGTGTACTGCCGCCCCGGGCGGAAGGGGATTGGGAGGTGACGTCGAGAACCAGGCAGGGAGCCTGCTCGATCTCTATCACCAGGCCACGCTTGAGATCTGCCGTGGTGGGCATCGTTATTCTCCTGTGTCGGGTTTTGGGTTGTCAAACCCATGGAATCTAGCATAAAAATTCCCTGTGAGACAATCGTGCCGTGCCGGATTGTGCCGTGCCGGATTGACCGATCGCCAGAAAAAAACGGTTATTTTTCTTTGCTGGCAAAAAAAAACTGAGAGCTGCGGTTGTCCCTGTTCAGCGAGCATGCGATAATCCCCTCGCCTGCGACGGCATCCCCCCGACTGCCGGCGCTTTTGTTGTGGCGCCCGGTGAGCGAATTTCGCTGCCGGACAGTAACTCGCCGGATCGTGACCAGCAGACTGTGTTGCCCTGCCAGAGCCGGGCCGCTCCGTTAAACCGGCACCTTAACGGTGCCCGCAGGGATCGACTGCCCATGACCTCATCCAAGCATCCCCACCTGTTGATCGTTGAGAGCGTTGCCGCCGGTAGCCGCGAACTGGATACGTTGATCGCCGAACTGGCGGGACAGCCGGGCTTCGATCCCTACCTGGCCCGGCAGCGCCTCATCGGTCGCGGCCCCAATCTGCTGGCCGAAGGTTCCAAAGAGCTACTGCGACCCTCTGCCAACATTCTGGTCCGCCGAGGCTGGCGCTGCTGGGTGCTGCCCGTCGAAGCACCGCGTCTGGTTCCCACCCGTCTGCGCAGCCTGCATCTCGATGACGCCGGCCTGACTCTGTTCACCGCCGAAAAACAGATTCGCATTCAGCGGGACAGCCGTTTGGTGGCGGTGCTGGGGGATCTGTCGGGCAGTGTCATCGGCAAGGCCCTCAAGCATCTGATGGCTCAGAATGTTTATAGCGGCGTTGACCGGGCGCGCCCCATCGGTGACGACGAGCTGCAGCAGGCCATTCTGCGAGCCCGGCCGGTGCTGGATCTTTACCTGCTCGACGAAGAGGGCGAACCTGGCGACGCGGTGCGCCTTCTGCCCGGACGCTTCGACCCTCGAGGACTGGGAGAGTCCATGAGCTTGAGCGCCGCCCGCAACCTGCAGGTTGTCCTGGACCAGGTGCGCCAGATCGTCGAACCCCGCATCCTGTCCCTGGATTTTGGCCTGGCCGTTCTTCCCGGCTGCCAGGTGGAAAAGGCCGCCGAGGAGATTCCCTGGGAAAGACCGAACCTGAACAGCCTGAGCCGCTTCGGCTGGCTGCTTTGTAGAATGCAGGCT
The DNA here is from genome assembly GCA_007134025.1 of Desulfuromonadaceae bacterium. Classification (GTDB taxonomy): domain Bacteria; phylum Desulfobacterota; class Desulfuromonadia; order Desulfuromonadales; family Syntrophotaleaceae; genus SLLR01. The sequence continues at coordinate 26,065 of SLLR01000034.1, read as the reverse complement.
TGCGGCCCGCATAAGCAAGCCGACACCGCAGAAACGGTACGGCCGCAACCGCCGTCGTTGCCGCTGCAACCGGCCGCGGTTCAGGATCTGCTGGGCGAGATTCGGGGCGAGTCGCCACCGAAGGATCCGTTGCCCGAGCACCGCAGCGGCCTTCCCCAGCCCCCGGCCTGCCCTCGGACCCAGGGCCTCTCCCGGCCCCAGTGGTGGTCCATGGGCAGTGCCCTGCTGGGACTTGGAGTGTTCCTGCTGCTGGTCAATCCCGGCCCGCTCCGACCTGTGGCGGGATATGCCCTCCGCACCGGCCTGCTGCAGGCGACCCTGGGCGCGGTCTGCCTGTGGTGGGGGTTTCACTTTCTGCGTCTGAAGCGCCGGGTCGAAAACACCCCCACCAGCAAAACCCGCTCTCTGGCTCTGGGCCTGGTGGAAGTGCACGGCCGGGCACGGCGCAAATATGCTCTGGTCTCGCCCATGAGCCAGCAGCCCTGCGTTTACTACCGGCTGCGCCGTTTCCGCCGAGACCGCAACAACCGCTGGAAGCTGAGCAGTTCCAGCGACAGCGGCCATGTGCCCTTCTACCTCGAAGACAACACCGGCCGGGTGCTGGTCGACCCGGCAAGGGCCTCGGTGCGTCCCCGCAGCCGCCAGGAAGGGTTCAGCGGCCAACAGATCCTGATGCTGGAGCGTTCGAGCCCCGTCGATCGGGACCAGAAATGGATCGAGGAGATTATTGCCGAGGGACGGTTTTTGTATATACTCGGCCACGCCACCGAAAACAGAGCGCCGCGTATTTCCTTGCGGGAACGGGTGGTGGAAGCCCTGCGAGAATTGAAAACAGACCCCGTGGCGATGCAGCAGTACGACCTGAACGGTGACGGGCAGATCTGCGAACAGGAATGGAGCGCGGCCCGCAAGCACGTGGAAGAACAGTTGCTGCACCAGAGCCTGCGACAAGAAAGCCGCCCCGGAACCTCCCGGGACCGGGTGGTCATCGTCCACCCGAAACACCGATCCCTGCCCTTTATCATTGCCGAAACCGCTTCGGAAGCCCACTTGACCCGCAGCTACGGACTCTACAGCCTGCCTTTTTTTGCTGTGGCCCTGTTTGCCGTTGCCTGGGCCCTGTTGATACTGGTAGAGTATCTCGGACTGAATTAACTTTTCTTGTTTTTTGGAGGCGCCCATGGCCCTATGGATTCTGCTGGGAATTTTTCTTTTTGTTCTGCTGGTTGTGGTCATCTACGCCACCACCATCTACAACGGGCTGGTCAATCTCAGAAACAACATTGAAAAATCCTGGAGCAATATCGACGTGCTGCTCAAACAACGCTTTGACGAGCTGCCCAAACTGATCAAGGTCTGCGAAGGCTACATGCAGCACGAACAGAAGACCCTCGAAGCCGTTATCAAGGCCCGCTCCATGGTGCAGAACGCTCAAGGCGAACAGGATTCCCTGCAGGCCCAGAATCTTCTGACCGACACCCTGCGCTCCCTGTTCATGGTTGTGGAGCGCTACCCCGATCTCAAGGCCGACAGCGCCTTTCTGGGGTTGAGCCGACGGATCAGCGAACTGGAAGACATGATTGCCGACCGCCGGGAGTACTACAACGACAGTGTGACCATCTACAACATTCGCATCGAACAGATCCCCGACGTGCTGGTGGCCCGTTTGTTCAATTTTACCGACCGGCCTCTGTGGCGAATTGACGCCGCCCACCGCCAGGACGTCACGGTAAACTTTCAGCACACCTGAGCGTCTTCGCCGAACCGGGCCAGACCCAGACGCAGTCGATTCAGCCCCGCTTCGGCCAGGGACCGCAACTGAGACTCGGAATAACCGATCACCGTCGTCGAGCGGCTGTAACAGGTGACCCGTCGAATCCGCGGAAAACACCGACGCCGATGACGCACAATCGCCAGCAGTTCCTTGTAGCCTCCCGCCAGGCCATCGGCATCCTGCAGACACCCTGCGTCCTGCCCGTTCTGAAGCCAGTGCACTGCGGCCCGAAAAGGGGCCCGCTTCGCGGGGCGGCTGAATCGGCCCCTGTTCAACATCGCCGCGCCGCTCTCGATGCACTTCCTGTGGGCACATGCCCTGCCTTTCTGATCGCAAAACCGGTCACGGGGCGGGCAAACTTTTGACCGCATACCCGGCTTCTGTGATAATGTCTTCAGCGCTATTTCCCGCCAAGCGCGGGCTGTCCCTTTGGGCAGACGATTGCGACCCGGAGCGGGGACGAGTTTTCCGTTTCCCGGTTTTGCCGGCCTCAGGTCATTATTTTTTCCGGTTTGGGCGGGAAACCAAGGAAAGTGGCCGATTGTTCTTCCTGCAGCAAATAACTCGTACCGCATCCTTCAACGACCTTCGGAGCCTAACATGTTCCATGTCGGCCGCATGAACAGCCTTCCCCTTCACCGCATCGACGAAAAAGGCGCCTGGCTCAAGGCCGGGCCCCATCAGGTTCTGCTGCCGGCTTCGGAACCCCTGCCCGCCGTGACACAGGGCGATCGTCTGGAGGTTTTCCTGTACCGCAACAGTCAGGGCGAACTGGCGGCCACCCTGCAACGCCCCAAGGCCCAGGTCGGTGAATTCGCCCTCCTGAAGGTCACCGCCGTCACCCGCCACGGGGCATTTCTCGACTGGGGTCTGGACAAGGACGTGCTGGTCCCCTATCGCGAACAGCCGGAACCGATGCGGGTCGGCCGTAGCTATCTGGTTAAGCTCGACCTCGATTCCCAGTGGCGAACGGTGGCCTCGGCCCGGATTGAGCGGCATCTGCAAAAAGAGCCCGTGGACCTGCAGGAAGGCCAGGAAGTGGACATGCTGCTCTGGGAGTTTACCGAACTCGGCGCCAAGGTGATCATCAATCATCGTTACGGCGGACTGCTCTACCAGGACGAACTGATGCCCGGCCAGCGCCGGGGGCACCGACTCAAGGGCTATGTCAAACGGATCCGTGAAGACCACAAAATTGACGTGACCCTGCGCCGCGGCGGTGCCCGGGACGTGGAAGAGGCCGCACAAACCCTCCTCGCAGCCCTGGATCAAAAGGGATTTCTTGCCCTTGACGACCACAGTTCGCCGTTGCAGATCAAACAGGCCCTGGGCATGAGCAAGAAGCTTTTCAAAAAAGCAGTGGGCGGACTCTACAAGGAGCGGCGCATCGAAATGGTCAAAGGGGGCATTCGCAAAAGGAACTGATCCGGTTCGCCTGCCGACGGGTCGAGTGCCGACGCCTGCAGCTGCAGAGCTCCATTGCCCAGAAATGTTGCATGTGTTAACCGGCGAAACGCGCTTTTTCAAACACGTTCTGACTCATATCGAGACAACGCCATGATCCTTTTCATTCTGACTTTTGTCGCCGTTTACTGCCTGATGCACGCCCTGGTTTTCTGGGGGATGCATCCTCTGCTGTCTTCTCATCGCGCCCTGCCGGGCCTGATCTGGGGCTGGATGGGGCTGATGATCCTGTCGCCCCTGCTGATCCGGCTGCTCGATCGCAACGGCTACCCGACAGCGGCCCGCTCCCTGGCCTGGGTCAGCTACTGCTGGATGGGGCTGCTGTTCCTGGCTTTCAGCCTGTTTCTGCTCGTGGCCGTCGTCCATCTGCTGGCCTTGGCAACGCATCGGTTGCTGCCAAACCTGCCCCTGCTGACCCTGCATCGTCCCGCCGTCTCCGGCCTGGTGCTGCTGCTGACCCTGGCGGCCGGTCTTTACGGGGTCTATGAAGCGACGGATTTGCGCGTCGAAGAAATCCGCCTGGTCACGGACAAACTGCCCCCCGGCCGGGACCAATTGCGCATTGCGCAGATTTCCGACCTGCATCTGGGTCTGCTCCATCGGGGCGAAGTCCTGGCGCCGGTGTTAAACGAACTGCAACGGTTGCAACCGGACCTGCTGGTGGCCACCGGCGATATCGTCGACGGCCAGATGGATCACCTCGCACCGCTCAGCGAAGCTTTGCGCCGCTTTGAACCGCCCCTGGGAAAATACGCCGTCACCGGAAATCACGAATATTATGCCGGGCTCGACCACGCTCTCGACTTTCTCGAGCAGTGCGGCTTTATCCTGCTGCGCAACGAAGGCGTTTCACCGGCGGGCCAGCTGACCCTGGTCGGCATGGACGATCCGGAAGGAGGCCCCCTGCCCGACGAAGCGCAGATCCTGGCTGATAACACTCAGGGCCTGTTCACCCTGCTGCTCAAACACCGTCCCGTCGTTGAAGAGACCTCGATCGGTCTTTTCGACCTGCAACTGTCCGGACACGCTCATCGCGGGCAGATTTTTCCCTTCAATCTGCTCACGGCGATTCCCTACCCTTTACAGGACGGGCTGTACCCGCTCTCCGGCGGCGGCTGGCTGTACACCAACCGAGGGACCGGAAGCTGGGGACCCCCCATGCGCATTCTGGCGCCGCCGGAAATCAGCCTGTTTGTGATCCGGCGCGGGCAGGAGGCCGTAACAGGCCGGCAGAGTGAAGAGCGACAGGATTGACCGAGAAGCGTGGCCGGGGCTGCGCCTGAAATCACGAGAAGTTGATCCGGTACAGAAGAATTCCGCTCAGGCAGATGATACCCAGAAAGATCAGCGAAAAGCGCCACTCGTCGCTTCGACGCCGCAGGCGGAAGCCGTTGATGACCAGACCGCTCAGGCTCAATGTCAGACCAAGAATCATCAGCCACAGGATGTAGCGGGCCAACTCCATATTCCACTGCTGCTGCAGTTGAATATCGTAAACCCGATCAAAGAAGGTTTCCATCTGAGGTCGGGCCTTGACCAGGACAAAGAAGGCACAGAGCAAGGCCCCCCAGCCGGCCAGGGCCAGGTATCTCAGGGAGCGAATCCACAGATCGGGCCCTCGACGGCGACAGGCCTTCATGGAAGCTTTCCTTTCTCCGGGATATACCGGGCGTCGGACAAGTTCTTCGAAGTCCTCTCCGGACTATTGATAACACGGCCAGCAGCTTCCGGCAAGCCGGCAAGGGTGGACTTTTTCCATGACAATGCGGGCCCTGCTGTGATTTAATAATCCGTTTCCGCGACCCTTTTTAAGAAATCGCTGCGCCCTTTTCATTTCATAGAGGAGAACCTCCATGCTGAGCACTTCCGACCTGCGCAAGGGAACCAAACTGATGATCGAAGGCGAACCCCACGTCATCGTCCAGTTCGACTTTACCAAACCCGGCAAGGGACAAGCCCTTTACAAATGCAAACTGCGCAACATGATCAGCGGCGCCCTCTTTGATCGAACTTACCGCTCGGGCGAGAACTTTGAACCGGCGTCCCTGCAGGAATGCGACATGCAGTTTCTTTACCGGGACGAATCCGGTTATGTGTTCATGGATCAGAAAAGCTACGAGCAGGTGACGCTGCCGGAAGAGGCCCTCGGTGAGCAGAAGTATTTTCTGGTGGACAACATGGAAGTCAAGATTCTGATGTTCGGCGAACGGGGCATCGGCATCACCCTGCCCAACTTCGTCAACCTGCGGGTCACCCAGTCCGAGCCCTGGGTCAAGGGCGACACCGCCGCCGGCAACAACAAACCGGCCACCGTGGAGAGCGGTTACACCCTGCAGGTTCCATCCTTTGTCGAGGAAGGCACCTTGATTCAGATCGATACCCGCACCGGCGAGTATGTCACCCGGGTCAAGGAGTAGCCTTGATGGAAGGCAACTGGGCGTTGACCCGCAAGCGCCCCAGGCTGGAGCAAAGGGCCCGGATCGTCCAGACGATCCGGTCCTTTTTTGTTCAACGACAGTACCTGGAGGTGGAAACCCCCCACCGAATACCGGGCAACGCCCCCGAGGCCTGCATCGATGCCATCGGCAGCGACGACTGGTTTCTGCACACCAGTCCCGAACTGTGCATGAAGCGACTGCTGGCGGCGGGTTACCAGCGGCTTTTTCAGATCTGCCGCTGCTGGCGGGCGGAGGAGCGGGGCGCGCGGCACCTGCCGGAGTTCGCCATGCTCGAATGGTACGCTGCCCAATGCGACTACCATCACCTGATGGCGGAATGCGAAGAACTGCTGCGCACCCTGGTGCCCTCCGGACGCCTCACCTACCGATCCCGTAACATCGACCTTTCGCAACCCTTTGAACGTCTCACCGTAGCCGAAGCCTTTCAGCGCCATGCGCGGCTGGATCTGCGCCAGGCCCTCGCCGCCGGACGCTTCGACGAACAGCTGGCCTTGCATGTCGAGCCCCACCTGGGGCAGCAGCGGCCGACCTTTCTCATGGAATATCCCCTCGAGTTGGCCGCCCTGGCCCGCAGCCATCCGGCCCGCCCCGGCGTCGCTGAACGTTTCGAGCTTTATCTGGGAGGGATGGAACTGGCCAACGCCTTTTCCGAACTCACCGATGCCGGGGAACAGGGCCGTCGCTTCGGCGTCGAAGAAGCCCTTCGCCGGGAAGCGGGAAAACCCCCCTACCCGGTCCCGGAAAAATTTCTCGCCGAACTGGCCGCCATGCCGGAGGCCGCCGGCATCGCCCTGGGACTCGATCGACTGGTGATGCTGCTCACCGATGCCGAAGCCATCGACCAGGTGGTTGCCTTCCCGCCGGAGTTGTTGTAGAGCGCCGAAACCGTCCTGCCGTCAGCAGGACAATTAAAAGCCCTCCCTGAGCCGTGCTCCCTTGCCCGACTCAAAAAACTCACGGCCCTTCAGAGACCAGACAAGCATAAAAATAACCGCCTGATCCTGTTGGGTAAAGACGGTTTTGCGGATTTATGGCGTCACAATACGTTGACCGGTACGTTACGGCGGTTTACTAGGGGTCTGTCGGACCATCCGGGTTGAAGCAAAAATTTGCATGTTTGAGCACAGATTTTAGCTCGTTTGAATTTTCATAGCCGTAGCTATGGGCCGAAAAGGAGCTGAAATATGGGCCAAAGAGCCGAATTTGCAGTCAGCGCATGGACACTCCTGGTACATCGACAGGGGACAGGAAACCGCGCGGCCTTTGTCAGGAACGCTGATATTGACCTGCAACTGCCCGTCAATACAACGGGAAGTGCTGTGAAGCCGACAAAACAGAGGGGCGGACCACTGAATCCGGTCCGCCCCTCCACTCTTTTCATTTTGCCGACCTGGGTTGGCCGGTTGCCGGGGAAACGTGTCCAAAGCTCAGGAAAGTGCTGGACCACGGCGCTGTCGGCAGTTTTTAAATGTTATTCCGATTCCTTATGAGGCGATCGCTTTCATACCCTGCATGGCCGCCCGAAGCTGCTGCCCCACCTCCTCGATGAGGTGATAGCGGATCTCGGCATTGACCGCCACCAGGATGCTGTTGTCCACGCTGCTATCTGCTGAATCAAGTCCCTTGCCGATGACGTCGGTCTGCACGGCGGCCATGAAATCCTGCAGCAGGGGAACGCAGGCATGAGCAAACAGGTAGCAGCCATACTCGGCGGTATCGGAAATGACGCGGTTCATTTCGTAGAGTTTTTTGCGGGCGATGGTGTTGGCGATCAGAGGTGTTTCGTGCAGGGACTCGTAGTAGGCCGATTCGGGCTCAATACCGGAACAAACCATGGTTTCAAAGGCCAGTTCGACACCGGCCTTGACCATGGCCACCATCAGGATTGCCTTGTCGAAATAATCCTGCTCGGAGATCTCGCCTGCGGCCTCGGTCTGCTCAAAAACGGTTTTGCCGGTTGCCGTCCGCCAACCCAGCAGTTTCTCGTCATCGCTGGCCCAGTCTTCCATCATGCTTCGGGAGAATTCGCCGGAAAGAATGTCGTCCATGTGTTTTTCAAACAAGGGCCGGAGAATCATCTTGAGTTCGGTGGCCAGCTCAAAAGCCACCAGCTTGGCCGGATTGGAGAGGCGATCCATCATGTTGGTGATGCCACCGTGCTTGAGGGCTTCGGTGATGGTTTCCCAGCCGTACTGAATCAGCTTGACGGCGTAGGGTGCATCCATACCGTTCTGGGTCATCTTGTCAAAGCAGAGCAGCGAGCCGGCCTGCAACATGCCGCAGAGGATGGTCTGCTCGCCCATAAGGTCGGACTTGACTTCGGCGACAAAAGAGGACTCAAGGACCCCGGCTCGATCGCCGCCCTGAGCGGAGCACAAAGCCTTGGCGATCTCCAGACCATCGCCCTTGGGATCGTTTTCACCGTGCACGGCAATCAGGGTCGGCACGCCGAAGCCCCGCTTGTATTCTTCCCGAACTTCCGAACCGGGGCACTTGGGGGCCACCATGATGACGGTGAGGTCTTCACGAATCCGGACACCTTCCTCGACGATGTTGAAGCCGTGAGCGTAGGAGAAGGTCGCGCCCTTCTTCATGAGCGGCACCACGGTATTGACCACATCCGTGTGCTGCTTGTCCGGAGCCAGGTTCATGACGATGTCGGCAGTGGGCAGCATCTCTTCGTAGGTGCCCACGGCAAAACCGTTTTCCGTCGCGTTGAGGTAAGACTGGCGTTTGTCGGTAATGGCCGTCTTGCGCAGGGTATAGGAGACGTCGAGGCCGCTGTCTCGCATGTTTAGGCCCTGATTGAGGCCTTGGGCGCCGCAACCGACGATGACAATTTTCTTGCCCTTGACGTAATCGCAGCCGTTGGCGAATTCCTCCGCTTCCATGAAGCGGCAGGTGCCGAGTTCCTGCAACTGGCGGCGCAGCGGCAGGGAATTGAAGTAATTCTGTCCCATCGGTAATCTCCTTCTCAGGGGTGAATGGTTTTGGCAATACTCCCACAGGATACGACAAAAAAATTATTGCGTAAATTGATTTGTTGTGAATATCATGTTGCAAAATAAGCAACATGGAGCGTTTCGATGGACACCCGCCATCTGCAGATCTTTCTGACCCTTGCCGAGTTGCGCCATTTTGGTCGCGCCAGCCAGGCCTGCCATCTCAGCCCCTCGGCTCTGACCCGGACCATTCAGCGCCTTGAGGAGGAACTGGGGCAGCCCCTGTTTCTGAGGGACAACCGCCGAGTGTCGCTGACCCCGGTGGGCGAACAGTTTCGCTCCTATGCCCGTCGTGCGGTGCAGGAGTGGAGGGCCGTGCGCAGTGCCCTGCGCAAGACCGATGATTTGACCGGCAGCCTCTCCATCTATGCCTCGGTGACCGCCGTCTACAGCCTGCTGCCGCGGCTTTTGGAGTCCTTTCGCCAAGCCTATCGGGAGGTGCAGCTGGAGCTGCGCACGGGGGTGGCCGAACAGGCGGTCGGCCTGGTCCAGAACGGCGAGATTGACCTGGCGGTGGCCGCTCTGCCTGACCGCCATCGGGCGTCGCTGCAATTCCTTCCTCTGCTTCACACTCCCCTGCTATTCATCGCTCCGCCCTTCGGCGCCGGCAGCGGCCTGCCTCTGCGAGACGGCCTTATCGATCTGTCCCGAGTGCCGATGGTGGTGCCGCAGCAGGGACTGTCCAGGCGGCGTCTCGATCAGTGGCTGAAAGAGCGGCGCATCCTTCCCAATATCAGCTCCGAAGTTTCCGGCAACGAAGCTCTCATCGCCATGGTCCGGCTTGGTTGCGGCATCGGCATCGTGCCGGAACTGGTGCTTTCCCGCAGCCCTTTTCGGGACGAAGTACGAATTCTGGAAAAAGCCCCGCACCTCGATCCCTACGTGGTCGGACTCTGCTCCAGCAAAAGCAATCTGCAACGTCCGGTGGCGCAGGCCTTCTGGCAACTGGCCGTCGAACAGGCCGGGGAGAGGAGCGGGCTGTGAGTTTTTGTGCCGAGACCGGCGGTGGCTTCGCAACGCCCCCGCTTCGGGCCGGCGGGCAGTTGCAGTTCAGGTTTCGCGGTTGGGAAAATCGATGATTGCGCCGCTGCTGGTTCGTAACCGGGCGCTATCGCCGAGTTCCAGCAGGGATTCGGGAAGCAGGGGGATTTTCCCTCGGCCCCCCGGGCTGTCGATGACATACTGGGGAAGGGCCAGACCGGAAAGGTTGCCCCGCAGTTGTTGCAGAATCTCCAGACCGGTTTCGATACGGGTCCGGAAATGTCCGGTGCCCCGCACCAGATCCATATGATGCAGGTAATAGGGGCGCACCCGCAGCCGCAACAGTCCCCTCCACAGCGCCGCCAGAACCGGCGCCGAGTCGTTGACGCCGCGCAGCAGCACGGTCTGGTTGCCCAGCACCACCCCGGCATCGGCAAGACGGGCGCAGGCCCCGGCGGCCCGAGCGGTCAACTCGCGGGGATGATTGAAATGGGTATTGAGGTAAAGGGGCGCAAAACGTCGCAACAGGGCGCACAAGGCGTCGTCAATGCGTTCCGGCAAGGTCACCGGCAGCCGACTGCCGATGCGCAGGATCTCCACGTGGGAGATGGCCCGCAGGCGGCTCAGCAGACCCTCCAGTTCCTGGTTTTCCAGCAGCAGGGGGTCGCCGCCGGAGAGAAGCACGTCCTTAACTTCGGCATGGGCGGCGATGTAGTCCAGTCCCTGTTCGAGGGCCTGTTCGCCAACCCGCAGCGCCGGATCGCCGAGCAGGCGCTTGCGGGTGCAGAACCGGCAGTAGGTGGCACAGTCACCGCCGACCAGAAACAGAACCCGATCGGGATAACGATGCACGATGGCCGGAACCGGCGAAAGTCGGCCTTCGTCCAGCGGGTCGGCGCAGGGGGTCGGGTCGGACAGCTCCCGGAGATCGGGGACGCACTGCCGCCAGAGGGGGTCCCCGGGAGCCTCTAGCAGTTCCCAATAGGAGGGGCTGATGCGCAGGGGGTAGCGTTCGGCCACCCGCTGCAGCGGTGACGGATCAATGCCGAAGCGCTGGGCCAGGCGCCGCGGATCCGTCACAACCTGCTCCATCTTCTCCTGCCAGACCTGCATAGAAAAATCCCGTCTTAAAAAAAACTGCCCGGTTGGCTGAAAAGCCCTGCAAGGCCTCCCTCAGGAACCATCGGAAGCGGCAAAAAAAACCGCATGGTCGGAAGTAAAAAGCGGCGGGGTGCGCCCGATAATGGTCCGCAGCGGCGGCGATGCCAGCAGTCGTTGTTGAATGAAGCGCCGTGCCTGCCCCCGACGATCGCGCTCCGCCGGCCCGGTCAGGTACAAACCCCTTTCCGCAGGCGGCGTCTCCGCCCCCGGTCGTCCGTCGGCCAGCTGCGACTGATGAGGCAGATTCATGATCGCCACGTTCAGAAAACCGATCGCGTCGGCGTGTTGTTCAAGAAAATCCAGGGTGGCCAGCCGCTCCTGCTCAGTTTCACCGGGGGTGCCGAACATCACATAAACGTAGCTGGCGATGCCTGCCCGTTGCAGGGCCCGCAACACCGCCGAAGCCGCCTCGACCCGGGTGCCTTTGGCAAGCCGGTCAAGCACCGCCTGGGAACCGCTCTCGAGGCCCAGTTGCAGCATTCGGCAGCCGGCGGCAGCCAGATCGCTGAGCAGCTGCTGGTCGGCCAGGGCCGGCTCAAAACGCACAAAGCCGTACCAGTAAAGCCCTCCAAGAGATTGCCGCCGAGCCGCCAGAGAGCGCAGCACCGGCAGCGGCAGGGCGTTGTCGGTAAAATGGAAAAAACGCACCCCCCAGCGTCGGGCCAGAATCAGTAGCCGGTCGGCAACCTCTGCCGGTGAACAGCAGCGATAGGGGTGGGTCGGCGTTACCGCCTCGGGGCAGAACAGGCAGCGCTGCCAATAGCAGCCTCGGGAGCCGGTCAACGGCAGCACCGGCTCGGGGCTCAGGTAGTCGCAGGCGGGCAGGTCACTGAAATCCGCCTCAAAAGCCAACTCCGCCCCACCCCGCAGAAAAAATTCCGCCGGGATGGTTCCCCGGGCAAGCTCGGCCAGGGGCTCTTCTCCCGGCCCGAAAATCACGTGATCAAAAGGCGCCAGAGCCTCCGGTTGGCTTTCCAGAACGCTTCGCCAGGAGGTCAGCATGCCACCACCGGCCACCAGCCGAAGGCCCGGCAGTTCCCGGCGCAGCAAGCCGGCAAGCTCGAAAGCCGGCAACAACTGGTGACGGTAGTTGATGGACAAGGCGATCAGCCGAGCCTGCCGAACAACCCTCTTCGGCAGCAGTTCCCCCTCGAAAAATTCCCGAAACAGGGTCGGGCTGTCGCCCGTGGCGGCCCGCTTCAGATCGGCCAGGACAAACTCTGTCAAGACTCCGTGCCGATAATCGCCAAGAGTCAGGCGCTCCTGGCCCGACGGTCCCCGGTAGATTCCCAGAGCGACGTTGAGGTGCTCCACGGCGCTCTGGTAACGGGGGAAAGAAGCCAGGATGGCAGACGACGACAACTGTTGCCAGGCGCTTTCAGCGTGGCGCAAAGCCCGCTTCACTCGAACTCCCGGCTCAAGCGGCGCCCCGGCCGCCAGGGTCTCTGCCCGCAGCAGATAACGGTAAGCGGCGAGATTGGCATCGAATGCCCGAACTGCCACCTTTCGGTGACGAAGATAACCGCACAGCACCGCCAGTCCCAGCGGCGGAGCAGCCGGCTTGAGTGCCGGCGGCTGCAGCAACAGAACCGACACGGGCTTAGCGTCCCGTCTTGCGGGAGCCGCAAAGAAGTCCCAACGAAGCCGCTTCGACAAACCGAGACAACCCCCGCTGAAGAGACCACCGCCCTGCCTTATTCATCGGGAGACTCAGCCAGGTCAGGCGAAAAAGAGCCTACCATCTCCAACAGCCGGCGGTTGTCTTTTTCCAGCCGGGCAATGCGCCGGTTGCATTGGGTCACCACCTCGTTGAGTTCGTCGATGTGATGCAGCAGATGGGTGTAACGTATTTCCAGTTCTGTTACGCGCTCTTCGTCGCGGGACATTTTCTCTCCTGTTCGGGGGTTCGTTGTCCGGATGCTAGCAGATTGCGGCGTTCCCGGCAACGTTGCCATCGCCGGGAACGCTATACGGATTGACTGGATGCCATCTCTGATGCATAAATCAGTAAATTTGTGATATCTTTGTCGCCAAAGTTCCGCATCCATACAAGAGACGTGTTGCGCTCACAGGCCAAAACCCTTCAGCCTTCGACCCGCCCCGGAAGGCGGGATGCAGACCGTCCATACCCCCGTGAGGGCCCCATTCGGCCCTCGCCCGAACCTTCCGGTGCCCCCAAGGAAGCCTGCAATGACAACTGGAAACACCTTTACTGAAATCGCCGCTCTGCTGAGCCTGGCCACCCTGGTGGGCATACTCGGCCAGAAACTGCGCCAACCGCTGATCATCATGTTCCTGGCGGCCGGCATCCTCGCCGGGCCTTCGGTGCTGGGTATTATTCACAGTTATGAGCAGATCGACCTACTGGCCCACATCGGTATCGCCCTGCTGCTGTTCGTGGTCGGCCTGAAACTCGACCTGCACCTGATCCGCACAATCGGCCCCGTCGCCCTGGCAACAGGCATGGGACAGATCATCTTCACTTCGGTGTTCGGCTTCGGGATCGCCATGGCCCTGGGCTTGTCCTTTATCAATGCGGCCTACGTCGCCGTCGCCCTGACCTTTTCCAGCACCATCATTATCGTCAAGCTGCTCTCGGACAAGAAGGAAATCGATTCGCTGCACGGGCAGATCGCCATCGGTTTTCTGATTATTCAGGACATCGCCGCGGTCCTCGCCCTGGTCGCCCTGACCACCCTCGGTGCGTCCATCGCCGACCCGGGTTCGGCCTACGGGGACGCACTGTTTTTTGCTGCCAAGGGCATCGGATTTCTACTGGCCATCGGCCTGCTGATGAAATATGTCCTGCCTTCACTGACCCGACGCCTGGCGCATTCCCTTGAACTGCTGACCTTGTTTGCCGTGACCTGGGCGGTTTTTCTCGGAGCGGGCGGCGAAGTTCTCGGCTTCAGCAAGGAAGTCGGCGCCTTTCTGGCGGGAATCTCCCTGGCCTCCACCGAGTACCGTGACTCCATCGGCGCCCGCCTCACCGGACTCAGGGATTTTTTGTTGCTGTTTTTCTTTATCGATCTCGGCGCACGGCTGGACTGGTCCACGGTCGGCGCCCAACTCGGTCCCTCTCTGGTCTTCTCGTTGTTCGTGCTGATCGGCAACCCGCTGATCGTACTGGCCATCATGGGATTCATGGGCTACCGGCGGCGCACTTCGCTGCTGGCGGGACTGACCGTCGCCCAGATCAGCGAATTTTCCCTGATCGTCGTAGCTCTGGGTCTGAGCCTTGGCCACATCGACAATGAAACCGTCGGCCTGGTCACCCTGGTGGGGGTGGTGACGATTTTTACTTCCACCTACATGATCCTCTATTCCAGTCAACTCTACGCCTTTTTGTCCGAGCCGCTGAAGCTCTTTGAACGACGCAATCCCTATCGAGAAGACGCGGCGGAAAGTTCCGGCCCGACAACCCGTCTCGACGTGGTTCTGGTGGGCCTGGGCAATTACGGTGGCGGACTGGCCCGCCACCTGTTGCGCCGTAATCGTAACCTGCTGGGTGTGGACTTTGACCCGGCAGTCCTGGATCGATGGCGGAAAAAAGGCTTGTCGGTGCTCTACGGCGACATGGCGGACCCGGAACTCACCGAACAGTTGCCCCTGGATCATGCCCGCTGGCTGGTGAGCACGGTGCGGTCCAAGGAAGTCAACCTGGCCTTTGTAAACAATATTCGCAAGCGCCACTGCTGCTGCAAGGTCGCCCTTACCGCAACCAACGAAGCGGAAGCCCGGGAGTTCAGGGAAGCCGGGGCCACCCTGGTCTTCCGTCCCTTTGCCGACGCTGCGGAACAGGCTGTCGACGCCCTCACCGACACCCTCCACTTTGTGCCGCAGGACGTCAGCTGGCCCATTGCTTTTGTCGAAGTCCAGCTGCGCACGGACGCGGCGGTCGCCGGCAGCACCATCAGTGAAATCCCCTTACGCACCATTGCCGGCGTTTCGATTCTGGCCATCACCCGGGGCGGACAGATTTTCTACGACCCCACCCCGGACTTTCGGGTCTTTCCCAAAGACCGTCTGCTGATCATGGGACCGCCGGAGGTTCTCAACGATGCCCAGAAGATGCTCAACCATTTTGAAGCCCGGGACTGGCCGGAAGACGAAGACCCCTTTAAAATTGAGGAAGTGCGCCTCGACGCGGATTCTGCCCTGGCCGGAAAAAGCCTTATCGAGTTGCGTTTTCGGCAGCAGTACGGCGCCACCCTGATCGGCATCCGCCGCGGCGAGCAGCAGATCACTTCCATCACCCCGGAGCTTGTTCTGCGGGGCGGGGATTGCCTGATACTGATCGGCAAGGCCGGCATCGTGCAAAAACTGAAACAACAGGAGCCGCTTTAACTCTGCCAAACACTCGGAACGTCCCTCAAAGTGCTGACCCGCCATTGCTTCCAAAGGAGCTTTTATGCATTACTTTTCTTTGACTCTCATCGGTCAGGACCGGATCGGCATTGTCGCGCAAGTGACCGAGATCCTCTTTCGGCGCGGCTGCAACATCGCCGATTCCAGCTGCACCCTGCTCGGCGGCCAGTTTGCCATGATCCTGATCATCTCCCATCCCGACATCGACAGCATGGCCGGTTTCGGCAACGCCTTTGAGCCCCTGGAAGCGGAAGGTCTGGCCGTCTCCCTTCGCCCGTTGCCACCCGGTGGCGAGCAACCCCCTTCCCTGCCGGGCACGCTCTGCCTTATCTCCGTGTACGGCTGCGACAAACCGGGCATTGTCTATCCGGTTGTCAGGGAACTGGGCGACCATCAGATCAACATCACCGACCTCAACACCAAACTGGTGGGCACCGCGAAGAATCCGGTTTATGTGATGATGATCGAGGTGGTTTTGCCGCCGCAGGTTTCTCTTGAAGATCTTGCGGGCTGGATGACCGCCCTTCGGGCGTCGCTACAGGTCGACATTTCAGTGCGGGATATTACGCCGGTGGAGTTTTGAAGCATGGCGGTTCGCGAGGTCCTTCTTTATCCCGATCCCCGGCTGAAAAGCCCCTGCCATATTGTCGCCGAGGCGGATGGGGCCTGCGACGCCCTGATTCAGGATCTGGTCGACACCATGTACGGGGCGGGCCATTCGGTGGGGGTGGCTGCCCCCCAGATCGGGGTTTTGCAGCGGGTGGCGGTGGTTGACGTTTCCGCAAGCAGACAGGGCCGGCACAATCATCACGGCCTGCTGACCATGATCAACCCGACCATTCTGCAGCGCTCGGGCACCATGACTCTGCGGGAAGGCTGCATGAGTGTTCCCGACTATACGGGCAACGTGGCTCGGGCCGAAGAGATTCTGGTTCAATTTCTGGACCGCAATGGCCGACCCCGCGCCATCCGTTGCAGAGGCTTTGAAGCGGTGGCCGTTCAGCATGAGCTGGATCACCTGGACGGGCGGCTGTTTCTCGACCGCATAACGAGCCTGAAAACCGACCTGTTCCGCCGTAAAAGACCGTGAGGAGATGCTGCGTCATGAACCACCTGCAACCGAACCAGCGACAGGCCCTTGAAGACGCCGCTCGACAGGCATGTGCCCACGCCTACGCTCCCTACAGCCGGTTTCCGGTCGGTGCCGCCGTACTCACCGAAGGAGGCCGGATAGTGACGGGCTGCAACGTCGAGAATGCCTCTTTGGGACTCAGCTGCTGCGCCGAGCGGACGGCCCTGTTCAGTGCCGTCTCTCAAGGTCTGCGAAGGATTGCCGCGCTGGCGATATATACTCCGACCGCCACCCCCACCCTGCCATGCGGCGCCTGCCGCCAGGTGCTGCGGGAATTCGCCGCCGACTGCCTTGTCATCAGCCTGTGCGACGGTGAACAGCCTCTGGAAAAATTCCTTGAGTTTTTGTTGCCCGAACCCTTCTGTGCGCAGAAGCCCCAGGAGCCCGGAGCATGAACGACAGTCCTCTCTACCATCTCGGTTTCAGTCGTCGGCAACTGGGCAGCCCGGCACCGAGCCTGGCTCTGCTCTGCGGCGATCCGGGGCGTAGTCGCCAGATCGCCGAAGCCACTCCCGGCCTGACCCTGGCAAGAGCGCTTTCGCAACGCCGTGGTCTCGACAGTTTTGTGGTGCGGTTGGCTGACGGCCGCCCGCTGCTGGTCGCCACCAGCGGCATGGGCGCTCCGTCGCTGAGTATCGTGGTCAACGAGCTGATCCAGGTCGGGATTCGCCAGATCATTCGCATCGGCACCTGTGGCAGCATTGCCGCCGGCGTGGAGACCGGCAGTCTGGTCATCAGCCGCGGCGCCCTCTGTCGTCAGGGCGCTGCCGACGACATTGCTCCCCCCGAATATCCGGCTGCCGCCGACCCCTTTCTGACCATTGCCCTGGTCGAGGCGGCGCGCCGGCTCGGTGTTACCTGGCATCTCGGCCTTACCGCCTCGGTGGACACCTTTTACGAAGGTCAGGAGCGCAGCGACTCCTCGGCCAACCCTCACCTGCTGCGCTGGTTGCAGGGCATCACCGAAGAATACCGGCGCCTCAACATTCTTAATTACGAAATGGAGGCGGGCACTCTGTTCAAGATGGCCGGCGTTTACGGCTTTGCCGCCGCCTGCATCTGTGCCGTGCTGGCCGATCGCCGACGCGGCGAAGCGGTGGACGAAAACCGCAAGGAGCAGGCAATCGAGGCAGCCATTCGAGTGGCGGTTGCCGCAGCCTCACGGCAACCACCCGGCGAACCAGATAAAACCGATCACTGAAAGACCGCGAACGCCGAAGGCGGAACGTGCGTCGAAGGAAGTTTCAGACAGAGGGATGGTTGCCGGACGACGGTGAGCCGAAGCAGGAGAAAAACATCGCTTCCGGGTCCCGGCTGGCAATGACAATCTGGTTCCGGCCGCGGTTTTTGGCCTCGTACAAAGCCTGATCGGCCCGCCGCACAAGGTTTTCGGCTGGTTCCCCCGGCAGATGCTCGGCCACCCCGATACTCATGGTGATGCGGCTGATGCCCGAACCCGCGGAGCCGAAATGGTGGGCTTCAAGCTCACCATTGATGCGCTCGTATATCTCGACGGCCGTCGAATTGTGTCCACCGGGAAGAATGATGGCGAACTCCTCACCGCCGTAGCGGCAGGGCACGTCCTTGTCCCGCACACAGGCCATCATCACCCGTCCCAGGGCCGTCAACACCCGATCGCCCTCCTGATGTCCGTGCCGGTCGTTGAACTGCTTGAAGTTGTCCACATCCAGCATCATCAGGGTCAGCCGCTGACCAAACCGGTCTGCCTTTTCGATTTCCATGCCGATCTGGGATTCAAAATAACGCCGGTTATACAGACTGGTCAGAGCGTCCGTAACCGCCAGTTCCTTGTGGCGCTGCTCGCTGAAACTGAGCCGTTCCCGCTCTCGACGCAGCAGATCGATGCGATCCGCCAGCGCCAAGGAGAGCAGGATCACCTCCAGGGCGGAGCCGATCATCAGGCTGTGAAAGGTCAGATAATGGAATGGCAGCCAGCCCTGAAAAGTGCCCGCATAAACCAGGCCAGCGGTGCCATAGAGAGTCCAGGAGAAAACCAGAAATCGTGCCGGCCGATACCCCCGCAAACGGCAGAGCACAGCCGCCGTCACCAGCATAAAGGGCACCAGGCCGCCGACCAGCAGAAAAGAACGGTTGAGATAACTGATCGGGACAAAGGGCACCTGGAGCAACACCGCCACCAACAGCAGCATCAGCCCCTGGGCGGCCCGGTCGAAGCGGGGCACGCGCACTTCGGTCTGTAGAAAACAGCGTACAAAGAGCACCCTGGCCAGCAGGCTGACCGCCAGCGCCGCAAGGCTCAGACGCAAGGTCATGGTCGGCGGAAAATGGAAGAAAAATTCAAAGGTCAGGCGATTGACCCCCAGGCAATAGAGCCCCATTGCCCCCACAGAGGCTACGTACCAGAGATAGCTGCGGTCCCGCAGACAGAAGAACAGAAACAGGTTGTACAGCAGCAGCCCTGCCAGCAGGCCGAGATAAAGCCCGAACCAGAGCATGCGCACAACCGAGGTTTCCAGATAGTTGCCGGCCGTGCGAATGCGGGGATGAAGAAAAAACACCCCGTCGGAACGCAGGCGCAGATAAAAAGTCTGGCCGGACTCGGAAAACGCCGGCAGAAAGGCCAGCATACCGCGCTTCTCCGAGGAAGGGTGGCCAGTGGACCGAAAGATGTCGCTGAAGGGGATCGGCTGGATCTGCTTCTCCAACGCCCCGGCTTTATCGACCACCCGATAGGCCTCGGTACGATCAAAAAAGGGCCAACCGAGGTCCAGCAGCCAGGCAGAGTCTCGAAGAGCGACGGGATCGTCTTGCTGAAGGGGTACAATGGAAAATCGCAGCCAGTAGGTGGAAGAGCTGACACCAAAATTGATGGTCAGGGCATCGATGTCGGAAAAAGCCGCGCTAAAACCCGGTTCCATCACCTCATCAATGCTCCACTTTCCGCTTTGGTCTTCAAGAATTTGCAGGAAAGGGCCTAAGGAGTAGCTTTCGGTATCGCCGGCAAGCCGCAGAACCGGTTCTTCGCCCCACGCTTTCGGAATGCCTCCAAGCAGCCAGACGCAGAGGACAACTATGGGCAAAAACAGCCATACACTGTAATCTCCTTGTCGTCTTTCAGCGTTAAGAGCCATGGCACTCTCTGGAAGCCATTGGGATTCGGGGGTGTCGGCAGGCGGGCGATCCGGCGGCGGCGCGGATCATGAGGAAGGAAAAATCCGACAACTTTAACCATTAACCTGGACTTATAGCATAAACAGCCCCTGACTTGACAATAAAAAAGCGTTTGACCGGACTGCATTCGGAAACCGGTTTTACGCCCTTGACAAACAGGGTCTAAGTCACTAGATTGTCGCCGATAATAAATCAGGAGGTAATCCCATGCCGATGTACGAATACCAATGTGAGGCCTGTGGTCTGGTGTTTGAAGCCAGACAAAAGTTTTCCGACAGCCCTCTCACCCGCTGCGAGGCCTGTGACGGCCCGGTCAAAAAAATGATTTCGCAGACTGCTTTTGCACTCAAGGGTAACGGATGGTACCAGCAGGGCTATTCCAAGGCGGCAGAAAAGCCTGCCTGCCCTTCCGCGACAAAGAGTTCGGCCTGCAGCGGTTGCCCGAAAGCCGCCAACCCCTAACCTTTCGACAGAACCCTCGGCTCACCGGGGGTTCTGTCGCCCCTTTCCCCAAC
Organism: Desulfuromonadaceae bacterium; assembly: GCA_007134025.1. Classification (GTDB taxonomy): domain Bacteria; phylum Desulfobacterota; class Desulfuromonadia; order Desulfuromonadales; family Syntrophotaleaceae; genus SLLR01. Next base: position 6,056 of record SLLR01000034.1, on the reverse strand, counting down.
CTGTTTCTCACCAATCTCAGTCTCCGCAGATCCTCGACAAACAGCTTCCATCCTGCCCTGCTCATTTTCAATCCGCATCAGTGATTCTATGGACCGCCGCGGCCCATAAAGTCCCCTTCAACACCATTTTCAAAATTTTCCGGGGCATCGACGGAAGACGGTTTTACGGCTTTACAGGCTTTGAACCTTTTCGTATAGTTTTTTTTGTTTGCGGCGCTCTCTCGGACCCGGCCCGACAATCGGTGGCAATTCTGGCATTTCGGCCGTTCTGAACGGGTGCAATTTTTTTTGAATTGATGACGAGGCTTGGAGGAAGGAATGGAAGTAGCGGAAGACCTGCTTTACACGGAAGACCACCTCTGGCTGCAGGTGGAGGGAGACTCGGCCACGGTCGGTGTGACGGAATATCTCCAGGAGGACCTGGAAGAAATCACCGTAATCGAACTTCCCGAGGAGGGTGACATGCTGGAACTGGGCGACACCATGGCGACAGCCCGGTCACTGAGGATGTTGCTCGAGATCTACGCACCCTTGTCCGGAGAAGTCCTAGAGGTCAATGATGCTTTGCAGGACTCGCCCGACTGGCTCTGTCAGTCTCCCTACGAAGACGGCTGGCTGCTGCGTCTGAAGATAACCGTCCCTGCGGAGTTGGAAGATCTCATGAGTCACGAAGACTACCAGGACTTTATCGAAGGTTTTTGAACTGACAGCGCCCTATCGGGCCGGTTGGAAAAAGGCCTACCGAGCCTCAAAGATGTCCCCGCCGCGCAAGCCGCTGAGAGACAAGCGGTATTGAAAATACGCCGTGATCACCAGATTTTCTTCGGTATAGGCCGCTGGCAGCGCGCCGTAAGAAGCTCCCCGATAGACCGCTGCCACCGCTTCCCGATCCAGTGTCGGGAAGCCGGAACTTCTCAGAATCTCTACCCCGTCGACGCTGCCGTCGCGATTGATCACGATTTTCAGCATAGCGACTCCCTGCTCGCGGGCCGTGATCGCCTGGGGCGGATAGTTCCAGACATTGTAGATGTTGCGCCGAAAACGGTCGAAAAAGGAAATCAGAAAATCCCTTTCCGTATCGAGCCAGACCTGGTCACCGGGGGCAACGTCGTCCCGCTGCCGGCGTCTTGTCTCGTCCTGCAGGCGGGCCAGGGTATCCTGCGGCAGTCCGAGGTCAATGGCTTCGGGGGCAGGCGACGGTTCGGGAACCGGCGTTGCGGCCGGCGGTGCTGGAACAGGAGGCGGTGCCGGAGCCACCGGCTGACGGTCTTCGGGGGCCTCCCCCGGCGGCGCCACCTCCTTCGGAACCAACTGGTCACTGGGACCTAGTCGTTCTGCCGGCGTCTCCCGCGGGGCCGGCGGCTCGGGAAGAACCGGCAGATCGAGTTCCCGGTCCCGAGTCTGCGAAGAGCGGACTTCGACCACAATCGGCTCCTGCCGCGGGCCGTCAGTCACGCTTCGACCAGACAAAAAGGACAGCAGCAGTAAATGAAACAGCAGCGAGCAGAGGATAAACCCTGCGAGAACGGCATCGTGCCGGCATTGACTCTTCATCGGGGGGGAAAACTCCAGTAGTCAGCCTTTATCACCACCGCATTATACTGGCTTTGCGCCGGAGGTTCCAGCAATCATTGCCTGTGTTTTTTTGCCCCGGGGGCCATTCCGTTCCGAAAAACGCAACAATTTTCCACCGACCACATGAGCAGGTTGCGGCAACAGCTTCTTCAAGGCTTTGACAGGCAGAATTCAAAACCCGACTCTCTTGCTGACCCGTTGTCAAACGCCACTGGATTGTTATTAAGCAGCCTGATTAGAGAAGTCAAAATAGGTTGACCCCCGGTACCCCTTGACGTATAAAAAGTACCGCCTGCACAATACTCATTCCCTGCTGCCACCAAGGAGGAAGCAATGCATTTGGTAGATCAGATCAAGGAAAAAGCTCGCCAGAATCCGCAAGTCGTCGTACTGCCGGAAGGCTACGACGACCGTATGATTCAGGCCGCCGGCCCCATCGCCAAGGAGAACCTCGCCCGGGTTGTGCTGCTGGGCGACCCCCAGGCTCTGCAAGCCAGGGCTGCGGAACTCGACGTCTCTCTCGACGGCGTCACCCTGCTAGACCCAAAGAACGCCCCCCAGCTCGACAGCTATGTGGACGAACTGGTGGAGATCCGCAAGAAAAAAGGTCTTTCCCGGGAAGACGCGCTGAAGTTGCTGACCGCCGACGACAATCTGTTTTTCGGTGCCATGATGGTTCGCAAGGGCGATGCGGGTGGCTGCGTGGCCGGAGCCTACAACACCACCGGCAACGTTCTGCGAGCCGCGTTTCAGGTCATCGGCCCGGCGCCGGGCATGAAAACCGTCTCGTCCTGCTTTATCATGGTGACCAACACGCCGGAATACGGCGAAAACGGCTCCATGCTGTTTGCCGACTGCGCCGTCAATCCCAACCCCGACGCCCGCGCGCTGGCAGAAATCGCGGTGGCAACGGCCCGCAGCTGCAAGAGCTTTCTCGGCGTTGAGGCGCGGGTGGCCATGCTTTCTTTTTCCACCAAGGGGAGCGCCAAGCACGAGGATGCCGACAAGGTTCTTGAAGCTCTGGCCTTCGCCAGGGAAATGGCCCCCGAACTGCAGATCGACGGTGAACTGCAGGCCGATGCCGCCCTGGTTCCCAAAGTCGGTGCCAGCAAAGCCCCCGACTCCAAAGTTGCCGGCAAAGCCAACACCCTGGTCTTCCCCGACCTGGATGCCGGCAACATCGGTTACAAGCTGGTGCAGCGTCTGGCGGGAGCGGAAGCGGTGGGTCCCATCATTCAGGGTCTGGGCAAACCGGTCAACGACCTCTCCCGGGGCTGCTCGGTAGAGGACATCATCAGCGTCACTGCGATCACCGCCGTTCAAGCCCAGGGCTGATCGACGGATCCCCTGGGACAGGCAACGCAAAAGGCCGGTGGAACGCTCCACCGGCCTTTTTTATTGCCGCGATTACCCGCCAAAAGGGACTATTTGCGTTCGTAGTCCTTCGACTTGAAGCTGTAGGCGAAGTCCATGTGATCGCAGTAGGTGTTTTCCAGAATGCCGACCACGTCTTCGGTAAAGACCAACTCTTCGTCGGTGGGGATAACAAACACCTTGACCGGCGAGTCGGGGGTAGAGATTTCCACTTCAGCCTTTTTGGTACGGGTCTTGAGGTTCTTTTCCTTGTCAATCTTGATACCCAGGGCCTCAAGTCCTTCGAGAGCCTGCTGGCGAATTTCGGAACCCATTTCGCCGACACCGGCGGTGAAGACAATGGCGTCGACCTTGCCCAGCACCGCCATGTAGGAACCGATATATTTTTTGATGCGATAGCATTCGATGTCATGGGCCAACTTGCAGCGCTTGTCGCCGGCCTCGATCCCGTTCCCGATATCGCGACGGTCGGTGTACTGACCGGTGATACCGAGCAAACCGGATTTCTTGTTCAGAATACTGTCCATCTCCTTGGCGGTGTGACCTTCAACCTCCATCATAAAGGTAGGAATGGCAGGATCGATATCGCCACAGCGGGTTCCCATCACCGCCCCTTCCAGAGGCGTCATTCCCATGCTGGTATCGACGCAGACACCGCCGCGAATCGCCGCGTGGGAGGCGCCGTTGCCGATGTGCAGGGTAATGACGTTGCAGTCCTTGGGGTCCTTGTCAAGAAGTACAGCGGCCCGCTTGGAAACGTACAGGTGCGAGGTGCCATGAAAACCGTAGCGGCGCACGCTGTGCTTTTCGTACCACTCGTAAGGCAGTGGATAAATATAGGCCGCCTCGGGCATGGTCTGATGAAAAGCGGTATCGAAAATCGCCACATGGGGAACTTCGGGCAAAACCTTCTGAGCTGCTTCGATGCCCATGATGTTGGGCGGGTTGTGCAGGGGTGCCAGATGCTGCACTTCCTTGATGGCATCCAGGACCGCATCGTCGATCAAAACCGAGCTGGCGAATTTTTCACCGCCGTGGACCACCCGGTGACCGACAGCGGAAATTTCATTCATGGTCTTGACCACACCGACTTCCGGGTCGAGAAGGGTCTTGATGATCAGGCCGATAGCGACAGTATGGTCGGGGCAGTCGTGGGCGTTCTTGTAGCCCTGGCGATTCGGTACTTCGTGAGCGATAAACGACTCGCCAATGCCGACCCTTTCCACCACTCCCTTGGCGATGACCTCTTTTTTGTCCCAGTTGTAGAGCTGGTACTTAACGGACGAACTGCCACAATTTAACGCAAGAATATCCATGGATCCTCTCCCTCGCTTTTTTGTTAGCAAACCTGTGCCAAACGGCATAACCTTTAGACAATAAAACACTTTTCTATAAAAAAGCGCCTTGCTGATCAATACAAACCCTCGAATACTAAAGCAGTAGAAACTGAATTACAAGCTCTTTTAGGCTATTTGCGAAAGATCTCAAACCTTTTTTTCAGCTTTATCAGTGGACAGAATAACCGACCTACTGTATAAGCAAGGGGGTGGCTTCGAGCCATGGATCCTATCTTAACGAAAAGGAGGTGAATCCCTTGGCCTATACCATTACTGAAGACTGCATTAACTGTGGCGCCTGTGATGATTCCTGTCCTCTCGGCGCGATCGCCGAAGAGGGCGACATTCGTGTCATCGACGCCGATGCCTGTACCGACTGCGGCGCTTGTGTCGACTGTTGCCCCGTGGACGCCATCAAGGCTCCCTAACAAACAAAGCGGAGCGGGGTGTCGGCGACGGTACTCCGCTCTTCTTTTTTGGATCGGAAATTAATGAGGAAGATATGGGATTTCCCGGCACATTCGAAATGATCTTGATCCTGTGTGTCCTGGTGCTGATATTCGGTGGCCGCAAACTTCCGGAAATCGGCGCGGCCATGGGTAAGGCCATCACCAATTTTCGAAAAAGCCTTCACGGCAAAGACGCCATTGACGTGACCCCGAAGGACTCGGAAGACAAAAACACCGATCCCTGAATAGAAAATCTGCCGCGTTTTTGCGAAAATAAAAAAACCGCCTTTCGGGCGGTTTTTTTATGGCGGGCCTGCCTCTCATGTGCCTAACAGTCGGTGAACTACCACGCCGCAAGCAACGTGGCTTCCTGGTTCGTCGAGTGGCCTGACAGCGCCGGCTCTCCCCAGGCGTAAGCTTAGAAGTTAAAAAAACTGCCCGTGCCGAGTCGTGAGGCGCACCAATCCTGTCCAAAAAACGCTGCACCTCGACCCCTGTGCCGCAGCGGAAACGTCTTGAGCCGCCATCCTCATTGAATGACCGGTTCACTGGACAGAACAATCACCTCAAATTCCGCCACCTCGGCAGCCGGTTCAGAAAACACCAGGGTAAAAGGAATGCTCCGCCGCGGCGCCAGACTCAGGTTGGCCAGCATTTCACCAAACTGGTTCTGCATTCTTTCGTTGATACGCATCAGGGACCAGTCACTCAGCTGCTCCCGGCTCATGGGGTTCCCACAAAAAGCCTTTTGCCGAGCCAGAACAGTACCGTCTCCACCATAGAGCGTACCCTGGACAACAAGGATTGCCCGGGCCTCGGTTGACTCGTTCACAACCCGCCCCTGCACTACAAACAATCTTCCGGCGTACCGATTCTCTACATAGAAGCCGGAAAGCCCTGAAGGCCGGAGCTCCCGGCCTTCTGCAGGCGGCTCCGGAATCAACTGCCAGCCTATCAGCCGTTCCTGCCAGTAAGCCGACAGTTGCTCGCGCCGAGGGTAGATGTAAAGACCGGTCGCCAGGAGCAATAATCCCACCAACAGCCCTGTCCGCAGTCGGGAAGAGCGCCGCCGCCCTTCCGACGGCGGGCCCGGTGTCGGCAGAGCACCAAAATCGTCGTCAAAACAGATGGCATCCTGCTCAATGCCCTGCTTTTCATTTTCCTTATCCGACGGCTCTTCCGGGGCCAGCAACAAGGTTATTTCCGATCCTTGCTGCTGCGCCGAATCGGCCACAGACGGTTCCGCCTCCACAGGCGGCCCGCCGAAAAGCGGTTCCTCCAGCGGTTCCTCCAGCGGTTCCTCCAGCGGTTCCTCCAGCGG
>SLLR01000147.1 GCA_007134025.1 Desulfuromonadaceae bacterium | reverse complement strand
GGGTCAGACTTGAAAGACTGTATTTTCCTTTTATGACCCGCTGTGCTTCTTGATTTCCGGCATATTTAATGGTACTGTGAACCATGCGATTGATAGTGTTGTCGACCGCACGAAAGGAGTGCGCTATGAAAACTATCGCCGCCAACGACCTGAAAACCAGAGGGGTTGCGTCCATCGATGCGGCGCTGGCTGATCAGGAAGAGGCGATTATTTCGGTACGGGGAAAAGACCGCTACGTGGTCATGGATGTAGAGACCTACAATCGGCTGCGGGTTTGTGAACTGGAGGCAGCGCTTTACCAGGCCAGGCGCGAGATCGCGGAAGGACAGGGAGTCGAAGAGAGCGTTGAGGCACATCTGGACCGTTTGCGCAAGCTTGAGCCATGAGCTTCCGGATCATCTACACCTCTGGTTACAACCGGCGTGCGGCGCGATTCCTTAAAAAACATCCCGATCTGTCGTCTCAATACGAGAAGACCCTGAAACTTCTGGAGGTTGATCCCTTCCATCCATCCTTGCGGCTGCACCGATTGAAGGGAACTTTGAGCGAACTTCATTCCGTATCAATCAACATCAGCTACCGGATCACGCTGGAGTTGACCATTCAGGAACAAATGATTATCCCGGTCGATGTTGGTACCCATGATGAGGTATACCGGTAGGTGAGAATTTTTTCTTCGTGTTACTGACGGGTTGATTTGTGCAGTCTTTCAGGCCTGACCCTCAATTTCTGGTGACAACGGTCGCCAGGCGGCTAACTGATTGACATTCCAATATTTCCCCCCTAGAGTAAGTTCCGTTATATCTATTAAGCCCATTTTGGCCATTTTGGAAGGATGGTATGGAAATCCAAAGATCTCCACTTGGAGAAAATTTCCGTGATGAGATCACCGCTCTGCTGGCACGCGTTCCGCAGGTGCAGTTTGCTTACCTGTTTGGATCCCGGGCTCGGGGAGCTGCTGGTCCGTTAAGTGATGTGGATGTCGCGGTTTATCTGGATCGCCGGCTTTGCTGTTTCGATTGGCGGCTTCGAATTATGGAGCAGCTTGCGCATGTTCTGCAGACGGAGCATTTTGATCTGGTGACCTTGAACGATGCCTCGCCGGTTCTGCGGTACGAGGTGATTCGGAACGGCCAGGTGATCAAGGAAGACAAAAAAAGGCGAGTCGACTTCGAAACGCGAGCTCTCGCTGAATACCTGGATACCGCTTTTCTGCGTAAAGAGCAGAGGGAATACCTTAAGCGGCAACTTACGGGGAACGACGTCCATGGTCAATAAGGCGGTATTGGCGGCCCGGCTGGAGCGGCTGCGGGAATACTTCGTCATCCTCGAATCGGTGCAGGGTTACGATGTAGACCGTTTTGTGCAGGATCCTTTTATTCACGGAACTGCCGAGCGGAACCTGCACCTGGCCATTGAATGCCTGATGGATATAGGGAACCATGTGATTTCCGATCGGGGCTATCCCAAACCCGAAAACTATGTGGATATTTTTCGTATCCTGGCAGAACGTGGAGTCATTCCGAAAGATCTTTTCCAGGAACTGGTCGGCATGGCGGCGTTCCGAAACGTCCTTGTTCACGACTATCTGCGTCTGGATCGAAAACGGGTCTATCAGATCCTATGGGAAAAACTGCCGCTCCTGAAGAACATGGGCCGGATTTTTGCTGAAATGCTTTAACCCGCGACCAACGACCAACGACTACCATCCTAATAACCAGCGACCACCGGCCATGCCCCAACACACCCTCTATATCGCCGTCTTCATTTTCGGCACCGTCATCGGCTCTTTCCTCAACGTCTGTATCTGCCGTATTCCGGCCGGGCAGTCGGTCATATCACCTGCTTCCCGTTGTCCGCAGTGCGGTACGGCCATTCGCTGGTACCAGAATGTGCCGGTGTTCAGCTACCTGCTGCTGCGCGGTCGCTGCGCCCGTTGCGGTGTGTCGATTTCCCTGCGCTACCCGCTGGTCGAGGCGTTGACCGGTCTGTTGTTCGTCTGGGTTTACCTGCGCTTTGAATGGCAGTGGGCGACCCCCGTCTACTGGGTTTTCGTGGCGGCTCTGGTCGTCATCACCTTTATTGATCTGGATCACCAGATTATTCCCGATGTCATCAGTTTGCCCGGTATCGTGGTCGGTTTTTTGACTATCGGTCTGATTCCCTGGGTTTCCTGGGTCGATTCCCTGCTGGGCATTCTCCTCGGCGGTGGCAGTCTGTGGCTGGTGGCCGAGATTTATTTTCGCCTGACCGGAAAAGAGGGGATGGGCGGCGGCGACATCAAGCTGCTGGCCATGATAGGTGCATTTCTTGGCTGGAAGGCGATCCTGCCCATCATTTTTCTCGGCTCTCTGGCGGGGTCAATGGTGGGGATTCCCTTGATGCTGATTCGTCGCAAGGACGGCAAGCTGGCGATTCCTTTTGGCCCATTTCTGGCCATGGGCGCCGTGGTTTATCTCCTCTGGGGCCGTCAACTGCTGGACTGGTACCTGGGATTTTTCTGAAAATAAAACACCGTTTCCTTAATTTTTTTTCGAGGCCCGGTCGGCGGGCCTTCTCCGGCCGGTCGAATGAAAGAGCGCAGTGGCGGGCGCGTTATGTACAGCAGCACTGCTGAAAAGAAATCAAAACAAACGGGTGGTCAGGGTGCCTCAGGGATGTATCGCGCCATTCAGTTTTGACCTGTTGTTGACGGTTGAATTTTCGAACTCTTTTCCGGCTTTACAAACCAGAGCTGCATGAAATAGACAATTGTCTGGTTTCTGAATGTATTTGGGGTGTTTTAATTCTGTTGACAGCATTTTTCAATGCCCTATAATTGCCAGAGCTTGTTCTGGTTCGGGGTTGCTGATTTGTTGCACTTTGTCCCTGGAGATGTTCGTCCGCTGTATTTCAGTCCGATGGCACATGCCTTGCTTGGTAGAGACCGGATCCATAAAGTTTTCCGTTTTGCGCCGCCGGGGCGACTTTCCGTTGTTTTCGTTACCGTCCATCCATAGAATGGGGTCTTTTTGATGCTACAGGGGTTATTTGGCTCTAGGAAAGACATCGTTGGTGTTGATGTCGGGACCAGTTCTGTCAAGCTGGTGCAGCTGAAAGCAGTCAAAGGCGGCTATCGCCTGCTGAATCTCGGTATTGCCCAGTTGCCGCCCGAGGCGATTGTCGATAACACGGTTATGGACTCGGTGGCGGTTGTCGATTGCATTCGAGGTTTGGTTGAAAACCAGAGGGTCAAGACAAAAAATGTCGTGACTTCCGTTTCCGGACATTCGGTGATCATCCGCAAGATCTCCCTGCCGGTCATGACGGAAAGCGAGGTTGAGGCCTCCATCGAGTGGGAAGCGGAACAATTCATTCCCTTTGAGATTTCCGAAGTCAACCTCGATTTTCAGATTGTCGGACCGGATCCCAAAGATCCCGCCCAGATGAGTGTCCTGCTGGTGGCGGCCAAGAAGGATTTCGTCAACGAGGGCCTGACCGTTTTTCACGAATGCGGCCTGAATCCGGTGGTTCTGGATATCGACTCCTTTGCCGTCGAGAATGCCTTCCTCGCTAATTACGATATTGAAGAGGGTGAAGTGGTGGCCCTGATCAACCTGGGCGCCAACACTCTCAATGTCAACGTGATCAAGGAAGGCATTTCGGTTTTTACCCGGGACATACAGACCGGCGGCAACCTGTTCAATGAGGAAATCCAGAAGCGGCTCGGGGTCAACAGCGAGCAGGCGGAGCAGGCCAAGCTTGGCGGCGATCCGGGCGAGATGGATATGGCCGTCCTGTCGGAAGTCATGAGCGATTGCGCCGAAACCCTGGCCCAGGAAGTTCAGCGTTCCCTGGATTATTTCTCCGCAACATCCGCAGATGACAAGGTGACTCGAGTTTATATCAGCGGCGGTGTTTCAAAGACGGTTGGCATCGACAAGGTCTTTGAGCAGCGCCTGGGTGTGCCTGTTGAAATCATGGATCCTTTCCGCCGCATTGCGGTGGCAGAGGATCTTTTTGATCCTGCCTATGTAGAGGCTGTAAGCCCCCTCTTTGCCGTCGGGGTAGGACTTGCCATGAGGAGGTTGGGCGACAAATGATTCGTATCAATCTGCTGCCAGTAAGAGCTGCGCAAAAAAAGGCCCGCCTGCAGGGCCAACTGGTCGTTCTGGTTCTGGTCCTGGTGGCCACCGGCCTGATCTGTGGCGCCCTTTATGCCTCGGTCTCGATGAAGATTTCCAGCGAGCAGAAGGAAATTGCCGAGATCGACAGAGAGATTCGGCGTCTGCAGCAGGCGATCGGGGAAGTGGCCCAGTTCAAGAAACTGCAGGAAGAATTTCAGGCCAAACTGGATGTCCTGGATCAACTGAAGCAAAGAAGAACCGGTCCGGTACGTTTCCTGGACGAGTTGAATCGCGTAATGCCCGACAAGTTGTGGCTGGAATCGTTTCAGGAATCCGGCGGCAGCGTATCCATTCGGGGCGTGGGGCTGGATGAGGAGACCGTGGCGCGTTTCATGCGTGATCTCGAGGCGTCCCCTTATTATACCCGGGTGGATCTCAGGGTTACCGAGCAGATCACCCAGGCTGGAATGAAGCTGCAGCGGTTCGACCTGACTGCCCGCACCGCTACGCCAACCGGGGCGTCCACCAGATAATTCTTACGAGATAGGGGTTGGCCCACATGCATCCTACCATCGAGAAAATTCTTAAATGGCCCGTCTATCAAAGGGTATTGCTCCTTGCAGGGGTCGTCGTTCTCATTCTCGCCGGTTTCATTTATTTCGTCTACATGGAGAAGCACAAGGAGTATGTGCGGCTTGAGAGTCGCAAAAATACCCGCTTCGCCAAACTGCAGGAAGACCGTCGTATCGCCGATGACCTGCCCAAGTTCAAAAGCGAATATGAAAGTATGAAGCAAAAGCTCGATCTGGCGCTGGCAGAGTTGCCCAATGAACGGGAAATTCCCACCCTGTTGACCAGCATTGCGTCGCTGGCCCGGGACAACGGTCTCGATGTACTGCGCTTTCAGCCCGGCGCGGAACGCCCCCGGGACTTTTATGCCGAAGTTCCGGTCACTCTGCGCCTGGTCGGCACCTACCACGAGGTGGCCATGTTTGCCTACGACGTCAGTAATATGGCTCGAATCGTCAACATCGAAAACCTAAGGTTGGGCTCCCCAAAAATGGAAGGGGGTAGAAATGTTCTTTCCATTGAGTGTCTGGCCACCACCTTCCGGTTCATCGAAGGGGCAACTCCGGCCACGACCAGCAGAAGGAGCAGATAAATGATGCGCGCCTTGTACCCTGGAATTCTTTTGTTGACGGCTTTGCTTGTCCTGCTGTCCGGGTGTCGCGAGGAACCGCCGGCGCCACAGCCCGCCCCCAGAAGAGCCCAGCCGGCGGTCTCCGAAAAGCAACCGGTGACACAGGTCGAAGCGGTGGTGACGGAGCCGGTGGAGCCCGCTTACGTGTACGATTCAGCCGGCCGTCGGGATCCTTTTCTGCCTCTGACCCGTATCCGCACCCCCGTAACCAGCGACGGAGAGCCACTGACGCCGCTGCAGCAGTTTGATCTGGGGCAGTTCCGTCTGATCGGTATCATCACCGGCCGCAGCGAGCCCATGGCCATGGTCATGGCTCCGGGAGGAAAGTCTTATATTTTGAGGCGGGGCATCAAGATAGGTAAAAACGACGGCCGGGTTGTTGATATTCGGGGCGATACGGTTGTTGTTGAAGAGCGTTATTACGATTTTGCCGGCCAGTACCGAACGAGTATTCAGGAGATTCAACTTTCCAAGTCGCAAGGAGTATAGTGAAATGCGTCATATGCCATGGAGTTCGACCGGCACGCGAAGGATCCGTGCCTTCCGTCTGCTTTGCCTGATGTTGGCGACGTCATTTGTGCTGCAGGTTGGCGCGGTGGGAGCCGAACCGGTAGCGGAGGGGGCTTCCGGCCCGGCTACCGAGATCAAAGCCGTTGACATTATGGATGGCCAGGCCCTGCTGATGACCGATGGCGTGATCGGCAAGTTTCGCCATTTCCGGCTGGGTGCTCCTCCCCGACTGGTGGTGGATATCTACGACGTCAAATCCGGGAATGTGGAATCTTCCTATGCCCTGCAGGGTGCCTTTAGCGGCCTGCGGACGGGTGATTATGCGGACAGAACCCGTTTCGTTTTTGACAGCGCGACGGAACGGTTGCCTGAATACCGGGTATCATCAACCGGTCAGGCCATCCAGGTCACCTGGGGCGACGCTCCGGTCGCCGGCGAGATTGTTGCCGAATCTTTGCAGGGCGTGCCGGTAACAGTCGAGGCGATTGATTTTACCAGTGAAAATGGCCGCTCGGTACTGACCCTGAGTCTTTCCCGCCCGGCAACGGTATACGGCCCCGACGCCGAGGGCGATCTGGTTCGTTTTGGTATTCGTAATGCTTTGATCAGCCGTGCGCTTCGGCGTTTTGTGGATCCTTCGGCATTTCCCAGCGCCATTCAAATGATTACCCCTTATACCGTGTCGGTGGACGGTGTTCAGGACGTGCGCTTTGCTGTTGCACTGAAGGATATCGTGCCCTACCGCCTGCAGCAGGACAATAACCAGGTCCGCTTCATCGTGGAAGACGGTCCATTTGCCGAACCGCTCCCTGCGGCCCTGGAAACCCACCTTGTTCCCGTTGCTGCGCCGGCCCGTCCCGCAACCGCGCCTGCGGAGAGGCCTGTCGCCGTCGATCCCAGGGTGGCACCCGCTGCCCCGGCGGTTCCGCGCCCGGCCCCCCGTGTTTTCGACACCGCCATGCCGGAGCCCGTCTACGGCGGTCAGAAGATCAGCCTGATTTTTGACGACGCCAATATTCGCAACATTCTGCAACTGATCGCCGAAGTCAGTGATCTGAACATCATTGCCGGTGACGGTGTAACGGGGACCATTACCCTGCGCCTGGTGGACGTGCCCTGGGACCAGGCTCTTGACCTGATCATGGACATCAAGGGTCTGGGGATGCTCCGGGAAGGCAATATTGTTCGAATCATGCCCAAGGAGCAGATTCGCCGCATGCAGCAGGAGCAGTTTGCCGCCAGTCGCGCCCTGGAAAGAATGGAAGATCTGGTGACCGAGGTCATGACGGTGAATTATACCGACGTCGGCTCCGTTGCCACTCGTAGCCGCCAGCGTCTTACTGAGCGGGGCAGCATCATTGAAGACGTGCGGGACAAGAAACTGATCGTGTCGGACGTTCCCTCCGTAGTCACCGACATTCGCAATCTGGTTAATCTGCTGGACACTCCGGAGCGTCAGGTCCTGATCGAAGCCCGGATTGTTGAAGCCCGCTCCAATTTTTCCCGGGAGTTGGGAGTCAACTGGGGCATTACTTACGATAACAATCCCAGCGGCGTTACCAGCATTGCTGGCGAGACCGGTCTCGGCGGCAGCTTCGCCCTTAATCCGGCTACCGTGGCGGCGGGCAGCGCCGGCCTCGCTTCGGGCTTCACCTTCGGCCGCGCCGGCCTCGACAAGCTGGTGATCGATACCCGCATCGCCGCCCTGGAATCCTCCGGCCACGGACGCATCGTGTCTTCGCCGCGCATCACGACTCTTAACGGTCAGGAAGCGGAGATTTCCCAGGGTACGGAAATTCCCTACTTCACCACCAGTGACCAGGGGACGCGGACCGAGTTCAAGAAAGCCGAGTTGAGTCTCAAGGTAACCCCGGAGATCAACCCCGACGGATCGATATTCCTGGAGATCGAGGCCCGCAACGATTCGCGGGGGGCCGATGTGCCCACCGGTCTCGGTACGGCGCCGGCCATTGATACCAAAAAGGCGGAAACCAAACTGCTGGTTCAGGACGGAGAAACTACGGTCATTGGCGGAATTTTTATCGAAGATCAGAATGAATCCGAAGCCGGCGTTCCCTGGTTGAAAAACATTCCCGGGCTGGGGAACCTTTTCAAAAGCCGTTCCACGGGGAGCAGTCGCCGTGAGTTGCTGATCTTTATAACGCCGCGAGTTTTGGACTAGCCAATCTGCTTCAAGTTCATTATCATGCACCGGGTTTCAAAAGGACAGGTTAGCGCCTGTCCTTTTTTTTCAAAAGACTGCGAGAAGGTACGGATCAAATCATGACATTGCGTTATTTGACAGCGGGTGAATCCCACGGACCGAGCCTGACGGCCATCGTCGAAGGGTTGCCGTCCAACCTTGAAGTGGACGCGGCGGATATCAACCGGCATCTGGCGCGGCGTCAGGAAGGGTACGGTCGCGGCGGACGGATGAAGATAGAAAAAGATCAGGTGACCATTCTTTCCGGTGTCCGTTGGGGAAAGACCTTGGGGTCACCCGTGACCTTGTCCATTCGTAACCGGGATTGGGAAAACTGGCAACAGACCATGTCGCCTGAGGCCAAAGATCGGCAGCCGGATGTTGCCGTCACCCACCCGCGTCCCGGTCATGCCGACCTGAGCGGCGTCATTAAGTACCGGCAGCAGGATGCCCGGAATATTCTTGAGCGCTCCAGCGCCCGGGAAACGGCAGCACGGGTTGCCGTGGGCGCCCTCTGCGGAATTTTTCTTCGCGCTCTGGGAATCGAAGT
>SLLR01000091.1 GCA_007134025.1 Desulfuromonadaceae bacterium | reverse complement strand
TTTATTGTTAATTCCCGCAAGCCGTATGAAAATCAGTAGTGAGCCGGATACTGCTGATGGTGCTGCTGATTGGGGGTGATGGTCATGGTCACCCGGCGGTTCATCTGCCGGCCGCTCTCGGTGGCGTTGCTGGCAATGGGGCGGCTTTCGCCGTAACCGACGGTGGTCAAACGCATGGCCGACACACCGTAGCCCATCAGACTGCTCTTGACCGACTCGGCGCGCCGCTCGGAAAGGGTCTGGTTGTAAGCCTCGCTGCCGGTGCTGTCCGTATGTCCGGCGATCAGTATGGTGGTCTGGGGAAACTCGTTGAGCACCCGGGCCACCCGCTGCAGTTCGTCGTAGCCGCCGGGCTTGATCGTGTGGGAATTGATGTCAAACAGCACATCCGATTTGAAGGTCACTGCCAGCACCTCGGCGTCCCGTCGCACACTGGCCGCCTCGACCCCGGCCAGGGCCTGGTTCATGGCCATCTCCTGGCGTTCCATGTAGTTGGCGAAAAACCCGCCGGCGGCGGCCCCCAGAGCAGCCCCCACCCCGGCACCGATGAGCGTGCTTTCCGTATCGCGGCCGATAAGCTGGCCAAGCCCGGCTCCTACCGCCGCCCCGGTTCCGGCGCCGATGGCGGTGCCTTTCTGGGTGCGGGTCATGGGTTGAGCGCAGCCTGCCGCCATCAGTGCGACCAGCGTCGCCAGAACAATCATCCTTTTCATATGTGCTCCTTCTTTGTGAATCATCAAAGTCAATTGTTATACTCGATTTTCCAAGCCAACGCCCGGTTACCGATCGGGCCGAATGACGCCACCCGGCCACGCCCAGAATCAATGATTCTACTTTTACCACACCAGGACAGGAATGCCAAAGAGGGGTTTTTATCCAAACTTCGACTACCCATCCGACGACCCTTTCAGTAAAAGGTTTACCCAGGGCGAAAAAAAGTTCCGGACCCTTCTGCCGGCCAGATTCCGCTCAACCACAGACTTGTAAAATCGCCTTGCGACATGTTAAGTTCAGCCTTCCCTTGATCATATCAACCCCTGGAGATCACCCCATGAACATCACTCGAGAACAGGTGGAGCACGTCGCCCGACTGGCTCGCCTGGCCCTTGCCGATGAGGAACTGGACGCCCTGACGGGCGAGATGGATGCGATTCTCGGCTACGTGGAAAAACTCAACAACCTGGATACGGATCATATCGTGCCCACCGCCCACGCGGTCCCCATGGAAAACGCCTTTCGCGACGACCGGATCGGGCCGTCCCTGGGCACTGAAAAGGCTGTCTCCAATGCCCCGGAGGCGGCGGACGGCTGTTTTGTGGTGCCCAAAGTCATCGAATAGGGCTTTTTATCCTTTCCGCCCATTGGGCTGTGGAGTTATACCCCATGTCATTGACCGACCTGACCCTGCACGCCATGCAAAAGCGACTGCAGGATAAAGAACTGACTTCCGTTGAGTTGACCCGGGCGTTTCTGGATCGCATCGCCGCTGTCGACGGCCGCATCAACGCCTACCTGACCGTCACCGGGGAGCAAGCCCTGACCGATGCGGCGCTGGCGGATCGACGGCTGGCCGAGGGCCGGGGCGACGCCCTGACCGGCATCCCCGTGGCCCTGAAAGACATCTTTGTGACCGAAGGCGTGCGCACCACCTGCGCCTCGCGGATTCTGGACAATTTTATTCCGCCCTATGACGGCACCGCGGTGGCCCGACTCAAGGCTCAGGGCGCGGTACTGCTCGGCAAACTCAACATGGACGAGTTCGCCATGGGCAGTTCCAACGAAAACAGCGGTTTCGGCCCGGTCCGTAACCCCTGGAATCCCGACTATGTTCCCGGCGGCTCTTCGGGCGGTTCGGCGGCCTGCGTGGCGGCGCGAATGGCCGCGGCCACCCTGGGCACGGATACGGGCGGCTCCATTCGCCAGCCGGCGGCCCACTGCGGGGTGGTGGGGCTCAAACCCACCTACGGCCGGGTTTCCCGCTACGGAGTGATTGCCTACGCCTCTTCCCTCGACCAGGTCGGTCCCCTCGCCCGTGACGTGGAAGACTGTGCCATGCTGCTGCAGGCCGTCGCCGGTCACGACCCGGCGGACGCCACCTCCGTCGATCTGCCGGTGGTCGATTACCGCGCTTCCCTCAAAGACGGCGTCAAGGGGCTCAGAATCGGCCTTCCCGAGGAGTATTTTATCGAAGGTCTGGACCCGGAGGTTCACAAGGCCGTCGAGCAGGCCATCGCTTCATTGCGCGCTCTCGGCGCCGAGTTTGTTCAAATCTCCCTGCCCCACACTGATTATGCCCTGGCCTGTTACTACCTCATCGCCACCGCCGAGGCGTCCAGCAACCTGGCCCGTTACGACGGCGTGCGTTTCGGCCAGCGCGTGGATCGGGGTGAGGGTCTCATCGACATGTTCATGCAGAGCCGGGCCGCCGGCTTTGGTCCCGAAGTCAAGCGTCGCATCATGCTCGGCACCTATGCCCTGTCCTCGGGCTACTATGACGCCTACTACCTGAAAGCGCAGAAGGTAAGAACCCTGATCCGCCAGGATTTTCTCGCCGCCTTTGAGAAGGTCGATGTGCTGCTCACGCCGGTGGCACCGACCCCGGCCTTCAAGCTCGGCGAAAAGACCGCCGACCCGCTGCAGATGTACCTGTCGGATATTTTCACCATTCCGGTCAACCTGGCCGGCACCTGCGCCATGAGCCTGCCCTGCGGCCTGTCCGCCGAGGGGCTGCCCATCGGCCTGCAACTCATCGGCCGGCCCTTTGACGAGGCCACCCTGCTGCGCGCCGGATATGCCTTTGAGCAGGCCGGCGACTGGCATCAGCGGCCGGCGCCCCTGTAATGGATGTCTGGCGGCCGAAGTCCGCTGCTGCAGGGATTTACGCCCCCGTGATTGTCACTCGACCTGTGTTAGAAGGATAGACCATGCTCTCCAAATACGAAGTCGTTATCGGGCTTGAGGTTCACGTCCAGCTCACCACCGACACCAAGATCTTCTGCCACTGCGCCACCCGCTTCGGCAACCAGCCCAACTCCCAGACCTGTCCGGTGTGCCTGGGACTGCCCGGGGCGCTGCCGGTGCTGAATAAAAAAGTGGTGGATTATGCCATCCTCACCGGGCTGGCCACCCACTGCGCCATCGCCCCCCGCTCTCTGTTTGCGCGCAAAAACTATTTTTATCCCGATCTTCCCAAGGGCTACCAGATTTCCCAGTTCGAACTGCCCATCTGCGAGCACGGACGGCTGGAGATCGACACACAGGAGGGTGAACGCAAGACCATCGGCATCACCCGCATCCACATGGAAGAGGATGCCGGCAAATTGCTCCACGACAGCGGCACAGGCTCCCGAGTGGACCTCAACCGGGCCTGCACGCCGCTGATGGAGATCGTTTCGGAGCCGGACATGCGTTCTTCCGACGAAGCCATCGCTTACCTGAAGAAGCTTCATCAGATCGTGGTCTATCTCGGTGTCTGCGACGGCAATCTCGAGGAAGGTTCTTTTCGCTGCGATGCCAACGTCTCCCTTCGGCCCCGGGACCAGAAAGAGTTCGGCACCCGCGCCGAGCTGAAGAACATCAACTCCTTTCGCTTTATCAAACAGGCCATCGACTACGAGGTGGAGCGGCAGGCCGAAATTCTTGACGACGGAGGCCGGGTGACTCAGGAAACCCGTCTGTTCGACACAGCCACAGGCACCACCCGTTCCATGCGTGGCAAGGAAGAGGCCCACGACTACCGTTACTTTCCCGATCCGGACCTGGTCCCTCTGCTGGTCTCCGAAGACTGGATTGAGGAGATTCGCAAGAGCCTGCCCGAACTGCCCGAGGTGAAAATCGACCGCTTCGTCACGGAGTACGGCATCCCCCGCTACGACGCCGAAGTGTTGGCTGCCGAGCGGGCTACCGCCGACTACTACGATGCCCTGGTCAAGGAACAGGGCAACGGCAAGCTCTGCTCAAACTGGGTGATGGGTGAAGTACAGCGGGCGCTCAACGAAAGCGGTCTGCCTGTAACTGAGTGCCCCGTTGCGCCGCAACAGCTTGCCGGATTGCTCAAGCGCATCGAGGACAACACCATCTCCGGCAAGATCGCCAAGCAGGTTTTCGACGGGATGTGGCAATCGGGCCGGGATGCCGACACCATTATCGAACAACAGGGACTGCGGCAGGTTTCCGATCTGGGGACCATCGAGCCGATCATCGACCAGATCCTGGCCGCCAATCCCGAACAGGTGGCGGAATTCCGCGCCGGCAAGGAGAAGCTGCTCGGTTTCTTTGTCGGTCAGGCCATGAAGCTTACCAAAGGCAAGGCCGACCCGGCGGCACTGAATGAGGTGTTGGTGAGGAGGCTGAAGGCTGAAGGCTGAAGGCTGAAGGCTGAGGGCTGAGGGCTGAGGGCTGAGGGCTGAGGGCTGAGGGCTGAGGGCTGAGGGGAAGTATATCTGATCGGGTTTTGCTGATCATGGAGAGATGGATGTCCATTCGACCTATTGAATTTGATCGGGGTGTTTTACGCATGCTCGATCAGCGCCTGCTGCCGAACCGGGAAGTCTGGCTGGAATATCGGGATTACCGGGAGGTGGCTGAGGCCATTCGAACCATGGTGGTGCGGGGCGCACCGGCCATCGGCGTGGCCGCGGCGCTGGGCGCGGCGCTGGGTGCGCAACAGATCACAGCCGACGATTTCGGCGCTTTCAGCGCACAGTTCGAGGAAATCTGCGCGGTTCTGGGCGCCAGCCGCCCGACGGCGGTGAACCTGTTCTGGGCCCTGGAACGCCTGCGGCGGGTCGCCGCCGCTCACAGGGACGAACCGTTGGCGCAAATCCGCCAACGCCTGCTGGACGAAGCCCTGACCATCGCCGCCGAAGACGAGCAGATCAACCGGGCCCTGGGCGCCTGGGGCGCGCCGCTGATTGCCGACGGCAGCCGGGTGCTGACCCACTGCAACGCCGGCGCCCTGGCCACCGGAGGCTATGGAACGGCACTGGGGGTGGTGCGCGCGGCGGTGGAATCGGGCAAGCAGCTCATGGTGTACGCCGACGAGACCCGCCCGTTTCTGCAGGGTTCGCGACTGACCGCCTGGGAGCTGCAGCGGGACGGCATTCCCGTGACCCTGATCTGCGACAGCATGGCCGGCGCGCTCATGAGCCAGGGTCAGATCGACTGCGTGATTGTCGGTGCCGACCGGATCGCCGCCAACGGCGATGTGGCCAACAAAATCGGCACCTACACGGTGGCGGTGCTGGCCCGGGAGCACAACCTGCCTTTCTATGTCGCCGCCCCCACCTCCACCGTCGACCCGAACATCCCTCACGGCGGGTTGATCCCCATCGAGGAGCGGGACCCTCGGGAAGTCACCCATTGCGGTTCCGTTGCCGTGGCTCCGGACGGCATCGCGGTGCGCAATCCGGCCTTTGACGTCACTCCGGCGCGCCTGGTGAGCGCCATCATCACCGAACGGGGTGTGGCACGGGGTGACTATACGACAGCTCTGGCCGCCATGCTGAAAAAGGAGAGCTGACGCCGATGCCCCCTGAACTTCCCATGGCCCAACTGATCCGAACCCTTGGTCAAGGGACGGCAAAAGAACTGGCGGCACTGCTGCCGGCCTGCGGTTATCGGGAAGAAGAGAAGAGCGCCGCCAACCTTCTGCTGCTGAGGGAGAAGGGCCTGGACGAAAAACAACTCGCAGAACTCATCGGCAGGGCAGGTGCCAGTGCCGCCCCGGACCAGGCAGTGAATGCCCTGGAACGTCTATCCGGAGGGCTCTCTGCAAAGCAGCTGACCGACCTGCTGAAGGAAGAGGCCGTCTGTGAGGCGCTGCTGACGGTTCTCGGCGCTTCCCGCTTTCTGGCCACCCTGCTGTTCCGCCACGGCATTCTGCTGGAGAGCCTGTTTCTTCAGGGCGGTTACCGCCAGGCCAGAAGCGAGGAGCAGATGCTTGACGAACTGCGCCGGACCATCCCCGAAACCTCCACCTTTGAAGAACTGCAACAGGGCCTGCGATTTTTCAAGCAGCAGGAAATCCTTCGCATCGCCACCCGGGACCTGACCGGCCTGGCCGACCTCACCGACACCACCGCCGAGCTTTCGGATCTGGCCTCAGCCACCCTGCAGCGGGCTTTTGAAATCTGCCAGCGGCTGCTTCGAGACCGTTACGGCGCCCCCCTGCTCGGCCCGGACAGCGATGCCCCGGGAACCGAGGCGACCTTCGCGGTTCTGGGCATGGGCAAGTTCGGCGGCCGGGAACTCAACTTCTCCTCCGATATCGACCTCATCTACTGCTACAGCTGTGAAAAGGGCGAGACCGACGGCCTTGTCGGTGGCGAGCGGCAGCGCAGCCGCATCCCCCTGCGCCAGTATTTCGTCAAGCTGGCAGAGAAGATCAATCGGGCCATGCACGAGGTGACCGCCGACGGCTTTGTGTTTCGCGTCGACCTGCGCCTGCGTCCCGAAGGACGCTCCGGCGAAATCGCCAGCTCCCGGCGCAGCACCGAGGCTTATTACGAATACTGGGGTCAGAGCTGGGAGCGCTCGGCCATGCTCAAGGCACGGCCGGTAGCAGGCGACCTCGAGTTCGGCAAGGCCCTGCTGCAGAGCCTGGAACCCTTCATCTACCGCCGCTATCTCGATTACACCATGATCGAAGATCTCAAGGTGATGAAACAGAAGATCGACTACAACCTGACCCGCGAACGGGAAGGCGAACTCAATCTCAAGCTGGGGCGGGGCGGGATTCGCGAAATCGAGTTTTTCATTCAGGCCCTGCAGATCATCCACGCCGGCAAGAATCCGGCGCTGCGGGAGAAAAACTCCCTGCGTGCCCTGGAGTTGTTGCGCAAGCACGGCCTCATCGACGCCGATACCGCCACGCTGCTCGGCCAGGCTTACAGCTTTCTGCGCACCGTGGAACACCGCATTCAGGTGGTGCAGGAACGCCAGACCCACAATCTGCCCGAAGACCGGCTGGAGTTCGAGCAGTTGGGCCGTCGCTGCGGCTTTTTCGATCCGGAGGTTTTTCGCCGCCGACTGGAGGACTACCGGGGCGAGGTCTCAAACATCTACCACGACCTGTTTTATACCAGCGAGGAAGAAGCGGTGGCGGTTCCGGCAAAGGTGGCCTACCTGTTTGACCCTTCGGCCGAAACGGAGGAACTGCGGGAGCTGCTCAAGTCCGAAGGCTTTGCGGATCCCGACAGTGCCCTGGAGACTCTTTGCACCCTGCGCGGCGGCCCGTCCCGACATCCCCTTGCTCCTGCCGCCCGCCGCCACTTTGATCGCCTGGCACCGTTGCTGATGGTAGAGATCTTGGCTCTGCCTGTGCCGGACCGGGCGTTTCGCAACCTGGAACGATTTCTCGGCGCTCTGCGGGCTCGAGCGACTTTTTTCGCCCTGCTGGCGGAAAACCGCCCGCTCATCGGACTGCTGATCTCAGTGCTGGGCACCAGCGAGCTGCTGGCCAAAATTCTCATTCAGCATCCCGGCACTCTCGATTTTCTGGTGGCGGAACCGGAAGGCGATCCACGGATGGCCCGAGAACGCCTTGAGGCGGACCTGGCCAAGCACCTTGATCGAGCCGATGGCTACGAAGAGCAGTTCGACGCCCTGCGCCGCTTTCACCACGAAGAGCTGCTGCGGCTGGCCCTCGGCGATTTGCGGGGCGGTCTGTCCCTGAGTCGCAACAGCGCCCAACTCTCTCTGCTGGCGGAGGTCTGTCTGCAGCGGGCAACCGCCATGGCCCGTCACGAACTGCTGGAACGTTACGGCCTGCCCTTCTGTGGCGAGGACGACGACGGCCACGAAACCGCCTTCGCCATCGTCGCACTGGGAAAACTTGGTGGCGTTGAGCTCAACTATCACTCGGACCTGGACATCATTTTTCTCTACGAAGACCAGGGTCAGACCCGTCCGGTGGCCGAGTCTGACCCGGACCGTTTCAGGGAACGCAGCAACCAGGAATATTTTTCCCGTCTGGCTCAGCGGATCATCTCGATCCTGAGCCTGGCCACCGGTGAGGGCCGCCTCTATGAGATTGACACCCGGTTGCGCCCTTCGGGACGCCAGGGGCCTCTGGTGAGCAGCCTGCCGGCCTTTTGCAGCTACCATGAGCATTCAGCCCAACTCTGGGAGCGTCAATCCCTGATCAAGGCCCGAGTGGTGGTGGGTCCGGCCGATTTTGCCGCCTCCATTGAAAACCTTATGCATCAGATCGTCTTTGAGCGCCCCCTTCCGGACAGTCCGGGAAAAGAAATTCAGCGCCTGCGGCAACGTATGGAGCGGGAACTGGCTCGGGAAGGGGAAGCCCACTACGATCTCAAGACCGGTCGCGGCGGGCTGGTGGACGTGGAATTTCTGGTGCAGTATCTGCAACTGCTGCACGGCGCCGGTGACAGTCGACTGCGCAGCCCCAATACCCTGGAAGCCCTCGACGCCTTGCGGATCGGCAAGTGGCTCGATGAGCAGGAAGCCCGCATCCTGAGCGACGGCTACCGGTTTCTGCGGCGGCTGGAAAACAAGCTGCGACTGCTGCACGATCAGTCCATCAGTCAGCTGTCAAGCGATGCAGCCTACCTGGACGGCCTGGCGCAGCGCCTGGAATATTCCGGCGCACAGCCCGGAGCCCGGTTGCTGGCCGACTACCGGCAAAGCACCGACGGCATTCGACGCATTTTTGATCGGTATCTGGCGGCGGGCTGAGCAAAAGCGATTGTCCGTCCTGCAAAAGGGCATGACTGATTGCTCGATTCAGCCTGAAAAGGATTCTGGTGATGGGAACAAAGCTGTGGAAGGCAAGATTGAGAAAACTGCTGGTGCTGGCGGTGCTGCTGGCCCTGTCGCCGGTGTCGGGGCGGGCCGAAGGGATCCGGGCGACGGTCTTTCCCTCCACCCTCTATCCGGGAGACGTGGCGCGTATCGAACTGACCTGGTCGGTGGAGATCGTCGAGGGGTATGTTGACTGGCAGCAACAGCGCCTGCCACTGATTCCCCTGGATAATGGCCTTGGGGGGCTACTGGTCGGAATCCCCCGCGACCTGCCGGCAGGACGCCACGACATGATTCTGGAGCTTTCCCTGATCGGCGGCAGCCGACAGCTGCAGACCCTGGCTCTGGACGTCGGCGAGAAGATCTTCCCCGAGCAGCACCTCACCCTGCCCCCGCAGATGGTCCGTCCCGACCCGGAAATCCTGCAGCGTCACTCCCGGGAGCGGACCGAACTGGAGCGGGCTTTTGCCCGCGGGCGCCGACAACGGCTCTGGAACGCCCCCTTTCAACGGCCGGTACCAGGTAAAGTCCTGTCCCCTTTCGGTGTTCAGCGTATCCTCAACGGCGAACCCCGCAGCTATCACAGCGGCGTTGATCTGCGTGCCGCGCAGGGAGAGAAGGTCGCCGCCGCCGGTGACGGGCAGGTTCTGCTGGTGGCCGATCACTACTTCGCCGGCAAAAGCGTCTACCTCGATCACGGGATGGGGATCATCACCATGTATTTCCATCTCGCCGAGATCACGGTGCAGGAAGGCGAGCAGGTCTCAAGCGGCCAGACCCTGGGCCTTGCCGGAGCCACCGGCCGGGCCACCGGCCCCCATCTGCACTGGGGAGCGAGGGTGCACCAGATACGGGTCGATCCTCTGGCCCTGCTGCGGGTTCTGCCGACGGATCAGTCGAGATAATTGCGCACATAGCGGCGGCTCAGATACAGACCGGCGGAAGCGCCGAAAACCCCGCAAAAGTAGGCCGTCATCAGACCGACAGAGCTGCCGAGCCACCAGCCGAATCCGCCCCCTGCCCCGACGCCGAGCAACACCAGAAAGACCTTAATCACCGACAGCCTCCTCGCCGGAATAAAGCCCGCCTCTTCACCACGGGATTCCGAAGGCCGACTCAAAGCGCCGGCGAAACTCCTCGACGGTAAAGTGGTAGTTCTGCGTGCCGTGCCGGGCGATCTTGATCGCTCCCATCAGCGAGGCAATACGTCCGGTCCTGGGCCAGTCGTAGCCCTGGGAGATACCGTAGATCAACCCGGCCCGGTAGGCGTCCCCGCAGCCGGTGGGATCCGTGACGGCTTCGGCGGCGGCCGCGGGAATATGAAATTCGTCGCCGTTGGTGTAAATGACCGAGCCCTTGGCTCCGCGGGTGACGATCAACGCCTGCAGTCGGCAGACAATCCCTTCCAGGGACAGGGCGGTGCGTTCCCGCAGCAACTGCCACTCATAATCGTTGACCGTCAGCCAGGTCGCCCGGTTGATAAAATCCTCCAGTTCCCCGCCGCTGAACATGGGCAGGCCCTGACCCGGGTCGAAAATAAAGGGAATCCCCGCCGCAGCGAACTGGGCGGCGTGCTCAATCATGCCCTCGCGGCCGTCGGGAGAGACGATTCCCAGTTGCACGTCCGCCGTCCCCTCTATCCTGTTGCGATGGGCGAAACTCATGGCGCCGGGGTGAAAGGCGGTGATCTGATTGTCGTCAAGGTCGGTGGTGATGTAGGCCTGAGCGGTGAGAGACGCCTCGATTTCGATCACATAGCGGTCATCGATACCGAAGTGGGCCAGCCACTCCCGGTAGGGACCGAAATCCCCACCGACAGTGGCCATGGGCAGCGGTTCGCCGCCGAGCAATTTGAGGCCGTAGGCGATGTTGCCGGCACAGCCGCCAAACTCCCGACGTATTTCGGGAACCAGAAAACAGACGTTGAGAATATGCACCTGGTCAGGCAGGATGTGGTTCTTGAAGCGGTCGCCAAAGACCATGATGTTGTCGTAGGCAAAAGAGCCGCAGATCAGGGTACGCATGGAGAAGAGGGTTCCTTTCCGCCCGGCCGCACGCCACAAGGCGCGGAGAGCTATGCAGAGGGATCAAAAAACGGAACCCATTCTGCCCCAATTCTTCAGGGATGTACAGTCGGAACCGGCGGCGAAAGGGTCGCGACCGGCAACGGGAGTCCGTTATCCCGGCCGACGGCGCCGAAATCCTTGCCGCCTAATGAATATAGTACCCTGAAACACGCCACAGGCCGTCGCTTTCCAGCATGGGAGTCACCGTCTCCAGGGCTTCTGGCTGGTTATCGAAGGCCGTTGCGAAACGCACCACGACATAATGACCTTCCGGGGCACCCGGCAGGGATTGCGTATACTGAGCGCCGAGAACCTCCCGGTTGAGGACGCGTCCAAGGGGGGGACGAAACTCCTTCAACTGTCCGACCCAGCGGGCTTTGGGAACCAGATTCTTGAAGAAATTTGCACTGACTTCCCAGCTTTCCGCGTAACGGCCCGAGTCGACAAGCCGAAGATAGTCCTCCGCCACGGCCCTGGCCGCCTGTTCTTTTTCCTGGTCGGCGAAGGAAAAGGACGCGGCAGCAAGACAGGTCGCCAGCACGACCACCATTTTCAGAACAGTTACAGGCTTCATGAAAAACCTCCGGGACGCAAAAAGACAAGTGGACACTGAACGACCCCCGCCAAAAAGGACGGGAGTCGCCGGGATGACTGCCGGAGTTACAGCAGTTTTTTTACCGCTTCCAGGGCGGCGCCGTAATCGGGCTCGTCGGTGAGTTCCTTGACCCGCTCGAGGTAGACGATGTTGCCGGCCCGGTTAATCACCAGCACGGCCCGGGCAAGCAGCTTGATCTCCTTGATCAGCAGTCCGTATGCTTCTCCGAAACTGTGCTCCTGGTAGTCGGAGAGGGTCTGCACCCGCTCGACGCCCGCCGCACCGCACCAGCGTTTCTGGGCAAAAGGCAGATCGGCACTGATGGTGTAGACCACCAGATCCTCGGACAATCCCACCACTTCTTCGTTGAAGCGGCGCGCCATGGTGTCGCAGACCGAGGTGTCGAGGGATGGGACCACGGTCAGCAGCCGCACCCGACCTTTTGAATCCTGCAGCCGCACCGGCTTGAGGTCATTGTCGCAGAGGGTAAAGTCGGGTGCCGGATCGCCAACGGCCAGTTCCGGTCCAACGAGAGTCAGGGGCGTACCGTGCATGGTAACCGCTTGGCTGCGTTCTTTTGCCATGATGTCCTCCTGGAAGCTGAAAAGCGCGAACCGGTCCCGCGAGACCGTCCGCCCGGGGTTATTATGATCCTGCCGGTCAGATTTGAAATTCTACCTCCCCTGAGGGACCTGTCAAGGCTGCTCGCAGACGCCGCAGCGACGGCAGGCCAGGGCACAGGGCGTCGAGGGTTGTTCGGCCAGCGCATTGCGGTACTCCTGCCAGAGATAGGCCCGGCTTACGCCGCTGTCGATGATCTCCCAGGGAAAGATTTCGTCACCCTGCCGCTCACGGTAAAGATAAAAGGCGGTATCGATACCTGCCTTGGCGCAGGCGGCCCGCAGGTTGTCCCCTGCGGCCAGCCAGGGCAGGATCCGTCCGCAGCGGCGATCGCCCCGGGCCAGTAAAGCCTGCAGTTCCGCGGAGCGCAGCGATTCGGCAACCACTTCCGTATTGGGCAGACGGCCCACCGCCGCACGCAGACTGCGCAGCCGTTTTTTCAACTCGGCCTGGGGCGCCATGGCAGCCCATTGCAGGGGCGTAAAGGGCTTGGGAACAAAGGGATTAACGGACAGGGTCAGGTGGCCGATGCGGCCCCGTCGCTTGCCCGCGTCCAGCCAGATCTGGCGAATTTTTTTGGTCAAATCCAGCAGTTCATCGACGTCCTCGCGTGTTTCCGTAGGCAGCCCGAGCAGAAAATACAGCTTGAGATTGGGAATACCCCCTTCGGCTACCAGCCGCACCGCCCGCAGAATACCCTGTACGTCAAACCCCTTGTTGATAACATTGCGCAACCGCTGACTGCCCGCTTCGGGAGCCAGAGCCACAGTGCGGTGGCCCGCTTCCTTGAGGGCGGCAATCTCGGCGGCGGTGAGGGAATCGATGCGCAGACTGGCTACCGAGAACTGTCCCCCGGCTTGCTGAATCTCCTGCTGCAACTGGACAATCTGGCTGTGATCAGAGACCGCCGCGCTGACCAGGCCGAGCCGTGGCCTGTAGCAGAGGCCATCAGCGAACTGGGGGGCCAGTGCGACGGCGCTGCGTTCCCGCGGCGGCAGGTAAATAAAGCCGGCGGCACAAAAGCGGCAGCCTCGACCGCAACCCCGGGAGATTTCCACCAGCGACAGGTCGCCGAATTCCGTCTCTTTGGTATGAATGAAGCTTCGGCATTCAACGTCATCGAGATTCTCCAGCCACTGACGGCGCACCCGCCGGGGAGCGTGACCAAGGGGCGTGACCGCCACCAGCCTTCCATCCTTGGCATATTCAACCCGATAACGGGACGGGACATAGATACCGGGCAGGCGGCATAACTTGTCGTACAGATCCCGGCGGGGCAAAACGGGCGGCTGCAGGCAATCGAGAAGACCGGGGAGAATTTTTTCACCTTCGCCCACGGCGAAAAGGTCCATGATCTCGGCCAGCGGCTCGGGATTGAGAAATGCGCAAACCCCGCCACACAAAACCGGCGGGTAGTCGTCTCCCCGCTGTGCCGACCATAAGGGAATACGCCCCAACTCGAAAAGGGTGGGCAGGTGCAGATAGTCGTTTTCAAAGGAGATGGAAAAAGCGATGAGATCGAAATCGGTGAGAGGCCTGGCTGATTCCAGGGAAAAGAGCCCGAAGCCGGACTTGCGATGTTCCTGAAGGTCGGCTTCGTCGGGGAGAAAAAACCGCTCGCAGAGGGTATCAGGGCGGCTGTTGATGGCCTGGTGGACCCATTGAAAGCCCAGATTGCTCATGGCCTGGTGGTATCGGTTCGGGTAGATCAGTGCCACGCGCAGCCGGCCGCCCCAGGGATGGGGGGGGGCGCCCTGTTCGGCTTCCAGGCGGCGGCGGGCGGTTGCCAGCAATCGGCGTGACATTGAGCCTCCAGTGTGGATCCGTCCAACCCTCGGGGCGTACCGGCCGCAATCGGCTGCGGCAGACAAACCGGCAGGGTGAACAAAGAAAAAGGGACCGCGCAAGGCGGTCCCCGAGGACGAGGGGGTCGTCACATCATTACACCACCGGCCGTCCGGCCGGTCTTTACAAGCATATCAACCGGCGCCCGCCACCTCGGGTTGTTGGCAGCGATCAAGCGGAGTCTTGTCGCCGCAGGTCAGCGAACACCGGTCGATACCGGGGAAAAACACCGTCGCAGGAAGAGAACTCTTGCGGGGCTGTCGGCCATTTGGCAAACAGCTCATGAGCGTGCTCAGGGACTCATGGTGCGAGTCACTGTCCTCCTTGCACCGATTCCCCGGAATCCCTCAGTCGACCCGCTTGCGCAGGAACGTGGGAATGTCGAATTCGCTCTCTTCACCGGCAGCAGTGCGCAGTGTTCTGGGGGTATCTTTCTGGCGCTCGCGAATGAAGGTCGGCAGGTCCCGATCGACCTTTTCCGGCGCCAGATTGATGCGGCTCTGAAACTCATCGACGTTGCGCCGGCCCTTTTCGAAAGAAGCGCCGAAACCGGTAGCAATAGCGGTGATCTTGATCCTGTCGCCCAGATCCTCGTTGATGACCAGACCGATGATGATGTTGGCGTCTTCGTGAACCTTTTCGTGAATAATGCTGCTGGCTTCGTCAAATTCCTCCATGGTCATGCTGGAAGAACCGGAGATGTTGACCAGCACCCCCTTGGCGCCGGAGATGTCGATATCTTCCAGCAGCG
The DNA here is from genome assembly GCA_007134025.1 of Desulfuromonadaceae bacterium. Taxonomy (GTDB): domain Bacteria; phylum Desulfobacterota; class Desulfuromonadia; order Desulfuromonadales; family Syntrophotaleaceae; genus SLLR01. The sequence continues at coordinate 11,718 of SLLR01000091.1, read as the reverse complement.
GGCTGCTGATCGCCTGTTGGGCAGCCTCAGTGGCCCGGCGTTCTCCCTCGGCGAGCCCGATACCCATCATCGCCATGCCCCTCTCACTCATGATGGCCTTGACGTCGGCAAAGTCGACGTTGATCAGTCCGCTGGTGGTGATGAGGTCGGAAATGCCCTGTACCGCTTGCCGCAGCACATCGTCCGAGGGACGGAAGGCCTCGAGAATGCTGGTATTTTTTCCGGACAGGCCGAGAAGCCGATCGTTGGGAATGACGATCAGGGAATCGACCACTTCCTTGAGACGGTCAATGCCGTACTGGGCCTTCTTGAGACGCTGCTTGCCCTCCCGAGTGAAGGGTTTGGTCACCACTCCGACGGTCAGAGCGCCCAGTTCCTTGGCCACCTCGGCGATTACCGGCGCAGCGCCGGTGCCGGTACCGCCGCCCAGCCCGGCGGCGATGAAAACCATATCGGCCCCCTCCAGAATTTCCGCCAGGCGAGTCCGGTCCTCCAGGGCCGCGTCCCGGCCGATTTCCGGATTGGCCCCGGCCCCCAGGCCCTTGGTCAGTTTGGAGCCGAGCTGCAGTTTCAGCGGCGCCTCGCTGTTGCGCAGCGCCTGAGCGTCCGTATTGGCACAGACAAAACCAACCCCTTCGAGCTTGGAGCGAATCATGGTGTTGACCGCATTGCCGCCACCGCCACCGACGCCGATCACCTTGATCTGAGCCGACTGATCGATACTATCGTCAAATTCAAACATAACTGCCTCCCCCCTTTGCGTCGCTGCAGGTTTCTCCGTAACCTGAAGCGACTGATGTGTTTTCCGTCTTCGACCGGTGCCGACAGGAATCCGGCACGCACCCCTTAGAAAAATTCGCCCAACCACTCGCGCATGCGTCGCATTACCTTTTCAAAAAGATTTTCCTGCCCGATCATGAACTTTCGGGCCTTGATGTTGCGGGTACCGTATTTGACCAGCCCGACCCCGGTGGCATAGACGGGTGAGTTGACCACATCCACCAGCCCGCCGATTTCCTGGGGAACGCCCCGCCGAACGGGCAGGGCGAAAACCTGCTCAGCCATCTCGGGCATGCCCGCAAGAATCGCCGAACCGCCGGTGATCACCACCCCGGAGGCGAGAAATTCGGCATAACCACTGCGAACGATCTCCCGGTTGACCAGGGTAAAGATCTCTTCCACCCGGGGCTCGAGAATCTCGGCCAGCAACTGCCGCGACAGCAGCCGCGGCTCACGCCCTCCCACCGAAGGCACTTCAATGCTCTGTTCCTTGCCGACCATGGATGTCAGGCAGCAGCCGTGCTGAATTTTGATCTTTTCCGCTTCAGCCATGGGAGTCCGCAGCCCGACGGCGATGTCGTTGGTCAGATGGTTGCCGCCCAGGGACAGCACCGCCGTGTGCTTGATGGCGCCATCCAGGTAGACGGCGATGTCGGTGGTGCCGCCACCGATATCGATCATCGCCACCCCGAGTTCCTTTTCGTCGGCGGACAGCACGGCATCCGATGACGCCAGCTGTTCCAGAACGATATCGGCGACATTGACCCCGGCCCGGTTGCAACTCTTGATGATATTCTGGGCGCTGGCAACGGCGCCGGTAACAATGTGCACCTTGGCTTCCAGTCGCACGCCGCTCATGCCGAGAGGCTCCTTGATGCCGTCCTGATCGTCGATGATGAATTCCTGGGGCAGCACGTGAATCACTTCCCGATCCATGGGGATCGCCAGAGCCTTGGCCGCGTCGATCACCCGGTTGATGTCTTCACGGGTCACCTCGCGATTCTTCACCGCAATCACGCCCTGGGAGTTGAAACCCCGAATATGACCTCCCGCGATGCCGGCGAAAACCGACTTGATCTCGCACCCGGCCATGAGTTCCGCCTCCTGCAGGGCCTTCTGAATCGATTCGACGGTGCTCTCGATGTTGATCACCACCCCCTTGCGCAATCCCCGTGAAGGACTGGTGCCGATGCCGACAATATCCAGACCTTCATGGGTCAGGTTGCCGACAATGGCGCAGATCTTGGTGGTGCCGATATCAAGCCCGACAATCAGATTCTCCTTGTGATTGCTCATTGGTCTGTTCCCCTTTGATAAACTGGCTTTCATTCGGAAACGGCCTTTTTTCGTCTTGGGGCATCCCTCGACGACCCTGTCACTGCGAAAAATTGCTCTTTCCAATAAAAAAACCGCGCTTTACCCATCCGGAGTTCCCGGATGGATACAAACTAGCCCCGTCCCCGCACGGGGCGGCTCTCAAGCTTGACGATAACCCGTTCGACGACGTTCAGGTCGATATAATCAATGGCCGCCAGTCGCGGCTGCAGATCCCCATAGACCCGCTCCAGGCGGTCGAGTTTGGTGCGATAGCCGTTCTGGCCAAACCGGATCGGAACACCGCCCCGATAGGTATAGAGGGTGATACCCTGGTGGACATCGACACCCAGCTCCGAGACCTGATCCAGCCCGAAAATCCGCCGCTCCTCCAGTTCCTTCAACAGTCCCAGAGCGCCCAGCAGCAGCTCCCGGCCCTGTTCGGGGTGATCCAGCATCAGCTGCCGTTCAATCCCGGATATGAGAGGGTAATCGAGCCGGTCTTCGGCATCAAGCATTTTAAAGATTTCGCCGTTATTATCAACGTAATACAGATAGCCCAGGCGAACAATCGCCTGCGGCATGCGCTCTTCGATACGAATCCTGACTTCGTTGGGAAAAACCCGCTGCACCCGGGCGGAGGCCACCCAGGGATTTTCACTGATCTTGCTGCCGATGAGGTTCAGATCCAGGTCGAATATTCGGGTTCCCGGGGCGATGTCCGACAGGGCCACGACATCCTCCCGACTGAGGCGCCGGTGATTCTCCACCTGCACCGCCGCCACCATGAAAAGCTCCGAGTCACGCAACATCCGCGCCCCCTGTCCCGCCCCCAACAGCAGCGCCGTACTGCCGGCACCCACAGCCAGGACCTGCAGCAGGCGCCGGCCCAGGCGTCTCCAGGGCACCGGACGTTTCTGCTTTTTGGGGCGATTTCTCCGCATCGGAGCGGATTGTCTGTAATGACGCATGCCAACCTCTACTTGTTCAGACCGCATCCGGCCAGAATCCGCTCCACCAGCTGATCAAAAGAAAGTCCGGCGGCGGCGGCGGCTTTGGGCAGCAGACTGGTTTCAGTCATGCCCGGAATGGTATTGGCCTCCAGGCAGTAGAACTGTCCGTCGCGGACCATAAAATCGACGCGGGCGGCGCCGCTGCAACCGAGAATATGAAACACCGCCACGGCGGCCTGCTGCAGAGCGTGGTACAGCGGCTGCTCCAGCGGGGCAGGCAGCAGATATTCGGTACAGCCAGCCGTGTATTTGGCCTGATAATCGTAAAAACCGCTCTTGGGAACCACTTCGATCACCGGCAGCGCTTCCCCGTCGAGCACCGCAACGGTCACTTCCCGACCGGCGATAAATTCTTCCACCAGCACCCGATCGTCGTGACCCAGGGCCGCGGCCAGAGCGGCCGGTAACTGGGACTTCTGGTGCACCAGGCTGATGCCGATGGTTGATCCTTCCCGAACCGGTTTCACCACCACCGGCAACGGCGGGCAATCGCTCAGCCGGTCCTGTTCGATGTCGGCACGGGACAGTTCCGCAAAGACCGGTGTCGGCAGCCGGTGATAGAGCAACAGCTTCTTGGTCACCACCTTGTCCATGGCCATGCTGGAGGCCAGCACCCCGCTGCCCGTGTAGGGCAGCTGCATCGTTTCCAGCAACCCCTGAACACTGCCGTCTTCGCCGTAGCGACCGTGCAGGGCAATAAAAACCCGCGAACACTGCTGCCAGGTCAGTCGGCTCGGCAGGTCGCGACCGGCGTCAATGGAAAAGGCCGCGTAGCCCTGTCGCTTCAGGGAGTTCAGTACGGCTTCGCCGGTGCGCAGGGAAACCTCCCGCTCCGCCGAAAGGCCACCCAGCAGTACCGCTATGGGTTTTTCCTGATCAATGGCGCCCCACATGGTTATCAAACCTCTCCTGCAATAAAGACTTCGGGTTCCAGAAGGATACCGCTCTGGCGGTATACCCGGTCCTGAATCTGCGCTATCAAACCCAGCACATCGGCGGCACTGGCGCCCCCGTTGTTGACGATAAAGTTGCTGTGCCGCTCCGAGACTTGTGCGCCGCCGACCGCGGCACCGCGCAATCCGGCGCGATCGATGAGTTTCCAGGCCTGTTGGCCCGGTGGATTCTTGAATACCGATCCGGCGTTGGGCCGGCCGACTCCCTGGGTTCTGCGCCGCAGCAGCAGCCGCTGCCGAACCTCGTCCAGCAGCCCATCGGCCGCGGCGGGAACCAGCTTGAGTTCAGCCGCCACCACCACGCGGTCGACGGGCAAGCTGGTAGTGCGATAGGCGAAACGGATCTGCTCGGCCGTCCAGTGTTCCTCGCCATCGGCGCCGGCCAGCACCACCGTGCGCACCAGCCTGCCGATCTCCTGGAAGCCGGCGCCGGCGTTCATCACCACCGCGCCGCCCAGGGTTCCGGGAATCCCCGCCATCTGCTCCAGGCCACCCAGACCCCGTCGGCAGGATTCCCGAATCAGGGACATGAGCCGCACTCCGGCTTCAGCCCTGACCAGAGGGGCCGCGGAAAAATCCAGGCCCTCCAGGCCGCTCAACTGAATGACCGCGCCCCGTATGCCACCATCGCCCACCAGCAGGTTGCTGCCCTTGCCGATCACCTGCCAGGGGATTTGTTCACGCCGCAAAAGCTCCAGTGCGAGCCGCAGATCGTCGCGACCCGCAGGACACAGGAACAGGTCGGCGGGGCCGCCAATGCGCCAGGTGGTATGCCGGCTCATGGGCTCCCCGGTGAGAACCGGACCGCGCAGGGCGGCCCGTATTTCCGCCAGCAAGGCTTCAGTCACCGTGACGCTCCCGCAACGCATCAATCAAACGTTCGCCCACCTGCCACACCGTGCCGGCGCCCAAGGTAATCACCAGGTCTCCTTCCCGCACTTCGCTGCGCAGATGCGCCAGAACTTCTTCGGCGGAACCCCGATAGTGCACCCCCTTGTGACCGTGTCCGTGAATTTCATCGGCCAGCCGTGCAGCGTCCACACCCTCTACGGGAGACTCGCCGGCGCCGTAGATATCCATGATGACCAGATGATCAGCCTGATAGAAGGCGGTCACAAACTCGTCAAAAAGCGCCGCGGTGCGGCTGTGGCGGTGGGGTTGAAAGACCGCCACCACACGCCGCTTCCATCCGGTCCGGGCGGCCGCCAGGGTGACCCGGATCTCGGCGGGATGATGACCGTAATCGTCGACCACCATAATGTCCCGATGCTGATACTTGCGCTGAAAACGGCGCTGGACGCCGCAGAAATCCTGAAAAGCTTCGGCGATGTTGGCAAAGGGAATCTGCAGCTCCCGAGCAACCGCCACCGCAGCCAACGCGTTGAGAACGTTGTGCTGGCCGGGCATGCGGATGGAAAGACGGCCAAGGGCTTGTCCCTGATGGCACACGGTAAAGGAGCTGCGCTCTTCCCGGTAGACAATATCAACGGCGTTGAAATCCGCCTGGTTGGCCAGACCGTAGGTGACAAAACGCTTCTTCACCTGCGGAATCAGGCTCTGCAGGTTGGGATCATCGAGACACAGAACGGCCAGGCCGAAAAAGGGTACCTTGTTGATGAATTCGCAGAAAGTCGCCTTGATCTCATGGATATCCTGATAAAAATCGAGATGATCGGCGTCCACATTGGTGACCACGGCAATGGTCGGCGAGAGTTTCATGAATGAGCCGTCCGACTCGTCGGCCTCGGCGACCAGGAACTTGCCCTGTCCCAGCTTGGCGTTGGAGCCGATGGAGTCGAGCCGTCCGCCGATGACCACGGTGGGATCGATGCCGGCATGAGACAACAGGGTCGCCACCATGCTGGTGGTGGTGGTCTTGCCGTGGGTTCCGGCCACGGCAATGCCGTATTTCATCCGCATCAGTTCGGCCAGCATTTCCGCTCGGGGAATTACCGGCACCAGCAGGCGGTGGGCCTCATGCACCTCGGGGTTGTCCTGCCTGACCGCTGTCGACGTCACCACCACGTCGACTTCCCGCAGATTTTCCGCGGCGTGGCCGTAGCGGATTTCGCCACCCAGATCGGCCAGCCGCCGGGTGATCTCGGTCTCGCGCAGATCGGACCCGGAAACCCGGTAGCCGAGATTGAGCAACACCTCGGCAATCCCGCTCATGCCGATGCCGCCGATACCAACGAAATGAATTTTACGAATCCTGCCGTACATAAAATCAGCCTATTCCTGTTTCTGCGCCGATGGGGTGCAAACCCCGACAAGACGGCGGCATTCTTCCAGAATACGGTCGGCGGCACCCCGCCGGGCCAGAGAACGGGCCATTCCCGCCATGGACAGCAGACGCTCCCGATCCTGCAGCAGATCCCCCGCCAGGCGGGCCAGAAGATCGCTGGTCAACTCTTTTTGGGCCAGCATCAGAGCCGCTCCCCGACGGCTCAGCATCAGCGCGTTGGCCGTCTGGTGATCCCCCGCCGCCAGGGGGTAGGGGATCAGGATGGCCGGCCGGCCGCAGGCGGTCAATTCGGCAATGGTGGTGGCTCCCGCCCGGCAGACGATCAGCTGCGCGCGGGCGTAGGCCGCCGCCATGTCGTGGATGAAGGGCACCACCTCGGCATCGCCCCAGCCGGCCCGCCGGTAAGCCTGTGAGACTTCCGCAAGGTCGGCGCTGCCGGTCTGGTGCTGAATTCGCAGTCGGCCTCGCAAGGTCTCCAGTCGCGGCAAAGCTCCCATCATCGCCCGGTTGATGGCCCGGGCTCCGCGACTGCCGCCAAACACCAGCAGGGTCGGTTCCGTGTCCGGCAGCGGCGGACAGTCTTCCATGCCGCTGCGCAGAGGATTTCCGGTCAGCACCGTGCGGCCGCGGTTAAAGGCTCCGTCCGCCTCGCTGAAGGACAGAAAGACCCGCTCCGCCCACCGCGCCAGCAGTCGGTTGGTCAGACCCGGCCAGGCATTCTGCTCATGGATGACGCAGGGAATCTTCTTCAAACGGGCGGCCAGCAGGGCAGGGCCGGAAGCGTATCCCCCCACGCCGAGGACCAGGTCCGGCTTGAATCGATCGATAATGCCCAAAGACTGATGAATGCTGGCCGTCAGTTGCGGCAACACTCGCAGCTTGCCCCACAGCCCCTGCCCCACCAGACCGCGAATGCACACCGTCTCCAGGGGCAGCTTCAGTTCCGGCAGCACCCGGGCCTCGATACCCCGCCGGGTACCGACAAAAAGCACTCGGGCTTCGGGGTCGCCGGCGAGTAATTTCTGGGCCAGAGCCACCGCCGGAAACAGGTGGCCGCCGGTTCCGCCTCCCGCAAACAGAATCTTCATGTGCCCCCCTTGTCGGCCTGGGCGGAAATATTCAACAATATGGCGACAGCCGCCAGGGTGAACAGCAGACTGGTGCCACCATAGGAGACAAAGGGCAGTGCCATTCCCTTGGTCGGCAGCAGTCCCAGCACCACGGCGATATTCATGAAGGCTTCCAGCCCGAGCAGAATGGTGATACCAAAGGCCAGATGCCGGCCGAAATCGTCGGGCGCCTGCAGAGAGGTGCGAAAGCCGCGAAGAATCAACAGCAGAAACATCGCGGTGATGACCAGCACCCCGGCAAAACCGAGTTCTTCGCCGACCACCGAAAAGATGAAATCCGTATGGGCCTCGGGCAGATAGTAGAGCTTTTGCTTGCCTTCTCCCAGGCCGTTGCCGATCCACCCTCCCCGGCCAAAAGCGATCAGGCTCTGAATGATCTGAAAGCCGGTATCGGTGGGGTCCTGCCAGGGATCCAGAAAGGCCAGAATGCGCCGTCGCCGATAGCCCACATTCCAGACCGCGTAATAGACAAAGGGCATAGCCAGCAGCAGCAGGCAGAACAGGTGGCTGATGCGGGTTCCTGCAGCCAGCAGCATCAGACCGGCCACGATGGCCAGAATTATGGCGCTGCCCAGATCCGGCTGCTTGAGCAACAGGGCCAGCAGCAGCGCCAGCACGATCATGTAGGGCAGTATGCCGAGTTTGAAGCTTTTCACCTTGTCCTGCTTCCTGGCCAGGGAATGGGCCACATAGCAGACCATCGCCAGTTTCACCGCTTCGGCGGGCTGAAAGTTGACACCGGCCAGCCGAATCCAGCGGCTGGCGCCGTTGACCTCGACGCCGACTCCGGGAACCAGCACCAGAATCAGCGCCAGGGCACTGCAGAACAATCCCGGCACCGCCAAACACCGCAGCCGCCGATAGTCAATGCGCATCAGTACGGCCATCAGGGATAGGCTGATCACCGCAAACATCCCCTGCCGCTTGAGAAAGTAAAACCCGTCCTGGTAATTTCCCTGAGCCATCACCGAAGAAGAGGAATAGACCATCACCAGGCCGAAGCAGGTCAGGGTAACGGCCAGCACCAGAATGGCCTGATCGTAATGACTGGGCTCCGTCATGTGGCTTCCTCCGCGGATTCGGGCAGCTGCTGCACCTGCCGAATGAACAGCTCGCCCCGCTCGCCGTAGGAGCGAAACATGTCGAAACTGGAACAAGCCGGAGACAGCAGCACCGAACCGCCGGCCGGAGTCAGTTGCCGGGCCAGGCGCACCGCCTGCTCCAGAGACAGGCTCCGGTGAATCACCGCCCGGCCGGCAAGAGCCCGGGACATACGTTCGGCGGCCTCGCCAATCAGGATCAGATGCGCGACTTTGCCTTCAGCCGCTTTTGCCAGAGGTGCGTAGTCGCCGCCCTTGTCCCGACCACCGGCAATCAGGGTAACAGGGGCTGCCAGCCCGTCCAGACTCCTGACCACACTGCCGACATTGGTGGCCTTGGAATCGTCGTACCAGGCCACGCCGTCCAGTTCCCGGACCCGCACCATGCGATGGTCCAGACCGCCAAAGGCGCATACCGCCGACCAGACCGTGATAGGTGGACAGCCTTCCAGGAGCGGCGGGATCATCGCCGCCATGACGTTTTCCCGATTGTGACGGCCGCACAACCGCAGTTCCGCGCCGTTAAAGCGCCGCTCCGTTCCCCGCCAGCGCCACACCAGATGTTCACCTTCCAGGCTCATGCCCTGGGGCAGAGAACGGCTGGAGGAAAACAGCACCTTGCGGCATACGGCGTCGCCAGCCAGCGACAAAACCTGCGGATCGTCGCCGTTTAGCACCGCCACATCGCTCTCGGTCATGTTGGCGAACAGGCGCTGCTTGGCGGCCAGGTAGGCGTCCATGTCGGGATAGCGGTCGAGATGGTCCGGGCTGAGATTGAGCAACAGGCCGTATCGAGGCCGAAAGCTCTCCACCGCCTCCAGTTGAAAGGAGGAGATTTCCGCGATCAACCATTCCCAGTCTTCTTCAACCGCCTCGATCAGGGGCGTTCCCAGATTGCCGCCAACGAAGGTTTTTCGTCCCCAGGCCCGAAACACCTCGCCCAGCAGGCAGGTGGTGGTCGATTTGCCGTTGGTACCGGTAATCCCCACCAGCGGCGCCTGAAGTTCCCGAAAAGCGATTTCGATCTCGCCGAGCACCGGCACTCCCCGGTAGCGGACCGCCTCGATGACAGGCAGGGTCAGGGTCACGCCGGGACTCACCGCCACCAGATCGGCCGACGCGAACAGGTGGGGGCTGTGTCCGCCAAAATCGGCCACAACTCCCTGCGCCACAAGCGAAGCACAGTCCGGCAGTTGGGCAGCGGCGCGGCTGTCGGAAAGGATCACCCGCGCCCCGCGGCGAAGGAAAAAATCCGCCAGGGACCGTCCGGTCCGACCCGCTCCCACCACAACTACCCGCTGTCCACCATACCCTGCCATACGATATTACCTTTTTTTAAAAATCCCCTTTTGCCTCGCTCTTCCCCCCCCGCTGCTTCGAATTAGCGGAGCTTCAGCGTCGACAAGGCGACCAGCGCCAGAATAATGCTGATAATCCAGAAACGGACAATAATCTTCGGTTCAGGCCAGCCTTTGAGTTCAAAATGATGGTGCAGCGGCGCCATGCGAAAGATGCGCCGCCCGTAAATCCGAAAGGACGAGACCTGAAAAATGACCGAAAGGGCTTCGATCACAAAAATTCCGCCGACAATCACCAGCACAATCTCCTGCTTGGTGATGACGGCGATAGTACCCAGGGCTCCTCCAAGCGACAGACTGCCCACGTCCCCCATGAAGACCTGGGCCGGGTAGGTGTTGAACCAGAGAAAACCAAGTCCCGCGCCGACCATGGCCCCGCACAACACTGCCAGTTCTCCGGCGCCCTGCACCGAGCTGATCTGAAGATAGCTCGCAAGCCGGGCGTTGCCGGCCAGATAAGCGAACAGCAAATAGGTTCCGGAGGCGATAATGGTCGGCCCGATGGCCAGCCCATCCAGCCCGTCCGTCAGGTTGACGGCGTTGCTGGCGCCGACGATGACCAGCACCGCAAAAGGAACGTAAAACATGCCCAGATCCGGAGCGACGCCTTTGAAGAAGGGCACCGCCAGCGTGGTCTGAAAAGCCGGATACAGGTAGAGAGCGACGCCGGCGCCGGTCGCCAGCATGGTCAGAAAGAGCATTTTTTCCCGCGCCGAAAGCCCGTCGCTGCTTCGGCGTCGAACCTTGCGGTAATCGTCCATAAAACCGACCACGCCAAACCCCACGGTGACCAGCAGAGTCACCCAGACATAGATGTTGCTCAAATCGGCCCACAACAGGGTGGGCAGCACGATGGCCAGCAGAATCAGGGTTCCCCCCATGGTCGGCGTCCCCTCTTTTTTGAAGTGGGACTCGGGTCCGACCTTGCGAATGGTCTGACCGATCTGCAACCGGGAAAGTTTTTCGATGAGCCAGGGTCCGAAAATAAAGGAGATAACCAGAGCCGTAATCGTCGCGTAGATGGTGCGAAAGGTGATATAGCGAAAAATATAAAATACGGAATACTCGGTATGTAAAGGGTAGAGCAGATGATAAAGCATGCGAACCCTCTCCCGGGATCAGATCCTGTGCCGCTTGGCGGCGAAACAAATCCTGCATGTTGCAGGCTCCGGCAGCACAATGACATGCGGCCGGCCGATTTTCACAACGGTCAGTGGCCCACCGCCTGTTGCGGTCGAATCGTCTTGAGGGCGCTGCAGACTTTTTCCATGGCCATGCCCCGCGACCCCTTGACCAACACCCGATCTCCGGGCCGTAGCAGACGCTGAAGCCGGTCGACCAGTTGCTGATGATCGGTGGTGACGGCAATGTGGCTTCGATCCAGACCGGCTTGCCGGGCACCGTCAGCGGTCTCTGCCGCCATGGTTCCGAGCAGCAGCAGTTCGTCTACGCAACCGGCAGCCGAGCGACCAATTTCCCGATGCAGATCCCCGGCCGCTTCTCCCAGTTCCAGCATATCCCCGAGAACGGCGATATTACGACCCTTGCCCGGCACCTCGGCCAGGGTCGCCAGAGCGGCTTTGACCGCCTGGGGATTGGCGTTGTAACAGTCCTCCAACAGCAGCACGCCGTCCACCAGGGTGCTGACTTCCATTCGTCCGGCACAGGGCCGAAATCGTTCCAGACCGCGAACAATGGTCGCTGCGTCGATCTCCAGCGCCACAGCGGCGGCAGCCGCCGCCAGGGCGTTGTGGACGTTGAAACGTCCCCAGCACTGCAGACGCACCGGAAACCGCCCTTCGGCAAGCACCAGTTGAAAGCGGAC